>DASSPM010000104.1:0-5063 GCA_035699625.1 Candidatus Limnocylindrales bacterium | reverse complement strand
GACTTGCCCACGTTCGGCCGGCCCACGATGGCCACCACGGGCAGGCCCTCGAGCGGCAGGTTCTCGGGCAGGCGGGACGCGGTCACCCGCCGCGTGCGTCTGGCGGGCACGCCTCAGGCGGCGCCGGTGGCCGCGGAGGTTGCGCGCTGGCGGCCGATGGAGGTGCTGCGGTAGGCCGGCTCGGCCACGGCCTGCAGGGCCTCGTGGGCCAGCTCCCTGGCGCGCTCGCGCGAGCCGGGCGCACCAGCGATCTCGTAGATGCGCGCGGCCACCGTCTCGAGGTCCTCGATGGGCGTCGAGGTGCCGCCCGTGACGCCCACCACATGCGCCTCGCCGAAGATCGCCGGGTCGTCGAGGTCCCGCGCCGACTCGATCTGCAGGACGGGCGTGCCAGCGATGGTGCAGAGCCGGGTCAGCTCCTTGGTGTTAGCGCTGTTGCGGCCGCCCACGACGACCATGAAGTCGACCCGCTCGGCCAGCTCCATGGTGTCCTGCTGGCGGCGGATGGTGACCGGGCAGACGCTGTTGACCACCTTGAGCTCGTGGCAGCGGCTGACCAGGAAGGCGGCCAGCTTCTCGAACTTCCAGGGCGGCTGGGTGGACTGGCTGATGAGCGCCATGCGCTTGGTGCGCGGGATGGCCTGCCAGTCCTCCTCCTCGTCGACGACGATGGCCTCGGGCGCGTAGCCCAGCAGGCCGACCACCTCGGGGTGGCGCGGCGTGCCGAGCAGGACGATGGTGTAGCCCTCCTCCACCAGGCGCGCCATCTCCTTGTGCTCCTGGATGACCCAGGTGCAGGTGCCGTCGATGACCTCGAGCCCCTTCTCCTGCGCCCGACCCATCACCTCGGGCGTCACGCCGTGGGCACGGATGACCACCGCGGCGCCCTGCTCGACGTCGTCGAGCGTGTCGACGGTCCGGATGCCCTGCTCCTGCAGCTCGGCGATGACGCCCTCGTTGTGGACCACCTGGCCCAGGGTGTGCGTGCGCTTGCCCTCTGCGGCGGCGAGCTTGGCGTAGTCGATGGCCTCGCGCACGCCGTAGCAGAAGCCGGTGCGGCGGGCGATCTCGACGGTCTCGACGGCTGGCATCTCGCTTGGAAGTATGGCACGGGGTGCCCGCCGGCCCGCGCGCGGGAAGCCCGGGTGTCGCGTCCTAGCGCGTGCTGCCCGTCGCCGCAGGCAGGCGCGGCCCGCGCTCCGGGGGCGGCAGCAGTTGCGCGATGTGGCCCATCAGCTCGTCGCTCGCCCGCGCGACCGCGACGCGCCGGGCCACGCCCGGCTCCACGTGCAGCCGGAATGGCGCGCCGACGCGCAGGGTGATGCGCGTGCCCAGCCTGGGCAGGCGCGCGCCGCGGGGCAGGAAACGAAGGGCGCCGGCGATGCCCACGGCAGCCACCGGCACGTCGCTGCGCGCGGCCAGCATGGCCACGCCGGGGAAGGGTCGGCCGAGGCGCCCATCGGGGCTGCGCGTCCCCTCGGGGAAGATGCACACGACCTCGCCCGCCTCGAGCGCCGCCCGCGCGGCGCGGTAGGCCGCCACGTCGCTGCCGCCCGCACGCACCGGGATGGCGCCGGCGCGGGTCAGCAGCCAGCCCAGCGGGCCGCTGAAGAGCTGCTCCTTGGCCAGGAAGCGGATGCGCCGTCCGACGACGGGCTGCAGCCAGCCGCCGATGAGCAGCGGGTCGATGAGGCTGACGTGGTTGGCGACGATGATCAGCGGACCCTGTCGCGGCAGCGGGTCGAGCGCCACGCAGCGCACGCGCGCCAGGCTCGAGAGGACGAGCCGGATGACGCGCGCCGTGAACCGGTCGAGGAAGCGCCTCACCGCTACCGGCGCCGCTCCGCCGCCCGTACCGCCAGCACCACCGCCTCGATGGTCTGCTCGAGCGTATTGCCGTCGCTCTCGATGACCACGGCGCCCTCGGGCACGCGCATCGGCGCCACGGGCCGGCTGGCATCGATGCGGTCGCGCTCGCGCAGCTCGCCGGCCAGGCGGTGCGCCTCGGCGCCATCGGGGTCGAGGCCGCGCTCGCCCGCCCTGCGCCGCGCGCGCTCCTCCGGCGAGACCTGCAGCCAGAGCTTGAGGTCGGCCGCCGGCAGGACGACCGTGCCGATGTCGCGGCCGGCCATGATGATGCCGCCGCCGTCCGCCAGCCCGCGCTGCACCCCCAGCAGGGCCTCGCGCACGCGCGGCTGGCGCGCCACCTCGCTGACGTGTCGGTCCACGCGTGCCGAGTGGACGCGCGCGGTGACGTCCGCGCCGTCGACGCGCACGCGGGTCAGGCGACCCTCGCCATCGGGCGTGAGCGTCACCGCCGGCACCAACGCCACCAGCGCGGCCTCGTCGGCCAGGTCCACCGCGCGCTGCAGCGCCAGCCAGGTGAGCGCCCGGTAGAAAAGGCCGGTGTCGCAGAAGCGGTAGCCGAGTCGCGACGCCGCGCCCGCGCCAACGGTGCTCTTGCCGCTCGAGCCGGGACCATCCAGGCTGACCACCAGGTGGCGGGCCGGGGCCTTGCGTCGGTCGCCCACCGCGTCGGACCGGGCGGCCTCCGCCCTGGTGCCTGCCTCGCGGGGCAGCGCTGCCGCCAAGCGGGCGGCCTCGCGCGCCGAGAGGAGATGCACCTCGCCGGGTCGCAGGCCGGCCAGGCGGAGCGTGCCGATTCGCACCCGGACGAGGCGGCTGACCGGCGCGCCGACGGCGGCGAACATGCGCCGCAGCTGGCGCTTCCAGCCCTGGCCGATGGTGGCGCGGTACCAGGCCATCCGGCCCGGGGGAGGGTCGATGGCGCCGGCGAGGGCGCGCGTCTCGGTCGGTGTCGCGGCGCGCAGGGCAAGCAGGCGTGCGATCCCCTCCTCGAGCTCGATGCCGTCGAGCAGGCGGCGCTCCTGCTCGGGCCGCAGGGCCGTAGCCAGGCCGACGGCGTACTCGCGCTCCACCTCATGGCGAGGGTGGAGCAGCCGTTCGGCCCAGTCGCCGTCGTTGGTCAGCAGGAGCAGCCCCTCTGAGTCGCGGTCGAGGCGTCCGACCGGGTAGAGGCGTCCCGCGCGAGCACGGATCTCCCGCGGCACCAGTTCGACCACGGTGCGCTGCGCGTGCCGATCGGCGACGGTGCTGGTCACGCCGGCCGGCTTGTCGAGCACCAGGTAGACCGGCTCGGGGCGGGCGCGCAGTGGTCGCCCGTCGACGTTGATGTGGTCACGCTCCGGGTCAACGCGCTGGCCGATGCTCGCGGGTCGGTCGCCGATCGTCACGCGCCCGGCGGCGACCAGCGCCTCAGCCGCGCGGCGCGAGGCGACGCCGGCATCGGCGAGCGCCTTCTGGATGCGTACCTCAGGCATGCCCGCCGTCCTGCGGTGACTCGTCGCCCTCGGGCGCCTCGCCGCCGTCGCTGCCCCCCGCTGTCTCGTCGTCGGCGCCCTCCACCGTACCCTCGGCCAGCCGCTCGGCGACGTCGGCTTCGAGCGGCGGCAGCTCGTCCAGCGAGGTCAGCCCGAAGCGCTCCAGGAAGTCGAAGCCGGTGGCGTAGAGGATCGGCCGGCCGGGCGTATCGGCCCTGCCCTGCTCGACCACCAGGCGCCGGTGCAGCAGGCTGCGCAAGACGTAGTCCGAGTCGACGCCGCGGATGCGCTCGACGGCGCTGCGCGTCACGGGCTGGCGGTAGGCCACGATGGCCAGCGTCTCGAGCGCCGCGGGCGAGAGGCGCACGCCCTCCGCGCCCACGTAGCGCGCGATGAGCGAGCCCGCCTCGGGCGCCGTGGCCAGCTCGACGCGGTCGCCGCTGGCGAGGAGCCGCATGCCGCGGCCGCGAAGGCTCACCTCGAGGTCGCCCAGGAGGCGGTCGACGGTCTCGCGATCGACCCCGGCCAGGCTGGCGATCTCGCGCCGTGCAAGGGGCCGCTCTGCGACGAAGAGGAGCGCCTCGAGCCGCACCTCGTCGAGGCCACCCGGCTCAGCGGGGATAGGCTCCTCGCTCACGCGAAGTCCGCCAGTGTCTCGTCGATGGGGGCGCCTGCGACGTCCGGGCCGGCCGCCGCGCGCTCCTCGGGCGTCGTGGCGCGGCAGCGTATGGGCCCCCACGGCGCTTCCTGCTCGACGGCCAGCTCCCGCCGCTTGACCAGTTCGAGCATGGCCAGGAAGGTGACCGCCATGACGACCCGGTCGCGCGTCCCGCGCAGCAGCTCCTGGAGCACGACGGTCGGCGCGCGGCGCAGCGCGGCCCGGATGACCTCCGCGCGCTCCGCCAGGGTCACCGTGCGGGTCATCACCTCGGGCGGTGGCGCGGCCGGGGGCAGCAGCTCGGCCGAGCGACCCAGCGCTGCCACCAGCAGCGCTGGGTCGAGCGGCGCCGCGTCCGCGGGCCGGGCGCCGGCCATGGCCGCCGCTGCTGCCGCGCCGGGCTCTCGGGGGAAGAGGCGCAGGCCCGCCTCGAGCCGAGCGCCGAGCCAGGCGCCGGCGTCGCGGAAGGCGCGGTAGAGGAGGAGTCGTCGGCGCAGCTCCGCCTCGGGGTCCGGCGCCTCCTCGCCCTCCGCCAGGGCGGCCTGGGGTGGGCGCGGCAGGAGCGCCCGGGACTTGATCAGGATGAGCTGCGAGGCCACGGCCACGAAGGCGCTGATGTTGGCCATGCGCTCTCCGGGCAGGCCGGCCAGGGCCTCGAGATAGGCCGCCGCCAGGTCGCCCAGCGGCACCTGCAGGACGTCCAGTTCGCGCTGCTCGATGAGGGCCAGCAGGAGCGCCAGCGGACCGTCGAAGGCACCCACGCTGACGTGCGTGGCTGCCTCGGGCCGGCGGGCGTCGGTGAAGCGGATGGAGGCGCCGCCCTCGGGCAGCGGCAGGGCGTCGCCGGCCGCGGCCGACACTTCGCCGGTCAGGAGAGCCGCATCGCCTGGGCGGGGCGCCAGGGCCGCCATCAGCTGGCCTGGTCGGCCAGGCGGAGCGCCTCCACCGCCCGATCGCCGTCGGGCGCCGCCTGGCGCCGGATCAGCTCGGCGGTCCGGGCGGAACAGCCCGCCGCGAGCGCCATGCGGGCGGAGCGCTCGGAATGGTCGCGGAGCTGCTCGAAA
>DASSPM010000103.1:0-5917 GCA_035699625.1 Candidatus Limnocylindrales bacterium | reverse complement strand
GCCGCAGCTGCGGCACGCAGCTGGCGCTCGTCTGCCCGCACTGCGGCGCCGCCAACGAGCCCGACGACCGCTTCTGCGGCGAGTGCGGCAGGGACATGGCCACGGCCGATGCCGTGGCCCCCGTCGCCAGGCAGGCCGGCGCGCCCGGCTCGGCCGGGCGGGCGGTCTCCGAGCGCCGCCTGGTGAGTGTCCTCTTCGCCGACCTCGTCGGCTTCACCGCCTTCTCCGACCAGCGCGACCCGGAGTTGGTGCGCGATCTCCTCTCGCGCTACTTCGAGCTGGCCCGCGAGCGCATCGAGCGGTACGGCGGCACGGTCGAGAAGTTCATCGGCGACGCGGTCATGGCCGTCTGGGGCACGCCGACCGCCCAGGAGGACGACGCCGAGCGGGCCGTGCGTGCCGCCCTCGACCTCGTCGGGGCGGTCGACCTGCTGCGCATCGACCCCACCCTGGGCGAGCTCCAGCTGCGCGCCGCCGTCGTCACGGGCGAGGCCGCCGTGACCGTCGGAGCGGTCGGGGAAGGCATGGTCGCCGGCGACCTCGTCAACACGGCCAGCCGACTCCAGTCCGTGGCGCCGCCCGGCACCGTGCTGGCCGGGGAGGGGACCTCGCGGGCGGCCGCCTCGGCCATCGTCTTCGAGCCGGTCGGCGAACAGGAGCTGCGCGGCAAGTCGGCGCCCGTGCCGGCCTGGCGGGCGGTGCGGGTGGTGGCCGGCAGGCGTGGCTTCGGTCGGAGCGCACGGCTCGAGCCGCCGTTCGTCGGTCGCGAGGACGAGCTGCGCCTGCTGAAGGAGCTCTTCCACGCCACGGCGCGCGAGCAGCGGGCGCGCTTGGTCTCCGTCATCGGCGTCGCCGGCATCGGCAAGAGCCGTCTCGCCTGGGAGTTCGAGAAGTACATCGACGGCGTCGTGGACGATGTCTACTGGCACCAGGGGCGCTCGCCCGCCTACGGCGAGGGCACGGCCTACTGGGCGCTGGGCGAGATGGTCCGGCGGCGGGCCGGCATCGCCGAGAGCGACGACGCGGACGAGTCGCGGGCGAAGCTGCGCGCCACGCTGGAGGTATACCTGCCCGATGCCGAGGAGCGCGCCTGGGCCGAGCCGCGCTACGCGGCCCTCCTCGGTCTCGAGCCCATGCCGCCGGGAGCTCGCGAGGAGCTGCATGCCGCCTGGCGCACCCTCTTCGACCGGGTCTCCGAGCGCGGCCCGACGGTGATGGTCTTCGAGGAGCTGCAGTGGGCCGACGCCGGGCTGCTCGACTTCATCGAGGGCCTTCTGGAGTGGTCGCGTGCCAAGCCGATCACCATCGTCACTCTGGCGCGGCCGGACCTGCTCGAGCGGCGCCCGACGTGGGGTGCGGGCCAGCGCTCCTTCACCAGCCTGCACCTCGAGCCACTCGCGCCCGAGGCGATGGAGATGCTCCTGCTGGGCATGGCACCGGGCCTGCCGCAGACGGCGCTGCGGGCGATCCGTGATCGCTCGGAGGGCATCCCGCTCTACGCCGTGGAGACGGTGCGCATGCTGCTCGACCAGGGCCAGCTCACCGAGCACGAGGGCCGCTACCGCCTGGTCGGTGAGGTCGGCGCCCTGGCCGTGCCCGAGTCGCTCCATGCGCTCATCGCCGCCCGGCTGGACGCGCTGTCGGCCGAGGAGCGCGCCCTTCTCCAGGTCGGGGCGGTGCTGGGCCAGAGCTTCACGCTCGACGCCGTGGCCGTCGTATCCGGTCAGCCCGTCGAGGTCGCCGAGCCGGCCCTGCGCCAGCTGGTGCGCAAGGAGCTGCTGGTCTTGGACGCCGACCCGCGCTCGCCGGAGCGCGGCCAGTACCGCTTCGTGCAGGCCCTCGCCCGCGAGGTGGCCTACCAGCGGCTCTCGAGGCGCGACCGGCAGGCCCGCCACCTGGCGGCCGCGGAGCACTTCGCCGGGCTCGGGGATGAGCTGGCGGGCGTGGCTGCCAGTCACTCGCTCGAGGCGTACCGCGCGGCTGCCGACACGCCGGAGGCGGAGCGCCTCAAGGGACAGGCGCGGGACGCCCTGCTCGCCGCAGCCGATCGCGCACGCGAACTGCACGCTTACTCGGAACAGCTGGCGCGCCTCGAGGACGCCATCAGCATCACCGACGACGACGGTGAGCGGCTCGAGCTCAAGGACCGCGCCGCGACGGCCGCCTTCGACGCGACCGTGAGCGATGGCAGCGCGGTCGCGTACTCGCGCGAAGTGCTCGAGGGGCGGCGAGCGCAGGGTGATCGCCCGGCCATCGCCCGGGCCATCCGGCGCCTCGGGACAGCGCTCATGTTCGAGCCGGACCTCGACGGCGCCCGGGACCTGCTGAAGGCGGGCTATGCGGAGATGGCCGATCTCGAGGACGAGCCCGAGGTCGTCCGCCTCGCCGCGGAGCTGGCCCGCGTGCATCTGTTCCGCGCCGAGCCGCGCGAGGCGCTCGCGGTCACGGAGCTGGCCCTCGAGCGCGCCGAGCGACTCGATCTCGCGCCCTCGATCGCCGAGCTGCTCGCCTCGCAGGGCTGGGCGCTGGCGGAGGTCGGCCGGCTGCGCACGGCGCTGGCCCTGTTGCGGGGCGCGTTGGACTTCATCGACCGCCACGGCCTGACCAACGCACGCAATCGGACCATCATGAATCTGTCGGCCTGGGGGATGCTCGATGATCCGCTCGCGGCGCGCGACTATGCGCTCGACGGCGCCGCACTTGCGCGCCGGCTCGGGTTCCTCACCTGGACGGCGGCTGCTCTTGGCAACGCCGCGGACAGCGCGCTCTTCGCCGGCGACTGGGAGGCCATCGACCAGAGCGCCGCCGAATTCGATCGTGATGAGATCCCCCGCGGTGCGCGCTTCAACCTTGTCGACGCGGCCATCACCGTCCAGGCGTTGCGTGGCGACATCGAAGGGGCCCGCCGCCGCCTGGAGCCGTTCCGAGTGGCCTTCGATGCCGCGCCCACACCGCAGCATCTGGCGAACCTGCGCATCACGGAGGCGCTGGTGGCCTGGGCAGCCGGCGAGCATGCGGTGGCCCACGACGCCGCGGTCGCCTCCGGCAGCGAGGAGCTCGGTGGCTTCGGGATCCTGGGGCATGCATTGGGTGCGCGAGCCGCGCTCTGGGACGGCCGTGGGGATCGGCTGCGGGAGCGGCTCGCCGCGGTGGCCGCCTACGGCCTCCATGGCGAGTTCCTCGATGCGCTGACCACGGCGCACGGCGCCGGCGCCGCGGCGATGGAGGGCGACACCGCGGCCGCACGCGACGGCTACGCTCGCGCGCTGGCCCGGCTGCGCGACCTGCGGCTCGACTTCGAAGTGGCGGTCGTGCTGCTCGAGCGCGCACATCTGCTGCCCGACGACGAGGAGGCACAGGCGGGCGTGGCCGAGGCAAGCGCGACGTTCGAGCGGCTCGGTGCGGGCACGTTACCGCAGCGGCTCGGCTTCCGAGCGACCGCCGTTGCCCCGACCCGGCCCGCCGCGGCCGGACCGGCCGAGCCAGCCGAGCCAGCCGCCGCAGGCTAGCCCCGCGCGGACGGACCGCGCCCGGGCTCCCACCCGTCGGGTGCCAGCTCGAAGCCCTCGAAGCGGAAGGCCGGCGTGACCGTGCAGCCGACAAGGGTCCAGTCACCCATGCTACGGGCCGACTGCCAGGCGCCCGCCGGCACCACCAGCTGCGGCCGCTCTCCCACCGCCACGTCCGGCCCGAGCACCCAGTGCGCCGGCGGGCGCGCGCCATCCTCGGCGACGCGCAGCTCGAGCGGCGTCCCGGCGTAGAAGTGCCACATCTCCGTGGCATCCACGCGGTGCCAGGCGGACACCTCGTCGCGCTTCAGCAGGAAGTAGATGGCGCTGGCGATGGCCCGGCCGCTGCGCTTCTCCGTGGCGCGCCACGTCTCGCGGTAGTGCCCACCCTCGGGGTGGGGCACCAGCCCGAGCAGCCGGATGACCCGCTCCGCCTCCATGGGTGCGACGATAGCGCGCCGTGGAACTGCTGCACCGCGTGGTCGGGCCGATCAGCACCAACGTCTGGGTCCTGGGCGACGAAGCCTCGCGCGAGGCGATCGCCGTCGATACCGCCACGCCCTCCGCCGCCTGGATCGGCGAACTGCTGGCCGAGCGCGGCTGGACCCTCAAGCTGATCGTCAGCACGCACCGTCACTGGGACCACATCGGCGACAACGCGGCGGTCCAGGCGGCCACCGGCGCACAGATCGCCGTCCATCCCCTCGACCGCGAAGGCCTGGAGCGGCCGGAGCCGCTCTGGGCGCCCTTCCCCATCCCACCCTCGGTGCCCGCGGTGGAGGTGGCCGAGGGTGGCGAGATCCGTTTCGGGGGCATCCGTCTCGAGGTCCTCCACACACCCGGTCACACCGAGGGCTCCGTCTGCCTCCTGGCACGGGCCGAGGGACTGCTTCTCACCGGGGACACGCTCTTCGCCGGCGGCTGGGGCCGCACCGACCTGCCGGGCGGTTCGGCGGAGGCGATGGTCGACTCCATCGCGCGCCTGGCGCGCCTCGACGACGCGCTGGCGGCGCTGCCGGGCCACGGCCCGCGCACGACCATCGGCCGCGAGCGAGCCTGGCTGGAGCTGGTGGCGCGGGAGCGGCGGCTGCCCTTCTGAAGGCGCAGACCGCGCTTCAGCCGCTCCGGCGATAGGTGCCCGTCAGCGTCGCCTCGGCGATGACCCGGCCGGCCATCGCCTGGCGCAGCTCATCGGCGGTCGGTGCGCCGTTCAGGCCCAGCACCTCCGAGAGGGCGTAGAGGTGCAAGACGTAGCGATGGGTCCCGGAGGGCGGGCAGGGGCCGCCCCAGCCGACGCGCCGGAAGTCGTTGCGGCCCTGGGGCGGCGCCTCGGGCGACTCTGAGATCGCCTCCGGCAGTGCGCCCGTGGAGGTGCCCGTCATGTCGTAGACCACCCAGTGCGCGAACGTCCCCTTCGGTGCGTCGGCGTCGTCCACGATGAGGGCCAGGGCGGCCGTGCCTTCGGGCGCCCCCTGCCAGCTGAGAGCCGGCGAGACGTCCGCGCCGTCACAGGTGTACTTGGCCGGGATGGCTTCTCCGTCGGCGAAGGCGGTGCTGGTGAGTCGGAAGTCGTCGGGCATCTGCATCTCCTCGGCGGAGAGCCGATTCTCGCCTGCCCGGCCGGGACGTGCCTCCGGGCGACCCGCCCGGCCCCGTCAGGCGGACCCGCCCCGCTTGGCGAGCATGGCCGCCCGACCACCCTGGCCCTGCTGCTTGAAGCGACGCCTGCGCTCGGCACGCAGCAGCGGATCGTGCCGCGCGGCGAGCATCTCCAGCTCGCGCTCCAGCTTGCGCCGGCTGTCGAGGCGGTCCTCCGAGAGCGAGCCGTCGGCCACCGCGGCCAGGACCGCGCAGCCGGGCTCGCCCGCGTGACCGCAGTCGGAGAAGCGGCAGGCCGCCTCGAGGCTGGCGATGTCGTCGAAGGCCCGCTGCAACCCGTCCTCGGCCGTCCACAGCCCGACCGAGCGCATGCCCGGTGTGTCAAGCAGCAGCGCCCCGCCGGGCAGCCGGAGCAGCTGCCGCGAGGTGGTCGTGTGGCGCCCGCGCTCGTCGTCGGCACGCACGGCGTTGACCAATAGCCGCGCCTCGCCCAGGAGCGCGTTGGCCAGGCTCGACTTGCCCACGCCGGACGAGCCGAGCAGGGCCACCGTGCGGCCGGGCCAGAGGTAGGGCGCCAGGGCGTCGAGGCCGGCACCGGTGACGGCGCTCACGGCATGCACGGGCACGCCGACCGCGACGGCATCGACGGCCAGCAGCCGGCCCTCGAGCTCGGGGCACAGGTCGGCCTTGTTGAGCACGACGACCGGGTCGGCGCCGCTCGACCAGGCCAGCGCCAGGTAGCGCTCCAGGCGCCGCAGGTTGAAGTCGCCGGTGAGCGCCATGACCAGGAAGATCGTGTCCACGTTGGC
>DASSPM010000102.1:0-9274 GCA_035699625.1 Candidatus Limnocylindrales bacterium | reverse complement strand
AGGTTCGTCGAGGTGAAGCCAAGGAACTTGCCGCCGCTCCCGAAGAAAAGCACAGCCACGGCCGCCGAGTCCGTGTCCTGATCGGCCGTGATGAGGCCCGACACCACATACCCGTCCGAGAACTCCTCGCGGATGACCTTGATGCGGTCGAACTCGAAGGTAGTGGCCTCGGCGGAATCGGCTTCGGAGAAAAAGGCATCGGCTTCGACCTTGCCGATCTGGTCTGGCTTAGCCCCGTCAATGAGTGTCTCGTCTGCGAAGTACCCGACCTGCCCGGGAGCGAGGTGCTGCGGATACGCATACGTGAAGCCGCCAGTCTCGAGGACGTCCCCACTTTTGTCGAAGATCTGATAGTCCGTGTCGTGCGGTGCCAACTCGATCCACGCTGTCCCGGTGTTCTTGACCTCTACGGCTATCTGGACGGTCAGGTAGTCCGAGTATCGCGGCCGGTATGCGACCCAATGGGTCGCGATCCTTGTCGCATCAGCTGAAGGTTCGGGCGAAGGGGTGACCGGGGTCGCGGTTACAGCGGCACTCGCGACTGCGGTGGGCGTTGCTGCAGCGTCAGAGGGCGTGGAGGGCGCCGTCGATGGCGACGGTTCCGTCACGCGCGTAGCTGGCGAGCAACCAGTCAGAACCAAGGCAAGGAGCCAAGCCGTGAACCGGGTCATCTCTACCCCCCTTGGGTCTTCCGCCAGGCTACCGAGATCGTCCGCGAGTTAGCGCCGCCCCTGCGCGAGCGTGGTGTAGCGGTTGGCGCCGATGAAGCGCTCCGTCGGCACCAGGTCGAAGGTCGCCGTGGCGCCTGAGATGAGCGTTGCCGGTGTGGTCGGCTCGGTCATCGTGTTGAACACGCCGCCGCGATCGTTGTAGAGCGTCAGCATCACCTCGATCAGGCGCACGGTGTAGCTGTTCGGGTTGCGGACGCTGCCCGGGAAGTGCCACGAGCCGTCGTCGGCGCGGTAGGCGGTCCGGTTGGTCAGCGTCAGTTTCACCGGCACGGCACTGGTGGCGGCGCTGCTGACCCTGTAGCGCAGGCGCGCGTAGTCGGGCGGCGCGCTGATGATGAAGTGGAAGGGGCTGCGGGCGTGCGGCCGCAGCAGCTCCACCTCGGTCGCCACGGTCACGGTCTTCTGGATGCCGCCGTCGGCGTGGATCAGATTCACCGTGACACGCACCCCGCTGCGTGTGCTCGAGGTGTTGTTGTAGACCTCTCCGGGGATGTGCAGCCGTCCGGCGCCGTCCTTCCAAGCCGCCGAGGAGAGGACGACCACGCCGCTCGCCAGCGGCCGGAAGCGGAGCGAGTAGGGGGACGAGCTGGTGGCTCCGCCGACACCGGCGACCCGCACCCGGTAGGTGCCCGCGGCCAGGGAGCGGTCGATCTCCTCGTAGGTCGTGGCCGCGCGGTTGGAGGTCGCCAGGAGGGTGCCGCAGCTCGAGTAAAGCGCCAGCGAGTAGTTCTTGGGCAGGCGTCCCAGGGTCACCAGGACCCGGCGCGTCGAAGTGAGGCTGAAGCGGAACCAGTCGACGTCGGTCGCGCTGCCGATGGTCTCGGAGTGCCAGGCGCCGACGGACTTCGAGACCGCGCTGGCGCACGAGCCGGGCGCGTCCGCGGCGGTGGCCGTGGGCGCGGCTCCGAGCAGCAGGAGCATCGAGCAGAGCAGAGCAAGCCGTCGCACCGGGCAACCCCTCCATCGCCGGACCGGCTGGGCGCCCCTCGGCGCCACCATCGCGAGCCCGACTGGGGCATCGTAGGCGGCGCCGTCAAGGGAGGAACGGCGCCCGGTGCGGACGCTTCCCTGCGGGCTGGGGTCCCGCCCCAGGTCAGTTGCGGTGGCAGGCGTAGTAGCCCAGCGGCGGGATGAAGAAGTAGTCGGGCAGGCTCTGCGTCGGGCACGGCTGTCCGGCATACAGGTCAGCCCGGATGAGCGACTCCGTGCCGAGGAAGGACGCACCTCTGTCGCTCACCGACTGGGTGTCGAAGTAGAGCAGCTGGACCTGCGGCTGTCCCCACGCGTCGCCGCGCGACATGCAGTGCACGCCGAGCGGGCCGTCGACGTCGAAGCACGTCCAGCCAGCGTCTTGGAGTCGGCCGAGGCTGAGCCCACCCGCGGAGGCGCTGCCGGCGAGGGCGAGCGTGAGCGAGAGGGCGGCGATGAACGGAGCGATGCGTCGCAAGGTGTAGGCCTCCATGATCTTTGTCGGTGTGGGCCGGCCGACGATGGTGGACCGATGATTGACGCCGCCGCCACTGTCGCGCTGTCGCCTGGCCGACACCTTCGCGGCATGCTCGCCGACGCTCGGCGATGATTGGGTCATGTCCGACGATCCGATGCCAGCCGAGCCGACGCACCCCGACCAGCCCGCCCCAGTCCCGCTCGCGCCCTACAGCCCGCCCGTGCCGCCGCCCGATCGGGCGCGGCCGGGCGTGGCCATCGCCGCGGTGCTCATCCTCGTGCTCGTCTTCGTCGGCGGCCTGCTCGTGGGCCGCTCGACGGCATTCGTGGCGGGCGGCCCCGGCACACCGACGGCGCCGGCGCCCGTGGCCACGGACACGCCGGCGGCCAGCGGGCCCAGCGGCACTCCCTCCGGGTCGGCCTCGCCCGGCCGTTCACCGGTCGGCACCATCGGTCCGGGCGTCACCGTGCCGCCCGATGCGCCGGCCGACATCGGGCTCCTCTGGGAGGCGCTGATGCTGGTGCGCCAGCACTACGTCGACCGCGACGAGCTCGACCCGACCGGGCTCACCTACGGCACCATCGACGGCCTGCTCGGGTCGCTCGGCGATCCGGGGCACACGGGCTTCCTCACCCCCGAGCAGGTCAAGAGCGCCGAGGAGCAGCTGCAGGGCAGCATCACCGGCATCGGCGTCCTGCTCAGCGAGGAGTCGGGCGTGCCGGTCATCGTCTCGGTCATCAGCGGCACGCCGGCGAAGCGTGCCGGCCTCCGCTCCGGCGACCGCATCGTGGCCGTCGAGGGCGCTTCCGCGGAAGGGCTCGGGCTGGAGGAGATCGTGCGCCGCGTGCGCGGACCCGCGGGCACCAGCGTGACCATCACGGTCATCCACCCGGGCACGGCCACGCCGGTCGACGTGACCATCGTCCGCGAGCGCATCGTGGTGCCGGCGGTGACCTGGGCGATGATTCCCGGCACCACCGTCGCCGACGTCCGGCTGGTGCAGTTCTCCCAGGGCGCGGCCGAGCAGTTCCGCACCGCGCTGGCGGCGGCCGGCGCGGCCGGAGCGACGGCCATCGTGCTCGACCTGCGCAGTGACCCGGGCGGCCTGGTGGACGAGGCCGTCGGTGCCGCCAGCCAGCTGCTGCCCCCCGGCAGTGTCGTCTACCAGCGCGAGGACGCGGCCCGGAAGCGCACCGCTGTGGCCGTGCGCAGCGGCGCCCGGGTGGTGGAGCTGCCGATGGCCGTGCTGATCGACTTCGGCACGGCCAGCTCGGCCGAGATCCTCGCCGGCGCCATCCAGGACGCCAAGCGCGGACGGCTCGTCGGCGTGCGCACAGTGGGCACCGGCACCGTGCTCCAGACGTACTCTCTGTCCGATGGCTCTGCGCTGCGCCTGGCGGTGGAGCGCTGGCTGACACCGTCGGGTCGGCGCATCTTCCCGGACGGCATCGCTCCCGACGAGCGGGTGGAGATCGCGCCCGGCGTGCGGCCGCTCGAGCCGCCCGACCTGGAGTCGATGTCCGCCGCGCAGGTGCGCGCATCGGGCGATGCACAGCTGCTCAAGGCGCTCGAGTTGCTTGGCGCGCCCTGACCGGATAGGCCGTTCATGCTCGCCCCGCCTGCCTGGGAGTAGCATTGCCGCCCGGGCGCCTAACGAGGGCGTTCCCCGTAGGAGGGGACCGACGAATGAACGACGTGTCCGACACGCCCGCCAGCTCCCAGCCGACCCCGGACCCGACACCGCAGCAGGGATCCGAGCAGCCCACTGGCTACGACCGGGCAGCAGGCGGCCCGAATGGCGAGGAAGACGAGCTCGAGGAGGTCAAGAAGCGGGTCCACCCGTTCGATTGAACCGACGGACACCCCAGCCATGTGCCGCAGCATCCACCGACTCCGCGAGGGCCAGGTCCCGGCCGCGGACGACGACGTCCGTGCCGCCGCGCGCCAGTTCGTGCGCAAGGTGAGCGGCTTCCAGCGCCCGTCGCAGCGCAACGAAGCGGCCTTCGAGGCCGCCGTGGACGAGATCAGCCTGGCCACCCGGCGCCTGCTGGAGGCGGTCACCGCCCGCTGAGCACGGTCCCCTCCCGGTCGAGCTCTCCCCGGGGGGCCGCCTCTGTCCCGTGGGGCCATCCCGGGAGCTGACTCAGGTGATGGCGATGGCGTGCACCATGCCCAGCGGCAGCGGCGCCCGATGGCGCACGTAGCCGATGCAGAAGACGAGCCCGATGGGCGCCTGGAAGACGAGCCCCGCACCGAGGGCCAGCCAGAAGTCGCCGCCGGCGAGAGGCAGGTTGAGCGGCGTGTGGGTGATGCCGAAGCCGACGGCCGTGAGCACCGCAGCCAGGTCGGCGCGGCGCGTGACAGCCTCGAAACGGCTCTGCAGGCCGGCCTGCACCACGACCTGCTGGGCGATGCCCGATGGGACGGCCGCCGCCAGCGCGATCGGGTTCGGCAGGCCGAGCGCGAGCAACTTGGGCACGGCCACGGCCAACATCAGCATGGCGAACGGCCGCCACGAGCGGCGCAGCCAGGCGAAGTCGCGCAGCCGGTAGCCGGCGCGCGCCGCCGTCACGGCCCAGGCGAGGACGCCGAAGATGAAGAGGAAGGCGCCCGGCAGCGCCAGCGGGGGCAGCACGTAGCCGAAGACGAAGAGGATGACCCCGAGCTGCGCCGCCCCGATGGCCAGTGCCTCGCCGGCGGGCGCGCGCACCGGCAGCGGAGTCGGGTCGGCACGAATGTCGCGGCCCGCGAACCAGGCGATGACGCCGTAGGCGACACAGCCGCCGGCGATGATGAGGATGAGCGACAGGCGGCCCATCCCGCCGCCGCTGACCTGCAGCCAGATACCGACCAGCCAGGCGGCCAGGAAGAGCCAGGCGGGCCAGCGCCGCAGAGCGGCCGTCGTGTCGCGCAGCAGGGCCCGGTCGATGCGCTCCCCGGCCGGTGACGTGGCCTCGCGGGTCGTGGACTCGCTCATCTCGCTCACCCTCACAGGGTGCGCAGCCCGACGCTGGCCAGCTCGGCGCGGGCCAGGCGGTCGTGCCGGCCGCCGGCCCAGTCGCCCAGGGGATCGTCGCTGTACTCGAGCAGCGTGGCCCAGTCCAGGCGGTGCACGGCCCGCGATGCGAGCAGCCGCATGACCTCGGGTCGGGACAGGTCGGGTGCCTGGCGGATGGCTCGGTGCGCCGCTCGCAGGCCGGCCAGGCGAGCCGCGCGCCAGGGCACGTAACGCGTCAGCCAGGGGATGAGCGCCACGGCCACGAGCAGCAAGGCGGCGATGACGGCCAGTGCCAGGACGAGGCCCTCCACTTCGGTGCCCACGTCGATGAAGGGCCGGCCGGCGCTGCTGAAGGCGCCCCGCGCCACGGTCGCCGCCTGCTCGCCCACGAGGGGCACGCCCCTGATGCCCTCCGCCAGGCGGCCGCCGGCGGCCTCGATCTCGGTGCCCCCCGAGCGGATCGCGCGCCCTGCCTCGGCGAAGCCGGCGATGAAGGCGTGCAGCTGTGCCGCCAACCCGACCCAGACCCAGACCCACGAGAAGGTGGCCACGTCGGCCGCCATCTCGCGCGTACGGGCGGCGGGCAGTTCGCTCCAGAAGATGGGCATCGGGCACCTCCCCGTCGGCTCCGGCTGGTGGGCGCCCGAATCGTCGCAGGCCCCGCGGCCCTGCGCCAGCGGCGGCGACGGCGGCCTGCCACCGGCTGTGCGACGATTCCACGACACGAGCAAAGATCGACAGCGAGACTGCCCGGAGGTGACCCATGACCACCACTCGCCTGGTCCAGATCCGCACCGCCGCTGCCACCTGGGAGGGCGACCTCCTGTCGGGCGCCGGCACCATCAACAGCGTCGGCAGCGGCGCCTTCAGCGACCTGCCCGTGACCTGGCGTGCCCGGACGGAGGCGTCGGAAGGCAAGACCAGCCCCGAGGAGCTGCTGGCCGCGGCGCACGCGGCCTGTTTCTCGATGGCGCTCAGCAGCCGCCTGGCCAAGGCCGGCAGCCCCGCGGAGCACCTCGCGGTCGGGGCCACGGTCACCTTCGAGAAGCAGGAGGCCGGCTGGAAGGTGATCTCCAGCGCGCTCGAGGTGCGTGGCCGGGTGCCGGGCATGGACGCCGCGACCTTCGGCGCGCTGGCCGACGACGCCAAGCAGAACTGCCCCATCTCGCAGGCGCTGAAGGGCAACGTCGCCCTCAGCGTCGATGCGACTCTCGTCGACTGATCATCGAGCGCCGCCGATATCCGCAGGCTGCTTGCTCGGGCGACTGCGCGATTCGTGGCCATCGACGCAGAGATGAGAATGGAACTCGCAGCCCCGGAAGCGTAGACTGGGGCTCCTGACCGCAGTGCGAAGAGACCGCCGCCGCGGCGAGAGGGATGCCCGGCGGCGCCCCGTCCAGACCCTCAGCCGTGACCGAGGAGCGTGAGCGAGATGGCCGTCGAGACCACCGTCAAGACCTACAAGATGTTCATCGACGGGGAATGGGTCGAGTCCTCGAGCGGGGAGTGGATCGACGTCCAGAACCCGGCCACCGGCGAGGTCGTCGGCCGTGTCCCCTCCGGCACCCAGGCGGATGTCGACCGTGCCGTGGCCGCCGCGCGGCGCAGCTTCCGCGACGGCCGCTGGCGGGACCTCTGGATCCCCGATCGGGAGAAGGTCCTGCTCAAGCTGGCCGACCTGATGGACGAGCACACCGAGGAGCTGGCCCGCCTCGAGGTGCTCCAGACGGGCACCACGCTCAAGTTCCGGCGCGATTCGGACGTGCCCTTCGGCGCTGACAACATGCGCTTCTTCGCCGGCGCCATGCGCCACCTGGAGGGCAAGGCGGCCGGGGAGTACAGCACGGACCACACCTCGATGGTGCGGCGCGAGCCGATCGGCGTGGTGGGCCAGATCGCGCCCTGGAACTATCCCTTGATGATGGCCATCTGGAAGATCGGCCCGGCGCTCGCCGCGGGCAACTCGGTGGTGCTCAAGCCGGCCACGCTGACGCCGTTGACGACCATCCGCTTGGCCGAGCTGGCGAAGGAGGCCGGTCTCCCGGACGGCGTGCTCAACGTGGTCACGGGGAACGGTGAGGTGGTCGGCGCCGCCATCGCCGCGCACCCGGACATCGACCTGGTCTCGCTCACGGGCGACTCGGACACGGGCAAGAAGATCCAGCAACTGGCGAGTGGCAACCTGAAGCGCGTCCACCTCGAGCTGGGCGGCAAGGCGCCCTTCATCGTCTACGAGGACGCCGATCTCGACGCGGCGGCGCGCGGCGCGGTCGCCGGCGGCTTCATCAACGCCGGCCAGGACTGCACCGCCGCGACCCGCATCTACGTCCAGCAGCCCGTCTACGACGAGTTCGTGGAGAAGCTGCGCGGCTATGTCGAGAGCGTGCGCGTGGGCGACCCGATGGAAGAGTCGACCGACCTGGGCTCGCTCATCAGCAAGCAACACCTCCAGCGGGTGGACGGCTACGTGCAGCGTGCCCGGCAAGCCGGCTGCCGCGTCGTCGCCGGCGGCGGCCCGGCCGAGGTGCCCGGCCTCGACGGCGCCTTCTACCAGCCGACGCTCATCGCCGACGTGCCGCAGGAGTCGGAGATCGCGCAGAAGGAGGTCTTCGGCCCGGTCCTGACCGTGCTGCGCTTCGAGACGGAGGACGAGGTCCTCGAGAAGGCCAACGACACGCGCTACGGCCTGGCCAGTTCGGTCTGGACGCGCGACATCTACAAGGCCATGAAGGCCGCCCGCACGCTCGACTTCGGCGCCGTGTGGATCAACGACCACCTGCCCATCGCCTCCGAGATGCCGCACGGCGGCTTCAAGCAGTCGGGCTTCGGCAAGGACATGTCGTCGTACTCGTTCGAGGACTACACGCGCGTCAAGCACGTCATGGTCGAGCTGACCGGCGTGGCCGACAAGGGCTGGCACTACACCGTCTTCGGCGACGCCAAGGAGGAGTAGCCCCGGGGTAGGAGGCGCGATACCGCGCGCGTCATCCGACCGGGCCGCGGGGCCATCTGCCGACCCTGCGCGGCGGCGGGCGCGTGGCAGCCGGGGGGCGTCATCCGCCGGGCCCGCGGGGACTCCATCCGCCGGGCACGCGGGGGTCTGCAGCCGCCGGGCCCGCGGGGGTCTGCAGCCGGCGCTCCATGCCCGCCGAAACTGGCAGTCATGCACCCGGGTGCATCGAACGGGGCCTGGCGGCGGGGATCAGTGCCATCGATGCACCGGGGGACTCAGTGGCGACCGGTATCGCCGGTCCGGGCCGGTCTGGGTCGCCGAGCGGTGCGATTCGCGCACGTGCCACGCTCGATCGAGCTCGCGGCGACCGTCCCGCGCCCTCCGGCCGTGTCAACTCCCTGACTTCGAGTCCGGGCATGTATGGATGACCGGAGCGACCACAGTTGCGTCCCGGCGGCACGCCGCATCGTGGCCCGACCGGTGAGCTGCCGCACCGCCCGGCACCGCGGTACCATCGCGCCGACCAGCCTGGTGTCCCGCAGCGAGGAGGTCCGTCCGTCCGTGCCGCCCATCGAGCAGCTCCAGCGCCCGCCGCTCGTCTATCTCGACAAGCTGCTGAAGCAGGGCATCTTCACCACGGGCCTGCTGCTCGAGGTCTCCGAGACGCCGACGCGCCGCCAGTACCTGGCGGACCAGATCAACGCCACCACCAACGACGTCAACGACTGGCGCGACGAGGCCCTGCTGCTCAACCTGGCCACCTTCGGGCCCGCCGAGCAGGAGCTCTTCACCCAGGCCGGCATCGTCGGCCTCGAGGCTCTGCTCGAGCTGCCGCTCGACGAGTTCCGTGCTCGACTCCACCTGGCGGCGCGCGCCCTGGGTGTCGAGCCACCTGACGACCTGCGCATCGAGGGCTGGTGGGAGCAGGCCCACACGCTGGCCGAGGAGTAGCCGGCGGTATCCCCAGCGCCGTGGTCGCCCGGCCAGGCTATGGCGGCCCCTCTCCGGCCAGGCCGTCGCGGCGCTTCGAGCGCCGGTGCCCTGGTGGCGCTTCCCCGGCCAGAATTGCATCGAACGAAACAAGACGACCGGATCTCGGTCGCGCGTTGCATCAGACGATCCAACGGATACAGTCCGTCCCCGGC
>DASSPM010000101.1:0-3830 GCA_035699625.1 Candidatus Limnocylindrales bacterium | reverse complement strand
TCGGTATACTGCCTCCCGACCGCCACCGCCGCAGGAGAGCCGACCGCCCCGTGACGCCGGAAGCGCCGACGAGAGGGAGCCAGGGCCCCGCCGTCGGGCTGCCGTTGCGCCGGAGGCCATCCAAGGTCGACGCCATCCGCCCGACCTACGGCTTCGACGACGTCTCGCTCGCCCCGGGCACCGAGACGGTGGAGCCGGCGGACGTCGACGTCTCGGTCGAGCTGGCCGGGCTGCGCCTCGCCATCCCCATCCTCGCCTCGGCCATGGACGCCGTCGTCGACGCCCGCTCGGCGGGCGTGCTGGCCGGCCTGGGCGGGCTGGCGGTGCTCAACCTCGAGGGCATCCAGGCGCGTTACGAGGAGCCGGACGCCATCCTGGAGCGCATCGCCACGGCGCCCGACGACGAGGTCCAGACGCTGCTCTCGGAGGCCTATGCGCAGCCCGTGCGCGAGGACCTCATCGCGCTGCGCATCGAGCAGATCCACGCCGCCGGCTCGCCCGCGGCGGTGGCCGCGACGCCCGGTGTGGCGCGCCGGCTGGGTCCCTTCTGCGCCGAGCACGGCGCGGACCTCTTCCTGGTCCAGAGCCAGGTCTCGTCGGCGCGTCACCTGGCCAGCGGCTACGAGCCGCTCTCGCTGGCCGAGTTCACCCGCTTCATGCCCATCCCGGTGGCGGTCGGCAACACGACCTCCTTCGAGGCCGCCTACGAGCTGATGGGCCAGGGCATCGCCGCCATCTTCGTGGGCGTCGGCCCGGGTGCCGCCTGCACCACGCGCGAGGTGCTCGGCATCGGCGTGCCGCAGGTTACCGCCATCAGCGACGTGGCCGCCGCGCGCGACACCTTCCTCGACGAGACCGGCCGCTACGTGCCGGTCGTGGCCGACGGCGGCATGCGCCGCGGCGGCGAGCTGGCCAAGGCCATCGCCGCCGGCGCCGACGCGTTGATGCTCGGCTCGCCGCTGGCGCGCGCCGAGGAGGCGCCCGGCCGCGGCACGAACTGGGGCATGGCCGCGCCATCGCCGACCCTGCCGCGCGGCACGCGCATCCGGGTCGGCACCGTGGGCAGCCTCGAGCGCATCCTCTTCGGCCCGGCGCACGTGACCGACGGCACGCAGAACCTGGTCGGTGCGCTGCGCCAGTCGATGGCTGCGCTCGGTGCCCGCAGTATCCGCGAGATGCAGCAGGTCGAGCTGGTCTACGCGCCCGCCGTGGCCTCGGAAGGCAAGAGCTGGCAGCAGGGCCGGAGGGGATAGCGCGCCGGCCGGCCAGGGTGCGGCGGCTAGACTGGTCCGCACCGGGGCGCCACCAGGAGGGGTGATTGCGAGAGGCGGAGACGACCGACGAGACGCACGCGCGGGAGGCGGGCGCGGACCCCGCCGCGCGCGGCAGGGAGCGCGGCAAGACCGTCCACGGCGAGGCGGCCAACGCCGGCCATCGGGTGCTGGCCCCGGACGACGCCGAGGTCGAGGCCTACCTCGAGACGGCGCTCAAGGCACCACCGCCTGAGCGTCCCGCCGACGACCGCCCGCACGCCACGGCGCCCGAGGCGCTGGAGCCCGACACGGTCGTCGTGCTCGACTTCGGTTCTCAGTACGCCCAGCTCATCGCGCGGCGGGTGCGCGAGCTCAACGTCTACTCGGAGCTGCTCCCCTTCGACACGCCCTTCTCGGAGCTCGAGCGCCGCCGGCCGAAGGCGGTCATCCTCTCGGGCGGCCCGGCCTCCGTCTATGACGAGGGCGCACCGCGGCCCGACCCCGCGCTCTGGAGCGGCCGCATCCCGGTCCTGGGCATTTGCTACGGGCTGCAGTTGATGGCCCGCGAGCTCGGCGGCGACGTGGCCCCCGCGACCCGCCGCGAGTACGGACCCGCCAGCGTCACGGTCACCGCGGAGGACGGCCTGTTCCGCGGGCTGGAGCGCCAGCAGCCCGTGTGGATGAGCCACGGCGACACCATCGTCAGTCCGCCGTCGGGCTTCCATGCCACGGCCCAGACGGACTCGACGCTCTTCGCCGGCCTGGCCGATCCCGAGCGGCGCCTCTACGGCATCCAGTTCCATCCCGAGGTGGCGCACACGCCCGCCGGGCGCGACATCCTGCGCAACTTCGTGCTCGAGGTCGCCGGTGCCCGACCGACCTGGACGCCGGCCAATTTCATCGAGACGACGGTGGCCGGCATCCGCGCCCGGGTCGAGCGGCACGCGGCCGAGACGGGCTCGGACGGCAAGGTCATCTGTGCCCTCTCGGGCGGCGTCGACTCGGCCGTCGCGGCCACGCTCGTGCACCGCGCCGTGGGCGACCGGCTGACCTGCATCTACGTCGACCACGGCCTGATGCGCAAGCGGGAATCGGAGCTCCTGCGCGTCACCTTCGAGCGCGACCTCGGCATGCAGCTGGTGATGGTCGACGCGCGCGGGCGTTTCCTGGCCCGCCTGTCCGGTGTCCAGGACCCGGAGGAGAAGCGGCGCATCATCGGCGACGAGTTCATCCGCGTCTTCGAGGAGGAGGCGACCAAGCTCGGCCGGATCGACTTCCTGACCCAGGGCACGCTCTACCCCGACGTGATCGAGTCGACCGCCCCGGAGACCAAGGCGGCGCAGAAGATCAAGACCCACCACAACGTCGGCGGCCTACCCTCCGACCTCCGCTTCCAGCTCGTCGAGCCGCTGCGCTACCTCTTCAAGGACGAGGTGCGCATGGTCGGCCTAGAGCTCGGCCTGCCCGAGGCGATGGTCCATCGACAGCCCTTCCCGGGCCCCGGTCTCGCCATCCGCATCATCGGCGAGGTCACCGCCGAGCGGCTCGAGACGCTGCGCGAGGCGGACTGGATCGTCATCGACGAGATCAAAGCGGCCGGGCTGTACCGCTCGCTGTGGCAATCGTTCGCCATCCTGACGCCGGTGCGCAGCGTGGGGGTCATGGGCGACGGGCGCACCTACGCCAACGTCGTCGCCGTCCGCGCCGTGACCAGCGAGGACGGCATGACCGCCGACTGGGCCAAGCTGCCCTACGACGTGCTGGGCCGCATCAGCAGCCGCATCGTGAACGAGGTGCCGGGCGTCAACCGGGTCGTCTACGACGTCAGCTCCAAGCCGCCCGCCACCATCGAATGGGAGTGAGCGGGGTGCGCAGCGTGACCATCGGGGGATGGCGCGCGGCCGGCCCCACGCGCTAGAGTTGGCGGCCATGGACGACGCCCCCGAGCGACCGGCGCCCGACGCGGGCGGCGCGCGCCCGGCGGACCCCGACCACGTCACCGAGGGGGCCGAGCCGACGGCCGGAGTGACCCAGGCGTCGGCGGCCGAGCCGACTGGGGAACATGCGCCTTCGAGGCTCGACGACGATGGCGAGGGCGACATGGCCTTCGCTGAGAACGTCGACCCGACCCTCCACGAGTACGGCCTGCCCAAGCCGCCCGAGCGGGTCTGCCAGTGGTGTAACCAGCCGTTGCCCGACCCCGAGGCTGCGGTCTGCCCGCACTGCGGTTCGCGCCTCAAGCCGGTCGAGGAGGAGCTCGACGTGCCCGGCCTGACCTCGGTCGCTCGCTCCGCCATCGAGGCGCAGGAGCGCATCGAGCGCAAGCGGCGCGAGGCGGCCGGCGAGCGCGCTGCACGGGTCCTCGGTGGCGCGCCGTTGGCCCCTGCATCATCGCTGCCGCCGGTCGTGCTGCCTCCGGCGATCGAGGGGGATCCATCCTTCCAGCCGCCCGACCCGGAGGTCGAGCGCCTGATGCGCCAGATGGAGCTGGAGGCGCGGCTGGCGGAGCGAGGCGCCACGGCGCCTCGGGTCGCGGGGGAGGAGCGGCCCGCCGAGGCCGTGGGGCCGCCGCCCTCG
>DASSPM010000100.1:0-8797 GCA_035699625.1 Candidatus Limnocylindrales bacterium | reverse complement strand
CAGCCGCTCGCCGCTGGGCGCCTTCGGCCTGGGCGCCATCTTCGCGCTGGGTTGGACGCCCTGCATCGGGCCCACCCTGGGCGCCATCCTGGGCATGGCCACGCTCGGCGACACGGGCCGCTCGGCAGTCCTCTTCGTGGCCTACTCGGCCGGCCTGGGCATCCCCTTCGTCGCACTCGCGCTGGCCATGGATCGCGCGCCTGGGCTGATCCGGCCGCTGCTGCGCCATGGGTCGAAGGTGGAGTTCGTGGGCGGCATGCTGGTCGTGCTCATCGGCTTCGCCATCCTCTTCGACGTCCTGACCCTCTTCGCGCGCGCCTTCAGCTTCCTGTGGCCGCGGGTCTGAGCGGGCTGTGGCCGCGGGTCTGAGCGGGCCGCCCCGGCGGCCGCGGCGGCGGGCCGCGCGCGGACTCATCGGGCCGGTCACCGGGCGCCAGATCGCGGCCGCGCTGGCGGTCGTGGTGGTGGCCGCGGCGGTCCTGGCCTTGCTCACCTCACCGGTCGGGCCGGGGCCGACGCCGCTCCCCTCCCCGGGTGCGACGTTCGTGCCGGTGGCACCGCCGACCCAGGGCCTGGCCGTCGGCCAAGTCGCACCCGAGCTCAGCGGGGAGCTGGCCTCGGAGGACCTCCGGCCGCAGGTGGCGCTGGCCGCCGGCAGCGCCGCGCTCGTGCTGGGCGTGATCGGCATGCGCCTCCGCAGTCGGAGCAGCCGGGCCGGCCTGCTCCTGCTCAGCGCGGTCCCCCTCGTCTTCCTCGTCGCGGCGCCCTTCCTGGCCACAGCGCCGCCGCCACCTCGCCCCATCCAACTGGTCGACCTCGATGGGCGGCCCATCCGCATGGCCGACCTGCGCGGCCGGCCGGTCTGGATCAACTTCTTCGCCACCTGGTGCCCGCCCTGCCAGGAGGAGACGCCGACCCTCCAGCGGGTCTACGAGCGGCATCGGGACGAGGGGCTGGTACTGGTCGCCATCAGCGTCCAGGAATCGACCCCCGAGGACGTGCGCGCCTACGCCAGCCGGTACGGCCTGAGCTACACCATCGGCTTCGACGCCACGGCCAGCGTCTTCAAGGCCTGGCGCGCCTACGGCCTGCCGACCCAGCTCTTCATCGACCGTGACGGCGTCATCCGCCAGACGTGGCAGGGGCCGCTCAACGACGCGCAGGCGGAGGCATTCCTGGCCCGGATCCTGGACGGCGGCTGATGCCTGCGCTCCAGGGCCGGCGACGGTGCGGGGGACCCCCCGGCCGTCAGACCAGCGGCTCGAACCGGTAGCGCCTCCCGTCGGCGCTGATGCGTCCCACGGGCCGGCGCGGCTCATGCGAGAGGACCACCGTCCAGCCCTCATCCGCCGCCTGGCGGAAGAGCGAAGCCTTGACCTCGACGCTGGTGAGCGGGAAGTCGTCGAAGGAGGGCACCCAGCGCGGGTTGGTGCTCCAGGGCCGCATGCACAGGTCGCCGAAGAAGCCGACCACGCCGTCCCGACCGCGAACGACGATGGCCTGGTGGCCGCCCGAATGGCCGCCGGTGCGTACGACCTCCACGCCCGGCAACACCTCCCGCGACCCATCGACGGCGTCGCCGCGCCCCCAGTCGGCGATCAGCTCAAGCTCGGCCTGGTCGTAGGACGCCTGCAGGCGCGGGTTCGAGCCCAGGGCGAAGTCCCACTCCTGTCGCTGCGCCACGAACCGGGCGCGCGGGAAGGCCCGCTCGCCCGTCGCCAGCAGCAGCCCTCCGGCATGGTCGAAGTGGAGGTGGCTGACGGCGACGACATCGACACCACCGGGCTCGAAGCCGGCCGCGCGCAGCGCCGGGACGATGGCCGGCCCGGTCACGGCACGCTGGGCACGGTGGTGGTCGTCCATGCGCTCACCGACGCCGGTCTCGACCAGCACGCGCCCGGCAGGCGTCTCGACCAGCAGACAGTTGAGCGCCTGGGTGAGCGTCTGGTCGGGGTTCAGCTCGGCCTCCACCAGGCGCTGCCACATCGTGCGCGGCACCGGCCCGAAGACGGTACCCGCATCCGAGGCGAAGGTGCCGGCCTGGACGAGCGCGACGCGCACCCCACCGCCGAGCTCGGCACGCCAGTCGACCGCGTCGGTCAGGCTCACCGTGGCGCCGCAGCCTCCAGCCGACGAGCTGCCGGGGCCACGCTCAGGGCCGTCGCGGGCCGCCCTTGACGACGCGCCGGCTTGCCTCGAAGTCGCGATGGAAGGCCGACTCGGTCGGGGTGGACTGGCCCTGGTACTTGGAGCCGAGCTCGCGCGACCCGTAGGGGCGCTCGACCGCGCTGGTCATGCGGAAGAAGCTGATCTGCCCGATCTTCATGCCGTAGTAGAGGGCGATGGGCAGGTTGGCCACGTTCGACAGCTCGAGCGTCAGGTTGCCCCGCCAGCCCGGGTCGACGTAGCCCGCGGTCGAGTGGATGAGCAGGCCCAGCCGACCCAGGCTCGACTTGCCCTCGAGGCGCGAGACCAGATCGGGCGGCAGCTCGACCCACTCCAGCGTCTGGCCCAGCACGAACTCGCCCGGGTGGAGGATGAAGGGCTCGTCGTCGTCGATGGAGACGAGCTCGGTCAGGTCCGGCTGCGGCGCGCGCACGTCGATGTACGGGTAGCGGTTGTTGCGGAAGACGCGGAACTCGCGGTCGAGGTGCAGGTCCACCGAGGAGGGCTGCACGCAGCTCGAGTCGTACGGGTCGATGCGCACGCGCCCGGTCTCGATGGCGGCACGGATGTCGCGGTCGGAGAGGACCATCAGCGCTTGGCGCCCTTGCCCCGCCCCCGCACGGCGGCCACGCCACCGCTCGGCGTGATCCGCTCGGAGAGCAACTCGTCCACCTCGCGCTTGAGCTGCTCGATGTCCTCGTAGCTCTGGTAGACGCTGGCGAAGCGGATATAGGCGATCTGGTCGAGCGCCCGCAGGCGGTCCATGGCCAGCTCACCGATGCGCGTCGAGGGCACCTCGTTGAGCCCTTCGGAGCGGAGCTGCGCCTCGATCGAGTCCGCCGCCGTCTCGGCGGCGTCGGGCGCCACCGGGCGCCGCGTGAGCGCCTTGGCCAGGCCGGCGGCCAGCTTGTCGCGGTCGAACTCCTCGCGCCGGCCGCCGCTCTTGAGCACGACCAGCCGCGCCGACTCGATGCGCTCGTAGGTGGTGAATCGGGTGGCGCAGGCGACGCACTCCCGCCGGCGCCGGATGGCGGCCTCGTCGAGGTCGCGCGAATCGATCACCCGCGTCTCTGGCTGACCGCAGATCGGGCACCGCACCTGGCTGCTCCCTCGCTCCCTCAGACCACAACCTGTAGTGGTTCCGATGGTAGCGTACCACTAGATACGGGGGCGGCGCCACCCTTCGCGCACCGCCTCCGCCGCGGCCTGCGCGCGCAGTGCGTGCTCCCGGACCGCGTCGCGGGCGTGGAGCAGGTTGAGGTAGCCGCGCTTGATCGAGGTCTGCCCTTCGAGCTCCGTCGAACGGCCGCCCGCTCCGCCCGCCATGCGGCACCCGTGCAGCACCATCTCGACCGCCCGGCGGGCGTGCTCGAGCTCGTCGGCCGCGGCGGCGACGTGGCCGTGCAGTTCGCCCGGCGCCCCCAGCTCGCGCGCCTCCCCTGCCAGCAGTCCGAGTGCCTCGAGGCCGGACTGCAGCTCCGGCTCGACCTCGCCGGGCGGCAGCTGGTGATGGCGCACCGCGTCGACGCGCGCGATGAGCGGCCCCAGCAGCGCCTCGGCGCGCTCGGCAAGTCCGGCGCTGTCCCGGCGGAAGCGCGCCAGTTCGCGGCTGCGGGCCAGTGCCGCGCCGGCGCGACGGCTGAAGCCGATGACCACGAAGGCGACCAGTGCCGCCAGCAGGAGCGGAAGGCCGACCTCCCAGGACACGCGCCCGCTCCGCGCGCCGCAGCGTCAGCCGCGCCGGGCGCGGACGGCGGCCGTCAGCCGGGGCACGATCTCGAAGAGGTCACCCACGACCATCAGGTCGGCGAACTCGGCGATGGGCGCGTCGGGATCGCGGTTGATGGCCACGATGGTGCCCGCCGTCTGCATGCCCACCTTGTGCTGGATGGCGCCGCTGATGCCGCAGGCGATGTAGAGCGCCGGCTTGACGATCTTGCCCGTCTGGCCGATCTGCTGGCCGTAGCCGATCCAGCCCGCGTCGACCACGGCGCGCGTGGCGCCCACGGCTCCGCCCAGAGCCTCGGCCAGCTCCTGCACGATGCGGAAGCCGTCCTCGCTGCCGACGCCACGGCCGCCGGCCACGATGACGCGCGCCTCCTCGATGGGCGCCGCGGCACCCTCCTCGGCCACGCGCTCGACGACGCGCACCTCCGGCAGCTCCTCGACTGCGCGCGGTTCCACGGTGCGCACGCCGCCCGGGCTGGCGGCCTCCTCCGCGCTCACCGTGCCTGGGCGGACGACGATGATGCCCTCCTCGGTGGTGAGCCGGCTCTCCGTTTCCAGGCGACCGCCGAAGGTGCTCATGGCGACCACCGGCCCGCCATCCTGCCAGCGCACCCCAGCGGCACTGACGAGCGCGCCGCGGTCGAGCAGGCTCATCAGCAACCCGGCCACGTCCTTGCCGTCGGCTGAGGCGCCGACGAGGATCAGGCGCGGCTGCTGCTCGCGGGCCAGCGCGGCGATGCGCGGCGCGGCGACCAGCGCCCAGGGTCGCTCGCCGGTGGCTGCCTCGATCGCCAGCACCTCGGGACCGTATGCAGCGGCCTCTTCGCCGGCTTGGGCTGCGCCTTCGCCGACCAGCACCGTCGCGGCGCTCGTGCCGCCGGCCTCGGCCAGCTGGCGCGCCAACGTGGCCAGCTCCAGAGTGAGCCGCGTGGGCGCACCGTCGGCGAGCTCGCCCACGGCCCAGATGGCGCCGGCCATCAGATCAGCCTCCGCGAGGCGAGGAAGGCGATGACCTGCTCCACGGCCGCTTCGGGCGCGTCCTTCACGACGGTGGCGCTACCGCGGGGCGGTGGCGGCGTGGCCGAGAGGACCTCGGACGTGGCGGCGCCGGCACCCACGCGCCCGGGATCGACGCCCAGGTCGGCCAGCGACCAGCTGGCGATCTCCTTGCTGCGGGCCTGCATGATGCCGCGCAGCGAGGGGTAGCGCGGCTCGCCCAGCAGCTGCGTACCCATCACCAGCGCCGGTGTGGACGCCTCGAGCACGTCGTAACCGGCGGTCGAGATGCGCCGCACGCGCACGCGGCCGTCTCCTGCCGGCTCGATCTGCGCGGCGTACGAGAGGTAGGGCAACCCGAGGCGGGCGGCCACGGCCGCGGCGACGATGCCCCCCTGCCCATCGGACGTGTCCGCGCCGGCGACGACCAGGTCATACTCGAGCTTGCCCAGCGCCGCCGCCAGCAGCTCGGCCGTGGCGCGCGCGTCGGAGCCGGCGATGGCCTCATCCTGCACGTGCACGGCGCGCGCCGCACCCATGGCCAGGCCCTTGCGCAGCGCCTCGGCGGCCGCCGGTGGGCCCATCGTCAACAGCGTCACCTCGCCGCCGTGGGCCTCGGTCAGCTTGAGCGCGGCCTCCAGGACGTACTCGTCGTTGCCGTTGGCCTCGAGGCCTCCGGTGCGGTCGACGCGGTGGCCGTCAGCCAGCCGTTCGGTGCCGACGACCGGCACCGCTTTGAGCAGCACGACGATGCGCAAGTGCGGATCCTCCCTCGTGGGTCGGGCAGGGCTTCGGAGGGATCAGGCGCCCGACGCGAGCAGGTCGCGGGCGACGACGAGGCGCTGGATCTGCTGCGTCCCTTCGTAGAGCTGCGTGATCTTCGCGTCGCGCATCATCCGCTCGACGGGGTACTCGCTGATGTAGCCGTACCCGCCGAGGACCTGGACCGCATCGGTGGTCACGGCCATGGCCGTGTCGCCGGCCACGAGTTTACACATCGCCGACCAGCGGCTGGCCCGTGGCGAGCCGGCGTCGATCTCGGCACAGGCCGTGTAGAGCAACTGCCGGGCCGACTCGGTGCGGGCTGCCATGTCGGCCAGCATGGCCGCCACCATCTGCAGCTCCCCGATGGGTCGGCCGAACTGCTGGCGTTCGCGGGCATAGCGCGTGGCCACCTCGAGGGCTCCCTGCGCGATGCCGACGGCCTGGGCAGCGATGCCCGGGCGCGATCGGTCGAGGGTGCGCATGGCGATCGACCAGCCCTCCCCCACCTCACCCACGCGGTCGGCGTCGGCGACGCGCACGGAGTCGAAGGCGAGCTCGGCGGTGGGCGAGCCGCGGATGCCCATCTTGTGCTCGAGGCGCGTGGTCGAGAAGCCGGGCGTGCCCTGCTCCACGATGAAGCAGCTCATGTGACGGTGCGCCTTGCGCGCCTCGCGCTCGGCGTCGGTCTGGGCGAAGACGGCCACGTAGCGGGCGACATTGCCGTGGCTGATGAAGCGCTTGCCGCCGTCGATGACCCAGTCGTCGCCGTCGCGGGTCGCCTTGGTGCGGGTCGAGGCCGCGTCGGAGCCCGCACCGGCCTCGGTCAGCGCGAAGGCCGCCAGGGCCTCGCCGCGCGCCAGCGACGGCAGCCAGCGCGCCTTCTGCTCGTCTGTGCCGGCGAGCAGGATGGGCAGCGCGCCGAGCTCCTGCACGGCGAGGATGAGACCGCTCGTGGCGCAGACTCGGCTGATCTGCTCGATGGCCAGGCAGACGCTGAGCAGCGCTCCGCCGAGACCGCCGTGCTCTTCCGGGAAGGGCAGTGCCAGCACATCGTGCCGGGCCAGGAGCTCCACGATGTCGGTCGGGAACTCGGCCGCCGCGTCGATGGCTGCGGCGCGCGGGGCGATTCGCTCGTCGGCCAGCTCGCGCACGGCGTCGCGCAGCGCGATCTGCTCCTCGGTCAGGCGAGTGTTCGTCACGGGTGCCTAGCGTACCCGGCCCTTCACCGCCCCGTCCCGGCGGCGCACCGTCCCTCGCATCGACGGGGCGATGGCGGCCAGGGCGCGCCGCCTCGGGCCGCCGTGGCCGGCGACGGACCGGCGTGCCCGGCACTATGCAGGCGGGTCCCGAGGGAGTAGGCTCTGTCGGACGGCGCGCGGGGGGCGCGTCGTGGGGGGCCTTCAGGGATGGGCCGTGGACCAGCAGACCGCCGTCACCTTCGTCGTCGCCTTCGCCGCCATCGGCGTGGTCGCCGTGGCGGTCATCATCATGCGGCGCGGCCGCGAGGATGCCGCGGCGACCGAAGCCGATCCTCCGCTGGCCGCGTCGAGTGAGGGCATGACCGTCTGCCGCAAGTGCGGCAACTCCAACCTCGCCACGGACGCGAACTGCATCTACTGCGGCAGCCCCCTCCCCCACAGCGCCTTCGGCGGCGAGGCGCGCATCCGCTAGCCGCGTACCGGTCGGCGGCCAAGTTAGCAGCGTGCCGGCCGGCCGACTGCCAGCCCCCGCACACGCGACGCCTGGCGCGCATTCGTCACGCGACTCATCGACAGGCTGGCGTGACCGCTCTCTGCCAAACGCTCACCAGGCGGCCATTAGGCGGAGCAGCCGGCCGTACGGGCGGCGCAACCGGCTCGATCCGTGCGGGGACGAGCGTGGCCGGGCCTCTTGCCAGGTGAATCTGCCTGGCTAACGACCGCCACACGAGCGTTTGGCAGAGAAGTGGCTCGATGCCGCCCGGGCCTCGGGCATCGATGCCGCCACGGCCGCCGGCCCGGGGCCGTCCACGGCCGCCGGCCCCGGGCCGTCCACGGCCGCCGGGGGCCGCCGATCGAACCCGCGGCCGCCTCCACCCGCGCTCCGCCGCCTCCGCGCGCCCCCTGCTCAGCCCTGATGCAGCACCGGCAGACTGCGTCCCGCGCGCGGTCCGGGCGCCAGCGACGCGGCGAGCAGCTCGGAGACGTCCATGGCGCCCACGCCGGCCCGGTTCGCGGACGAATCGGCCAGGCCGTCGCGCATCATGACCAGGCAGAAGGGGCATGCCGTGGCGACCGTGCCGGCCCCGGTCTCGAGCGCCTGCCGGGTCCGCTCGGCGTTGATGCGCGTGCCGCGGTCCTCCTCCATCCACATGCGGCCCCCGCCGGCGCCGCAGCAGAAGGTCTGCCGCCCGCTGCGCTCCATCTCCAGCAGCTCGATCCCGGGCACCGCACCGAGCACCTCCCTCGGCGCCTGGATCACGCCGTTGTAGCGCGAGAGGTAGCACGAGTCGTGCACCGTGATGGCGCCCCGGCCACCGGCCGCCGCGTCTGCGCCGTCGGCCACGGCCGGCTGGAGCCTCCCCTCCTCTACCAGCCGCGCCAGGTAGACGCTGTGGTGCACCACCTCGTACGAGACCTCGCCCAGGCCCGGATACTCGTTGCCCAGCGTGTTGAAGCAGTGCGGGCAGGCCGTCACGACCGTCTTCGGCCGGTACCGCCCGAGCGTCTCGAGGTTGGCCATGGCCAGCACCTGGTAGACGTACTCGTTGCCCATGCGCCGCGCCGGGTCGCCCGTGCAGCGTTCCTCCTGACCGAGCACGGCGAAGGAGACGCCGGCCGCATCCAGGCAGGTCACGAAGGCGCGTGCCACGCGCTTGTTGCGGTCGTCGAAGGACGCTGCGCAGCCCACCCAGTAGAGGCAGTCGAGCGCGGCGACCGCGTCCGGTCCCTCGGCGGCCACGTCCGTCGCGCTGCGCACGGTGAAGGGCAGCCCGCGCGCCCAGTCGAGCCGGGCGGTCTGCGGCTGGCCCCAGATGTTGCCGTGCCGCTCCATGGCCGTGAAGGCCGCCGTCAGCTCGGCCGGGAAGCGGCTCTCCTCCAGCACCAGGTTGCGCCGCAGCCCGACGATCTTGTCGACGTGCTCGATGAGCACCGGGCAGGCC
>DASSPM010000099.1:0-17827 GCA_035699625.1 Candidatus Limnocylindrales bacterium | reverse complement strand
CAGCGCCACACCGGACGTGGTCAGCGTCGGTCGTGCCCGGGCAGGGGAGCTGGCCCCCCTGCGACTGAGCGAGCGCCTCGGGGGCGCGGAGCCTTCGGTCGAGGTGGTCGACCTGCGGGCTGAGCTCGAGGCCGGCAACCGGAGTCTCCTCTCGCGCGCCCTCGAGGAGGCGCTGGGGGCGCTCGACACGCGCGCCGGCGAGCGGGCCATCCTGGTCCTCAACCGGCGTGGCTCGGCCTCGATCGTGCTCTGCCGCGACTGCGGCCACGTGCAGTCGTGCCCGGACTGCCAGCGGCCGCTCGTCTTCCACGCCGCCGGCCTCAGCCTGCGCTGCCACCACTGCGGCGCCAGCGCGCCCATCGCCCGGCGCTGCCCGGCCTGCGACTCGAGCCGCATCCGCTACCTGGGCGGCGGCACGGAGCGCCTCGAGCGCGTGGTCCGGGATCGATTCCCCGACCTGCGCGTTGCCCGCCTGGATCGCGACGTGGTCGAGCGGCGCGGCGCCGCCGAACGGGTCACCGATGCCTTCGCCGACGGCCACCTCGACGTGCTGGTCGGCACCACCCTGGTGACCAAGGGCTTCGACATCCCCGAGGTGACGCTGGTCGGCATCGTCTCGGCGGACGTGGCACTGAACCTGCCCGACGAGCGCGCCGCCGAGCGCACCTACCAGCTGCTGGCGCAGGCGGTCGGGCGGGCCGGCCGCGGCGACCGGCCGGGACGGGCCATCGTGCAGACCTACCAGCCGGAGCATCGCGTCGTGCGTGCCCTGGCCACCCGGCATGCGGCGGCCTTCTACGACGAGGAGCTGGAGCTGCGGCGGGCCTTCGGCTCGCCGCCCTACGGACGGCTGGTCAAGCTCACCTGCGCCATGGAGGACCGGGCGCAGGCCGAAGCGACGGCGCGGAGCGTGGCCGCCGAGCTGCGTGACCGGGCGGCGGCCTCGGGCCGCGCCGAGGTCGTGCTCGGCCCGGCGCCGGCCTACATCGCCCGGCGGGGTGGCCGCTGGCGCTTCAACCTGGTCCTCCGTGGCCCGGACCCGCTCGGCCTGCTGGGCGGTGACCCGGGCGTGCCCTGGTCCGTCGACGTCGACCCCGAGAGCCTCCTCTGACCTCGCGCGTGCGGGCAGCTGCGCGTGGTGCGGGGCGCAGCCGCCGCCCGTCCTATACTCCCCGCCCATGAGTGTCCTGCCCATCGTCACCCTCGGCGACCCGCGCCTGCGCCTCAAGGGCGAGCCTGTCGGCAGCTTCGGCCGCTACCTGCACGAGCTGCTCGACGACCTGACCGACACGATGCGCCACGCCCCGGGCGTCGGGCTCGCCGCGCCGCAGCTGGGCGTCCCCCTGCAGGCGTGCGTGGTCGAGGTCGGCGGGGCGCTGCACGAGCTGGTCAACCCGCGCATCGTCCGCGCCGCAGGCGACGATCGCGACCTCGAGGGCTGCCTCTCCATCCCGGGCTACGTGGCCTACGTCACGCGCCGCGAGAAGGTCTGGGTGGTGGCCCAGAACCGCCACGGGAAGCGCATCAAGGTCGCCGGCGCCGGACTTCTGGGCCGGGCGTTACAGCACGAGCTCGACCACCTGGACGGCAAGCTCTACATCGACTACCTCGAGTCGATGGAGGAGCTGATCCCCGTGGCGCAGCTGCACGCCGGCGACGACGAGGCCGGCGCCGAGGAGGTCACGGCGGCGGTCGGGTGAGCCAGCGCTCGCCCTCGGCGGCGCCCGTCGCGCCAGCGCGGCCCGAGCCGGTGCGTGCCGTCTTCCTGGGCACGGGAGGCTTCGCCGTGCCCGTGGTGGAGGCGCTCGCGGGCGCCCGGGAAGTGGTGCTCGTCGCGGTCGTGACCGCGCCACCGCGTCCGGCCGGCCGCGGCCATCGACCGGTCGGATCGCCCGTCGCCGCCTGGGCTGCGCGGCGGGGCGTGCCGGTGCTCACCCCGGCAGGGCTGCGGGCACCCGGATCCGTCGCCGAGCTGGGCGCACTCGACCCGGGGTTGCTGGTGCTGGCCGACTACGGCCGCCTCGTGCCGCAGGCCATCCTCGACCTGCCTCGCCACGGCGCGCTCAACCTGCATCCCTCGCTACTGCCACGGCACCGCGGCGCCAGCCCGGTCCAGGCGGCCATCGCCGCCGGTGACGCCGAGACCGGTGTCACCCTGATGCGCATGGACGCCGGCCTCGACACCGGTCCCATCGTGGCCCAGCGGGCGGTGCTCCTCTCCGGCGACGAAACGGCGCCCGAGCTGGAGGCGCGGCTGGCGGAGGAAGCTGCCTCCCTCCTCCGGGCGAACATGCGCGCGTGGCTTGATGGCGCGCTCGTCGAGCGACCGCAGCCCGAGGAGGGCGCCACGCTGACGCGGCCGCTGCGCCGCGAGGACGGACGGCTCGACGCGTCACGGCCCGCGGTCGAGCTGGCGCGCCTGGTGCGCGCCTACCGACCCTGGCCGGGGACCTGGCTGGAGACCGAGGGTGGCCGCCTCGCGGTGCATGCAGCGCAGGCGACACACCCGCCCGATGACGGCCCAGGGCAGGACGTCGGCCGACTGGTGGCCGACGGTGACGGACTCGCGCTCGTCACGGGCGACGGCTGGCTGCACCTGCTCGAGGTGCAGCCGCCGGGCGGCAGGCGGATGTCGGCGGCGGCGTACCGGCGCGGCCGCCCGGCCATCGTGGGCAGCCGCGTCCAGCCGCCGTCGGTAGGATGAGCCGATGACCACCGGAGCCGCTCCCCGAACCTCCATGGGCAAGCCGCTGATGGTGTTGCCGCCGGGCGGGCCGCGAGACCCCAGGCCCGGCATCGCCGGTCTGGCACCGGAGGCACTGGCGGCCTGGCTGGCGGCACGTGGTCAGCCCGCCTATCGTGCCCGCCAGGTGGCCGACTGGCTGTGGGGCCGCAGTGTCGCCTCGTTCGACGAGATGCGCACCCTGCCGGCGGCCCTTCGCGCGGCCCTGGCAGCCGACTTCCGGGCCGACACCCTCGTCTCGACCGAGCTCCGCCCGGCCGACCAGGGCCTGACCGAGAAGGCGCTCCACCGCCTCGACGACGGCCGGCTGGTCGAGTCGGTGCTGATGCGTTACCCGGGCAGTGCGGAGCGCCGCGAGCGGGCCACCGTCTGCATCTCCAGCCAGGCCGGCTGCGCCGTGGGCTGCCCTTTCTGCGCCACGGGCGAACTCGGCTTCGAGCGCGACCTGTCCACGGCCGAGATCGTCGACCAGGTCCGCTCTTGGCAGCGCCGACTGGCAGTCGAGGGCAAGCACGTCACCAACGTCGTCTTCATGGGCATGGGCGAGCCGCTGCTCAACGTCGAGCCGGTGGTCGAGGCTGCGATGGCCATCACCGATGCGCGGCGCCTCGGTCTCGGGGCGCGCCACCTGACCGTCAGCACGAGCGGCGTCGTGCCCGGCATCGAGCGGCTCACCGCCCTGCGGCCGCAGTGGACGCTGGCCGTCTCGCTACATGCGGCACGCTCGGCGCTGCGCGACGTGCTCGTGCCGCTCAACCGGCGCTGGCCGGCGGAGGAGGTGGTCGCTGCCGCCACGGCCTATGCCGAGGCCACGGGACGGCGCGTCAGCTACGAGTACGTGATGATCGACGCCATCAACGACACGCCCGCCGACGCGCGTGCCCTGGTGGCGCTGCTGCGGGGCCGCCTGGCACACGTCAACCTGATCCCCATGAACCCGGTTGCGCACACGCCCTGGCGGCCCAGCGCGCCGGCCCGGCTGGACACCTTCGCCGGTCAGCTGCGAGCGGGCGGGCTGACCGTCACGGTGCGGCGGAACCGGGGCGTCGAGATCGGTGCCGCCTGCGGCCAGCTGGCGGCTGAGCAGGCCGGCCAGCCGGCACCGGCCGCCGTGGCACGCCGCCGCGAGACGCTCGTGCGTCGCAGCGCGGCCGCGCTGCGCGAGGCAGCCGCGGAGTCGGCCGCGGCCGTCGGGGCAGGGGAGCGCGGGGTGGGAGCGGGGGAGCGCTGATGGCGCAGGGTCGTGCGCGCGTCGCGGCGAGCATCCTGACGGCCGACTTCGGCAACCTCTACCGGGTCGTGCGCAAGCTCGAGAAGGCGGGCGTGGACCGCCTCCACCTCGACGTCATGGACGGCCACTTCGTGCCCAACCTGACCTTCGGGCCCGCCATCGTGGCCTCGCTGCGACGGCTGACCAAGCTGCCCCTCGACGTGCACCTGATGATCTCCGAGCCGTCGAAGTTCGTGGAGCGCTTCATCGAAGCCGGTAGCGACTCGATCACCTTCCACGTCGAGGTGCCCGAGAGCCACGAGCAGAAGCTGGCGACCCTCGGCCGGGTGAAGGAAGCCCGCCTGGGAACGGGCCTGGCGGTCAGCCCGGCGACCCCGGTCAGCGCCGTCGAGCCCTACCTGCCGCTGATCGACATCATCATGATCATGACCGTCGAGCCGGGCTTCGGCGGCCAGAAGTTCATCAAGGAATGCGCGCCCAAGGTGGGCCAGGCCTACGCCCTCTTCAAGCCGCGCCCGCATGGCTGGGAGGTGCACGTGGACGGCGGCATCTCGCGCGACACGGCCATGCTGGTGGGCGGCTACGGTGCGGACATCCTGGTCGTCGGCTCGGCGCTCTTCCAGCGCGGCCACGACACGGCCCGCGAGGTGCGCCTCGTTCGGCGCTTCGCCGACGAGGGCTGGAAGCGCGAGATCGGCCGTGGCGAGCCGCCCATCCCGCGCGACGAGTGGCGCGTCGTGGCGCAGCTGCCCAAGAGCGAGGCGGAGGACCTCGGCCGCCGCATCGAGCAGCGCGGGGTGCCCACCATGGTGCTGCGCACCGGCCCCTACATCGAGGGCGTGGAGGCCGAGCGGGTGGTGATGGTGCCGGCTGCGGCCGAGGTCTGGACGCGCAAGCAGCTCAAGCTCGGCTACGCCCCCGAGGACGACCTGTGAGGCGGGCAGCCTGAGCGATGCGCCTGCTGCTGCAGCGGGTCACGCGCGCGGAGGTGCGGGTCGAGGGCCGCGCCGTCGGCCGCATCGGACCCGGCCTGGTGGTGCTGGTCGGCGTGGGCCATGACGACACCCCGGAGACGGCGCGCGGCCTGGCGCGCAAGGTGGCCGAGCTGCGCATCTTCCGTGACGAGGCTGGCCTGACCAACCGCTCGCTGCTGGACGTTTCTGGGGAGGCGCTCGTGGTCAGCCAGTTCACGCTCTACGCCGACGCGCGCAAGGGCCGCCGGCCCTCGTTCATCGCGGCCGCGCCACCCGAGCTGGGGGAGACGCTCTACGGGGTCTTCGCCGATGCGCTCGGGGCGTGCGGCACGCGCGTGGAGCGGGGCGTCTTCGGAGCCGAGATGGAGGTCGAGCTGGTCAACGACGGGCCGATGACCATCTGGCTGGACTCCGCGGCGGCGGGCTGAACCGAGCCGAGCGCGCCTCCGCGCGGGCGGCGAGGAGCGCTAGCGGCTCGCCTTGGCCTGCGTGCGGCGGCAGCGGGTGCAGACCAGGGCGATCGTCTCCCGGCCGTCCTGCACGATGCGCAGCTGCTGTAGGTTGGCGTGGTAGCGACGATGGGCGCGCACGCGGTTCATGCCACTCGACTGAGGGTTGAAGCCGCCCATCGAGCTCTTGCCGCAGATCGCGCAGGAACGTGCCATCAGGTCCTCAAGGAAGTGCTGCATCGGAGGCCGGGCAGGCGAGGGGCCCGAGCGGGTCGGTACTATAGCACCCGGGCGGGCCACCGCCGGAGTGAGGATGCCAGCGATCCCTGAGCACGCCCGCAATCGCACGCGGCCGAGGTCGAGGCACGGGTGTGCCCATGCCTGAGGAGGCGGCCGCGCCCGGGCCCGGAGCGACACCAGCGACGACGCCCAGCCTCGAGGACAGTTACGACGGCCAGGCACTCCTGAACGCCTTCGAGTCGGCGGTCTCGAACCTGGCGGCGCACGTCGACGAGATCGACCGGCTGAACGTCTTCCCCGTGCCAGACGGCGACACCGGCGCGAACATGCTGGCCACGGCGGTGGCCGCGCTCGATGCGGCGCGCGCCGTGCCGGCTCACGATCGCACCGTCGGCCGGGTGGCCAATGCCCTCGGCTTCGGCGCCCTGATGGGCGCGCGCGGCAACAGCGGCGTCATCCTCTCGCAGATCCTGCACGGCCTGGCCGAGGAACTCGAGGGCAAGCAGCGCGGCGATGCGGCCGACCTGGCACGCGCCTTCCTGCGCGGCAGCGACACGGCCTATCGCGCCGTGGCTACCCCGGTCGAGGGCACCATCCTGACGGTGATGCGTGAGGCATCCGAGGCGGCGGCGGGCACGGCGCAGGTGGCGCCCAGCGTCGAGCAGGTGCTGCGCGCCACGGTCGAGGCGGCCGCCAGCAGCGTGGCGCGCACGCCCGAGCTGCTGGCCGTGCTGCGCCAGGCCGGGGTGGTGGACGCGGGCGGGCAGGGGCTCTACCGCCTACTCGAGGGTGGCCTCGCCTACAACCTGGGCATCGCACCGGCCCCACTGCCGGTCGTCGCGCCGGCGGATCCCGCGGCCGAGGCGGCCCAGGTGCCGACGGTAGCCGCCGCAGACGCCACGCTCGTCGTCCCGGGCGAAGCGTTCGGCTACGAGACGATGTTCCTGGTCAACGCCGACGAGCGGCCACTCGACCTGGCGGCCATGCGCGCTCGCCTCGAGGAGTTGGGGGAGTCGGTCATGGTCGCCGGCGACGAGCGCATGGCGCGCGTCCACGTTCACAACGAGCGCCCCGAGGAGGTCCTCGCCTGGGCACGGGGGCTCGGCCGGTTGAGCCGGATCAGCGTCATCGACATGGACTCGCAGGCCGACGAGGTGCGCGAGGGGCGGGCACGCGCCTTCACCGGGGCAGACGACGCGGCGGCTGAGAGGGCCGTCGCGGGTGCCACGGATTCACCGGCCCTGCCGCGTGGCCCGGCGGTGGTCGCCGTGGCCGCCGGGGAGGGGCTGGAGCGCGCCCTGCGGAGCCTCGGCGTCGAGCAGGTCGTGCGCGGCGGCCAGTCGGCCAACCCGTCCATCGGCGAGATCGTGGCCGCCATCCGGGGCACACCGTCGGTCGAGGTGGTGGTGCTGCCCGACAATCCGAACGTGCTCTTCGCCGCCCGCCGCGCGGCCGAGCTCTGCCCGGAGAAGCACGTCGTGGTCGTGCCCACGCGCAACGTGGCCGAGGGCATCGCCGCCGTGCTGGCCATCGACGCCACGCTCGACGCGCGGGCCAATGCGGAGCGCATGACGGCCGCGGCGCAGGCGGTGCGCACCTTCCAGGTGACGCAGGCCGTGCGCGATGCCGATGTGGCCGGCTCGCCCGTGCGCCGCGGCGAGGCGATGGTCCTGACGCCCGACGACGGCCTGGTCGCCAGCGGTCCCGATCGAGGCCTGGCGGTGCTGGCGGCGCTCGACTCGCTGGGCGGCGACGTCGAGCTGGTCACGCTCTACCGCGGCCGCGACGTCACCGTCGACGAGGCGACGGCGCTGGCCGAGCGCATCCGGATGGCCCACCCGGCGGTCGAGGTCGAGCTGGTGGACGGCGGCCAACCCTACTACCACTATCTGGTCGCGGCCGAGTAGGGTGGCGCGCGCCACAGCTTCGCAGCCTTCCGCGCCGGCGGCCGTCCCGGGTCCCGACACGCCGCTCGCCAGGGCCGGCCTGGTGCCGCCGGCGATGGCGCGCCGACTGCGCCGCCTGGGCCTCGAGACGGTGCGCGACCTGCTCTTCCACCTGCCGCGCCGCTACGACGACTTCACCCGGCCGCGCACGCTCGCATCGTTGCGCGAGGACCCGCCCGAGGAGCCGGTCAGCGCCGTGGTGCGCATCGACTCGCTCGACGTGTCGCCCACGGTCCGGCGGCGCGTGCAGCGCACCGTGGCACGCATCAGCGATGCCAGCGGTTCGGGCGAGGCGGTCTGGTTCGGGCGGCGCTTCATCGAGCGGCGCCTCAAGCCGGGCGACACGGTCGTGCTCTCGGGCAAGCTCCAGGGCGCGGGCAAGGATCAGCGGGTACGCGCCTGGCCGTCCTTCGCCAACCCCGAGTTCGGCCTCCTCGGCGGGGAGATGCTGCATGCCGGCCGCATCGTGCCCGTCTACCGCCTCACCGAGGGCGTCAGCGGACCGTGGCTGCGGCGGGCCGTGCGCGGCGCGCTCGATCGCTTCGGAACGGAGTACCCCGAGTACCTGCCCGAAGACCTACGGCAGGCCGTTCCCGAGGCCGGTCCGGGGATCGCCGAGGCGCTGCAGCAGGCGCACTACCCGAATGACATGGCCGGGCGCGAGCGCGCCCTCGACCGGCTCGCCTTCGACGAGCTGCTGGCGCTGCAGCTGGGCATGGTCGCGCGCGACCGGCAGCGTCGCGGGCTGCACGGCATCCCGGTGCTCGTGCCCGAGGAGCGCTGGCAGGCAGCACTGTCATCGATCGAGGCCACCCTGACCGAGCGCGTGCGCGCCCGACTGCGCGCCGCCGCAGGCGACGACCCGGCGCGCCGCGCGGAAGCCGACGCGTTCCGGGCCGAGCTGACGCCCGACCAGCGTGCCGCCGCCGAAGCCATCCGGCGCGACCTCGAGGGCCCCCGGCCGATGCTGCGCCTGCTGCAGGGCGATGTCGGCTCGGGCAAGACCGCCGTGGCGGCCCTGGCGCTGGCGGTGGTCGCGGACGCCGGCAACCAGGGCGCCCTGCTGGCTCCGACCGACCTCCTGGCTCGCCAGCACCGCGAGACGCTGCGCACCTTCCTGGAGCCGCTGGGCCACGAGGTGACGCTGCTCACCGCGTCGCTGCCGGGAGCGGAGCGGCGTGCGGCGCTGGAGCTGGCCTCCTCGCCTCCGTCCGACCCCACCCTCGGCAGCAGCGCCGGGCGCGTCTTCGTGGGCACCCACGCCCTGCTCCAGCAGAGCGTCGACTTCGCCCGCCTGGGGCTGGCCATCGTGGACGAGCAGCACCGCTTCGGTGTCGCACAACGAGAGGCGCTCAGCGCCAAGGGCGACTTCCCGCACGTGCTGCTGATGACGGCCACGCCCATCCCGCAGACCCTGGGCAGGGTGCTGCACGCCGACCTGGACGTCTCCGATCTGCGCACGCCGCCCAAGGGCCGCACGCCCATCGGGACCGGCGTCCGCCCGAGCGCCGCGCTGCTGCCCGCCACCCAGGGCGCGAAGAGTGTCTACGGCCTCCTGCTGCGCGAGATCGCCGCGGGCCGGCGGGGCTTCGTGGTGGTGCCGCTGGTGGCGGAGGACGAGGCCTCCGCCGCACGCTCGGCGGAGGTGACCGCCGAGCAGCTGCGCGCCACACTGCCGGCGATCGTCACGCCCGAGCAAGGGGACCCGGTCGCCGTGCGCGTCGGCCTGGTGCACGGCCAGATGCCGGCCAGGCTGCGGGACGAGGAGATGGAGCGCTTCCGCCGCGGCGAGGTCAACGTCCTCGTCGGCACGACCGTCATCGAGGTCGGCGTGGACGTGCCCGAGGCGACCGTCATGGTCATCCTCGACGCCGATCGCTTCGGCGTCGCCCAGCTGCACCAGCTGCGCGGGCGCGTCGGCCGCGGCGAGGCGCTTTCCTACTGCGCGCTCGTCTCTGACAGCGACGACGCCACTGCCCGCGCACGGCTCGAAGCGCTGGCGAACGAGCAGGACGGCTTCGCGCTGGCCGAGCTGGACCTGGAGCTGCGCGGCGAGGGCGAGCTGCTCGGCCTGACCCAGAGTGGACTGCCTCCGCTGCGCGTGGCCCGCCTGGGCAGCCAGGATCACCAGCGCCTCTCGGTCGTCGCCCGGCAGCACGCCGAGCGGCTGGTCGACCAGGGCGGCGGCCTCGGCGCGATCGACGAGGCCCTGCGCACCGAGCTGACGCGCGGCTGGCTGCGCCGCGTCGGCGCCGGCGAGGCGATCCAGGCGGCCGGCGATGAGCCGAGGTCGGCGGATGGCTGACGCCGCGGCCGCACCGCAGCAGCGTGGCTGACGCCGGCCGGGTCATCGCCGGCACGGCCCGAGGCGTCCGCCTGGCGGCGCCGGGGGAGGGCACCCGGCCGCTGGCCGACCGGGTCAAGCAGACGCTCTTCGCGGTGCTCGAGGCGGGCACCCTGGGGCCGTGGCCGGCCGATTTCCTCGACCTCTTCGCCGGCAGCGGCGCCGGGGGCATCGAGGCCCTCAGCCGCGACGCAGCGCGTGCCGTCTTCGTGGAGCGCGACGGGGGCGCCTGCCGCGTCATCGACGAAAACCTGCGGCGTGCCCGCCTCACCGACCGCGCGCGCGTGGTGCGCGGCGAGGTACTGCGCACGCTGGCCGGCGACCCGGCGGCGCTGGGCGGCCCGTTCGGCGCCGCGCTGCTCGATCCGCCCTATGGCGACGCTGCTATGCTGCCCGCGCTCGAGCGGCTGGCGGCGCCGGAGCCCGCTTGGCTGACGCCGTCGGCGGTGGTCGTGGCCAAGCACTTCTGGCGCGATCCGCCGCCCGAACGGGTGGGCTGGCTGGTGCGCCGGCGAGTGCGACGCTTCGGGGAGACGATGCTCAGTTTTTACGTGCTCGACGAGTCCCCGCGGGAGGAGCGCCCATGACCGTCGCCCTCTACCCGGGCTCCTTCGACCCCATCACCTTCGGCCATCTCGACGTCATCGAGCGCGCGGCGGTCGTCTTCGAGCGCGTCGTGGTGGCCGTCCTGGTCAACCCGCGCAAGTCGCCCCTGCTCGACGAAGCGGAGCGCATCGCCGGCATCCGTGAGGCCGTCGCCGAGACCCTGCCGGGCCTGGTGTCGCGCGTGGAGGTGGTCAGCTTCGACGGGCTGACGGTCGACTGCGCCCGCCGCAACGGCGCCACATTCGTGGTGCGCGGACTGCGCGCCGTGTCGGATTTCGAGTCGGAGCTGCAGATGGCGCACATGAACCGGCGCCTGGCGCCCGAGGTCGACACGATCTTCTTCATGACGGCCCTCGAGCACTCCTACCTCTCCTCGACGCTGGTCAAGGAGATCGCCCGCTTCGGCGGCGACGTGGGCGGCATGGTGCCGCCATCGGTGGCGCGGCGGTTGCGGGTGGACGAGGCGCGCCCGGGCTGAGAGAAGGTGGCTGGCGGCGGTCCGGTCGTCGGCTAGAATGCCCGCAGCCGCCAGCGAGGGACACTCCCATCGACATCGTCTTCCTCATCGAGCGCCTCGAGTCGCTGCTCGCCAATGGCAAGCGCCTGCCGCTGTCGAACAACGTCGTGGTCGACCAGAAGGTCGCCCTCGACCTGATCGACCAGCTGCGCGTCGCCGTGCCCGAGGAGGTTCGCCAGGCGAAGCGCATCACGACCGACTCGGACCGCATCCTCGAGAAGGCGCAGGAGGAGGCTGACCGGATCGTCGCCCGTGCCCAGGAGCAGGCCGCCTTCCTGATCGAGGAGCGGGGACTCACCCAGGCGGCGCAGGACGAGAGCGCGCGCATCGTGGCCGAAGGGCACCGTCAGGCCGAGGAGATCCGGCGCGGCGCGGACGAATACGCCGCCAGCGTGCTCATCCGCCTCGAGGGCGAGTGCATCAAGGCCCTCCAGAGCATCAAGCGGGGCATCGCGCTGCTCGACCAGCGCCAGCCGCAGGCGAGCGACGGCATGTCGCCCGAGGCCGAGCTGGTGCCGGACGAGGAGCCCTCCGGTGCTCACGTATAACGTCGCGGGGCTGCTCCGCTCGACGCCGGGCACCTCGCGCACGTATCCTGTCGCCGGCGCGCGCCTGCCGATCTCGGACGACCTCGAGCTGGCTGCGCCGATCGAGGGCAACGTCAGGCTGTCGCGGACGCGCCGCAGCATCCTGGCCACGGCCGACCTGACCACGGCGCTCGCCGAGCGCTGCAGCCGCTGCCTCGCCCCCGTCGTGACGCCCATCGCGGTCCACGTCGAGGAAGAGGCGCTGCCGTCGATCGACATCGAGTCGGGCGAGCGGCTGGCGGTGGAGGCCGAGTCAGAGGCGCTGCGTGTCGACGAGCATCACGAGCTCGACCTGGCCGAGCCGGTGCGCGAGGCCATCTCGCTGGCCGAGCCCATCGCGCCGCTCTGCCGGCCCGACTGCCTGGGCCTCTGTAGCACCTGCGGCGCCGACCTCAACGCGGTTCCGGGGCACGCGCACGACGACGACGAGATCGACCCGCGGCTGGCCGGCCTGAAGGCCTGGCAGCCGCCCGAGACGCACTAGAACAGGAGAAGACCGAGCCATGGGAGTCCCGAAGCGACGCGTGTCGCATGCCCGCCAGGGCGATCGCCGCTCGCACCACGCGCTGGCCCTGCCGAACCTCGAGGAGTGCCCGCACTGCCACGAGCAGAAGCAGCAGCATCACGCCTGTCCGAACTGCGGCTTCTACAACGGCCGCGAGGTGGTGCGCATCAAGCCGCGCACGACGAGCGAGTCGCAGGGCAGCTAGCAGCGCCGGCCTCGCAGCAGCATGGACGCGGCCAGCCGCAGCGGCCCGCGCGCGCCAGGGGAGCTGGTGCGCGTCGCGGTCGACGCCATGGGCGGCGATCACGCCCCGGCTGAGGTCGTCATCGGCGCCCTCGAGTGGGCGCGCGACCACCCCGAGACCGAGGTCATCCTGGTCGGGCATGAGCCGGTCATCCGCAAGCACCTCGCCGGCGAGCTGCCGGCCCACGTCTCGATCGTGCAGGCCAGCGAGTCGGTCGGCATGGACGAGCAGCCGGCCCTCGCCGTGCGCCGCAAGCGCGACGCCAGCATCAACGTCTGCATGCGCCTCGTGCGCGAGGGTCACGCCGACGCGGTCGTGACGGCCGGCCACACCGGTGCCGGCGTAGCCGCGGCGATCCTCGGCCTGAAGCGTTTGCCGGGTGTGGACCGGCCGGCACTGGCGGTCCAGATGCTCACGCAGCGCGGGCCGCTGGTGCTGCTCGACATCGGCGCCACGACCGACTCGACCGGCCACAACCTCGCCCAGTACGCGCGCATGGGCGCCATCTACGCCGAGCGCGTGCTGGGCGTTCGCGAGCCGACGGTGGCCCTGCTCTCCATCGGCGAGGAAGCGGGCAAGGGCGAGCAGCGCGTGCAGGAGGCGACCGAGCTGCTGGCTGGCAGCGATCTGCGCTTCGTGGGCAACTGCGAGGGTCGCGACCTGCCCTCGCACCCGGCCGACGTCGTCGTCTGCGATGCCTCCGTGGGCAACGTCACCATCAAGTTCTTCGAGGGTCTCTCGAGCTTCATCTTCGACCTGCTGCGCGCGGAGTTCCAGCGCCTGCCGTGGGGCCCCTTGGGCTACTTCTTCATGCGCCCCGCCATCGGCCGCATCCGCCACCGCTTCGACTACGAGCAGGTCGGCGGGGCCCCGCTCCTGGGCGTGCGCGGCACCGTCCTCATCACCCATGGCCGAGCGCGCCGTCGGATGATCGGCTACGCCGTCGGCGTGGGCGCCGCGGCCGCCCGGGCGCGCATCCCGGAACTCATCGCGGACGCGCTGGTGCGCCACAAGGAGGACGTGCTGCCGGCAGGGAGGACGGCGTCCCGAGAGGCCGCGCTCCTGGCGGATGGCGCGGGCTGAGGCGCGGGGCGGCCGGCAGCACGCCGCGCGGCGCGCCGCCCGCAGGATCGCCCTGAGCGTCCTCTTCGAAGCCGACTTCGGGCAGCAGCCGGCGCTGCGCATCCTGGAGCGGGAACTGGCCACGCGCGAGCTCGACGAGGAGGCCCGCCAGCATGCTCGCGCCATGGTCGAGGCGGTCGTCCGGCATCGCGAGGAACTGGACGCGCGCATCGAGGCAGCGGCGCCCGCCTACCCGGTCGTCCAGCTGGCACGGATCGACCGCGCACTGTTGCGTTCGGCGCTGGGTGAGATGCTACACTGCGCCGCGACGCCGACCAGGGTGGCGATCTCCGAGTGGGTGGCCATGGCCAGGACGTACAGCGGCGAACCGGCTCGGCGCCTCGTGAACGGCGTACTGGGGCGGATCGCCGGGGAGGCGGGCGCGTCCGGGCAGGCATCCAGCACGATCATGGGGCCACCGGCGGCGGACCCCGACCGACAATGACAGGAGGAAGCACCTGGTGACCGCTTCGACCTATGACCGGCTCAAGAAGATCGTCGTCGAGCAGCTCGGCGTCGACGAGGAGGACGTCAAGCCGGAGGCCTCGTTCGTCGACGACCTGAACGCGGACTCGCTCGACCTGGTCGAACTGATCATGAGCCTCGAAGAGGAGTTCGGCACCGAGATCTCCGACGAGGACGCGGAGAAGATCCGCACCGTCCAGGAGGCCGTCGACTACATCGACGAGCGGAGCAACTCCTGACCTTCGCGCCGGGGGAGGCATGGATCGCGCCCAGTCCCTAGCCACCCGCATCGGCATCGACGTCCGCGACATCGGCCTCCTCGCAGAGGCACTCGTCCACAGCTCGTACCCCAACGAGCACGCCGCCGACCTGGTCCGCTCCAACGAGCGACTCGAGTTCCTGGGAGACGCCGTCCTCTCGCTCGTCTTCTCCGAGGCCTTCTTCCGCCGCCACAGCGATGAGGACGAGGGCGTGCTCACCACCCGCCGCGCCAGCATCGTCTCGACGCGCGGCCTGGCACGGCTGGCCCAGCGCATCGACCTGGGCGACTACCTGTTGCTCGGCCAAGGCGCCCATCGCGCCGGCGAGCGGCGCCGGCCTTCGGTCCTCGCCGCGGCACTGGAGGCCGTGGCGGGCGCCATCTACCTGGACCGGGGCATCGAGGTGGTGCGCGACTGGCTGCTCCAGCTGGCCGCACCGGAGCTCGATGCCAGCCCCGCCCTGGTCAGCCTGAAGGCACCCAAGAGCCGCCTCCAGGAGGTCGCCTATGCGCGCGTCGGCCGGGCGCCCGTCTACCGCATCGTCAGCGCGGAAGGTCCTGAGCACCGCAAGCGCTACGTGGTCGACGCGATCGTCGGGGGCGCCGTGATGGGCCGCGGGGTGGGGCACAGCCGGCGCGATGCCGAGACCGCCGCGGCCGCGGCGGCGCTCGACGCTCTGGTGCCGGCCGCCGGGGCGGCAGCCGGCGATGCGCTCGAGCCCGAGCCGCCCTTCGAGCCGCCGGCCGTGCCGCCGGTCGAGATCGCCGACGAGGCGCAGCCGACTCCACGTGCGCGGGGGCGCAGCCGGGGCCGAGCCGAATGACCGCGCCGCGCGCGCGGCTGCGGGCCCTTCGCCTGAGCGGTTTCAAGTCGTTCGCCGAGCGCACCGTGCTCGAGTTCGGGCCGGGCATCAGCGCCGTCATCGGCCCCAACGGCAGCGGCAAGAGCAACCTCGCCGACGCGCTGCGCTGGGCCCTGGGCGAACAGGGCCGCTCGCTCCGTACACGCCGTTCGGAGGATGTCATCTTCGCCGGCTCCGCCAAGCGCCATGCCACCGGCATGGCCGACGTCTCGCTGGTGGTCGATAACGCGGACCGGCTCCTGCCTGTCGACTACGGCGAGATCGACTTCGGCCGTCGCCTATTCCGCTCCGGCGAGAACGAGTACCTGCTCAACCGCCAGCGCATCCGGCTGCGCGATCTGGTCGAGCTGCTCGACAGCGCCAACCTGGCCGACAACGCATTCCTTTTCATCGGACAGGGCATGGTCGACCAGGCGCTCTCGCTGCGGCCGGAGGAGCGCCGGCCGCTCTTCGAGGAGGTCGCGGGAGTACGCCGGCACGAGCGGCGGCGGCGGCGCGCCGAGGAGCAGCTGCTCGAGGCGGAGGCCAACCTGGCGCGGGTGCGCGACATCCTAGGCGAGCTCCGGCCGCAGGCCCGCCGGCTGGCGGCGCAGGCCGAACAGCAGGCGGCGCGCAGCAGCGCCGCGGACGACTTCGCCGCGGCCATCGTGGCCAGCGCCTGGTGGCGCTTCCGAGAGACGGCCGCCGGCGCTGCCTCAGCTCACGAGGGACTGGAGGGAGCGCGCGGCGCGGCCGACGAGGCGCTGACCGAGCTGCGCGCAGCCGAGGAGGCGGCGGCCTCGCTGGCCGAGCGACTCGCCTCCCGCGCTGCGGATGAGCGGCGCCTGCGGACCGAGCTGGACGAGCTGCTGGTGCGCTCGACGGAGCTGCGGCTGGCCGAGGGACGCGCAGCCGCCGACCTGGAGGCGCGACGGCGCGACCTGGCGCGGCTGACGGCGGAGCGAGCCGGCGCCGAGGAGCGCCTGGCGGAGGCGCGCCGCACGCTGGCCCTGCCAGCTCCCGAGCCCGCACCCGTGGCCGACAGTGCGCTGGCTGAGGTCGAGCGCGAGCTGGCGATGGCGGAGGCCGAGCTGGAGGCGGTCCGGCGCAGCGGGGAACGGGAGGCGTCACTGCGGCGCATGGCCGTTGCTCGCGCCGCCGAGGTCGACCGTCTGCGCCGCCGCGCGGCCGACACCGAGCGCGAGCTTGGGGCCGCCCAGGCCCGCCTGGAGACGGCACGAGCGGTCCTCGAGGAAGCCCGTCGCGAGAGCGACACGGCCCGGGCACGCCTCGCGGCGTCCGAGACCCACGAACGCGCAGCGGAGGCCGCGCTCGAGTCCGCCCGCGGCGCCCTCCAGGCGGCAGAGGCACGGCTCGCGGCCAGGATGACCCAGCTGGGCAGCCTGCGTGCCCGTGCCGAAGCGGCCGAGACACGCGCCGCCTCACTCGCCGCCGGTCTCGAGGCGGATGCATCGGACGCCATGACCGCCGCGGCCGTGCGCCTCGGGGGCAGGCGCCTGACGGACGGCCTCGATGTCGATCCGGCCTTCGCGCCTGCGGTGGAGGCGGCGCTCGATGACGCCATCCGTGCCGCCGTCCTGCCGGCGGCGGACCTGGACGGACTCGGTGAGGCGGCCCAGGCCGGCGGCTCGCTGGTCCTCGCCGAGGCACCCGACGCTCACCACGCCGGCAGCACCTCCGCGACCCGCGAGGTGGGGCGCGCGCTCGACGCGGTGCTCGGCGCGGGCGGGGGCCGGCTCGCGGACGTGGTGCGGCGCGACCCAAGCGGCGCCATGGCAACGCTGCTGCGCGCCGTCCTCTGGGTGCCGGACATGGCCGCGGCCCTCGCCGTCCGGTCGGCGCTGCCGGCTGGCTGGCGGGTCGTCACGCCTGCTGGCGACATGGTCAGCGCCGAGGGCGTCGTCCGCCTCCGCCGTGGCGACTCGATCCTCGCCCGGCGCGCGGAGTACGAGCGCCTGGCCGCTGCCGCCGCGGCGCTGCGCGATGATGCCGGACGGGCCGCGCTCCAGGAGGCCGAGGCGCGCACTGCCGCCGAGTACGCCCGCGCGGCCGCCGACGAGGCGCGCGTGGCGCTCGATGCGGCGCGTTCGGCACGGCGGGCGACGGAGGACTCGGAGCGGGCCGCCGCCCGACGAGGGGAGGCTGCCGGGCGCGAGGCGGCCTGGGAGGAGGCGCAGGTCGAGCGCCTCGGGGCCGCCCTCGAGCGCGAGCGCCAGGCGTTGGCAGCGGCGGAGAACGAGTCGGCGCCGGACTCCCAACCCGGGGCCGGCGACGCGACCGGGAGCGGACCCGCCGGCGCAGGCAGCGCCCCGCACCGCGCGTGGCAGGACCGCCTGGACCAGCTCCGTGCGCGCCGCGATGCGCTCGCATCCGAGGCGCGGGCCGAGGCCAGCCGCCGCCAGCAGGCCGCCGAGGCGCGCCGGCGCGCCGAGGTCGCCCTGGCCATGGAGGAGCGGCACCTCGCCGAGCTCGACGAGCAGGCCGGTCGGCTGATGGCCGCCGAGGCGACCCTGGCGTCGCAGACCGAGCGGCTGGCGGGAGAGGTGGCGGGGGCACGCGAGCTCGAGGAGCAGGCCCGTGCCGCGGTCGAAGCGCTCGGCAGCGAGGACGCCGCGGACCGGGAGCAGCTAGCCGGGCACGAGCGCGCCGCCAGCGCGGCCCGCGAGCGGCTCCGGCTGGCCGAGGAGCGGAGCCGCTCGGCCGAGGTGGCCGAGATGGAGGCCCGCCTGCAA
>DASSPM010000098.1:0-6219 GCA_035699625.1 Candidatus Limnocylindrales bacterium | reverse complement strand
CCGGCCAGGCCGTCGCGGCGCTTCGAGCGCCGGTGCCCTGGTGGCGCTTCCCCGGCCAGAATTGCATCGAACGAAACAAGACGACCGGATCTCGGTCGCGCGTTGCATCAGACGATCCAACGGATACAGTCCGTCCCCGGCGAGGGGTCTACACGCCGCGCGTGGCGCCCTGAGCAGGCCCCAGCACGTCGGATCCGTGCATCCGATGCACGGATCCCGCCGCCACCTGCAGAGTCGTTGCATCCGCTGCACGGAAGGGCTTCGTTCCCGCCGGCCATGTCACCGTTGGGTCATTGGATGCAACACCACGCCGGTGAGAAGACCCGCCTGGTGACCGGGTGCGCCGGCAAGCGGCCACGGAGCCGAGGCAAGCGGCCACGGAGCCGAGGCGGCGCGGTCGCGTGACACAATGGCCCGCGTGAGCAGTCCCGGTCGCACCATCTCCGCCGAGGGGATGCTGCCACGCGTTTCGCTGGCGGCCTGGCGTCCCGCGCTCGTGGGCGCGGCCGTGGCCATCGTCATCGTCGCCGCGGCCGTGCTGGTCGTCTTCCAGCGCCCCTACATCCACGCCGCTCTCGACTCCGCTGGCTCGGCCGCCATCCTGGGCATCGCGCCCGGCGAGGCGCGCGCCATCTCGGACCGGACCATCGACGCCCTCTGGGGCGGTGGGGACTTCCTGGCCGTGCGTGCCGCGGCCCCCGGCTGCGGCCTCGCCGACTGCACGGGCTCCTTCTACGGCCGCGCCGAGGCGGCCCACCTGGGCGACGTGCGGGTCGTCCTTTTCGGCTTCCTGGCGCTCGCCGCCGCCGCCTTCGCCTTCCTCGTGGCGGCCCTCGTGCGCTGGCGTCGCGAGGCGTGGTTCTGGCGCGCCGTGGCAAGCGGCGCTGCCCTGCTGGCCCTCGTCTTCGCGGGCCTCGGCCTCTTCTTCCTGCTGGCCTTCGACATCGCCTTCGAGCTCTTCCACCGCGTCTTCTTCCCCGGCGGCAACTGGGCCTTCGATCCCGCCACGCAGCGCCTTGTGCAGCTCTACCCGATCCCCTTCTGGCAGCTCACCTCGGGCGTGCTGGGCGGACTCGTCATCGCCGGCGGCGCGGCCACCTGGTGGCTGGCGCGCCGGGCGTCGTGGCAGGCCGCGCAGACTCCGCCGGCTCGCGCGAGCGATGCGGCGGGGAGGGCCTGATATGGCCCGGAGCGGCGGCGGCATCCCCGTCGGCAGCATCCTCGGCGTGCGCATCCAGGTCCACCCGAGCTGGCTGGTCATCTTCGTGCTGGTCGTGCTCTCGCTGGCGAGCGTCGGCACGCCGGAGGGTCGGGACGACCTGGCGCCGGCGCTGAACTTCGCGCGTGCCGTCATCGTCGCGCTGCTCTTCTTCGCCTGTGTGCTGGTCCACGAGCTGGCGCACGCCTTCGTCGCGCGGCGGAAGGGCATCCAGGTCAGCGAGATCACCCTCTTCATCTTCGGGGGGGCGGCCAACCTGGAGCAGGAGGCACCGAACGCGCGCGCCGAGGCGCTCATCGCGGCCGCCGGACCGGCGTCGAGCATCGTGCTCGCGGGTGGCTTCCTGGTGCTGGCGGCGGCCCTGCGCGGCGCGGCCGGCGAGCCGGCTCGGCTCGTGGGCGGGGCGGCCAGCTGGCTCGGTTCGATCAACCTGCTGCTGGCGCTCTTCAACCTGGTGCCCGGCTTCCCCATGGACGGCGGACGGCTGCTGCGCGCGCTGCTCTGGGGCGTCACGCGCGATTTCGTGCGGGCCACACGCATCGCCACGCTCATCGGCCGCGGCTTCGCCTACCTGCTCATCGGCGGCGGCTTCTTCCTGGCCCTCCAGGGGAGCATCCTCGACGGGCTCTGGCTGGCCTTCATCGGCTGGTTCCTCAACCAGGCGGCCGAGTCGAGCTACCGCCGCGTGGCCGTGGAGAACCTCGTGCGCGGCGTCCTGGTGCGCGACGTGATGGACCGCGAGGTGCCCGTCGTCGGCCCCAACCTGACCCTCGACACGTTCGTCCAGCAGCACCTCCTGGCCGGCCGTGCGCCGCTCTACCCGGTGGTCATCGACGGCGACCTGATGGGCACCATCGAGCTGGCCCAGGTGAGCCGGGTGCCGCGCGAAGACTGGCCGACGATGCGCGTGACCGACGTCATGACACGCGGCCCGAAGATGGTCACCCTCACGGAGCCACAGCCGCTCTGGGAGGCCATCTCGCACTTCGAAGAGTCGGGCACGCAGGCGCTGCCGGTCGTGGACGGTGAGACGAAGCGGCGGCTGCTCGGCCTGGTCACGCAAGAGGGCGTCTTCCGCGCGCTGCGGGCGCGCCGGGAGCTGACCCCGTGACGGCGATGCGAGCCGAGGCGTCCGCGGGTCACGGGGCGGCGGCGGGCCACCGGGCGCCGGCGGACCAGGAGGCGCCGGCGGACCAGGAGGCGCCGGCCCGCCATGTGGCGCCGGAGCACGCGTCGGCCGGCCACGTGACGGCCGACCAGGCCACGGGGATGCTGCGCCTCGAGGAGGCCCTGGCACGGATGCTCGACGGGCTGGAGCCCCTGCCCGCCGAGGAGGTGGCGCTCGACGAGCTCGTCGGGCGCGTGGCGGTCGCGGACGTTGCCGCGCGCGTGACCCTGCCGCCGTGGGACAACAGCGCCATGGACGGCTTCGCAGTACGAGCCGCGGACACCCGCGGCGCCGATGCCGCGACCCCCGTGGAGCTGCGCGTGACGGGGGAGTCGGCCGCGGGCCATGCCCCGCGCGGCGCGGTCGAGGCCGGTACCGCGCTGCGCATCCTGACCGGGGCGATGCTGCCCGAGGGTGCCGACGCGGTCGTGCCCGTGGAGGCGACCGACGCGTCGGCCGGCATGGCGGCCCTGCCCGAGCGCGTCCGGATCCGAGCCGAGGCACGGCCGGGCGACCACATCCGGCGCACCGGCAGCGACATCGCTGCGGGCAGCCGCATCGTCGCCGCAGGCGAGGTCATCCGGCCGGCCACGCTATCGCTGCTGGCCGCGACGGGCCATGCCGGCGCCGGCGTCCGTCGTCGGCCCAGGGTGGTCGTGCTGGGCACCGGCGACGAGCTCGTGCCGGCGGGCCAGCCACTCGGTCCGGCGCAGATCCATGACAGCAACTCGCCGGCGCTGGCGGCGCAGGCACGGGTGGCGGGCGCCGAGGTGCGCCGGGCGCCGAGCCTGCCCGACCGCCTGGACGCCGTGCTGCGGGCGCTGCGCGAGGCCATCGACTGGGCCGACGTGGTCATCATCAGCGGTGGCGTCTCGGTCGGCGCGCATGACGTGGTGCGGCAGGCCTTCGAGACCGTCGGCCGCGTGGACCTCTGGCGCGTCGCCGTCCAGCCAGGCAAGCCGCTCGCCTTCGGCCGCGCCCTACGGCCCGTGGACCGGGGTGCCGGCCCGGCTCCCGTGCCCGCACCCGACGTGCTGCTCTTCGGCCTGCCCGGCAACCCGGTCAGCAGCTTCGTGACCTTCGAGCTCTTCGTGCGGCCCGTTCTCCGACGTCTCGCCGGCCACGCCGACGCGGAGGTGCGCCGCGCGCTCCGCGCCCGACTCGCCGAAGCCGTGCGCACGTCTCACGGCCGGCGCGCCTTCCTGCGCGTGCGCCTCGAGCCCGACCCCGACCGGGCCGGCGGCCTTCTGGCGCACCCCGTCGGTGGCGCGGGCGGCCAGGGCTCGCACGTCCTCTCGGCGCTGGCGGCCGCGGACGCGCTGGCCATCGTGCCCGAGGAGCACGATGAGCTGCCGGCGGGTGCCGAGGTCGAGACCTGGGAGCTCGACCGATGACCCGCCTTCGACCGTGGGGCCGCCACCGACCGACGCCTCATCTGGCGTTCGAGATGCCATCCGCCAGCCCGCCACCGGAGATGCCATGAGCTTCGAGCCCCGCAAACGCGAGGACCGCCGCCGCCTCACCCATGTCGACCGCGGCGGGCGGCCGCGCATGGTCGACGTGAGCGACAAGCCTTCCACCGCCCGGCGGGCTGTGGCCGAAGCCGAGGTGGCCGTCTCGCAGGAGACGATCAGCCTTGTCGTGGACGGGGACGTGCCCAAGGGCGACGTGCTCACGGTGGCCGAGCTTGCCGGCGTCATGGCCGGCAAGCGGACGGCCGAGCTGATCCCGCTCTGCCACCCCATCCCGCTCACCGACCTGCTGGTCGAGGTCAGACCGGACCGCGCCGCGGGCGTCCTGCGCGTACGTGCTCAGGCCGCCACGACCGGCCCGACGGGGGTCGAGATGGAGGCGCTCACGGCCGCCGCCGTGGCCGCCCTCACCGTCTACGATATGGTCAAGGGCGTCGAGCGCGGCGCCACGATCCAGTCGCTCCGGTTGCTCGAGAAGTCCGGCGGTCGCTCCGGCGAGTGGCACCGCCCGGCCCAGCGCGACGCGGCCGAAGGAGCGCCTCGGAAGCCTCGAGCCAAGGGCACGCGCGGGCCGCGACGCACGGGCTGAGCCTGGCGTCCGGGGCACCTCGCGACGGGAGGAGACGCATCGACGCCTTCGTGCTGACCGTGAGCGACGGGGTCGCCGCGGGCAGGCGCGCCGACGAGAGCGGGCCGCGGCTGGCGGAGCGCCTCGAGAGCCTCGGCTACCGGGTGGCGCGTGGCGCTGTGCCGGACGATCTCGACGCCATCAGCCAGGCGGTGCGCCGGGCAGTGGCGGGCCATCCGCTCATCGTGCTCACCGGCGGAACGGGCCTCAGCCCGCGCGACGTGACCCCCCAGGCGCTGCTCCAGGTTCTCGACTACGAGATCCCCGGCTTCGGCGAGCTGATGCGGGCCGAGGGCCGCCAGTCCACGCACCTGGCGTCCCTCTCGCGTTCGCTGGCCGGCGTGCTGGGCGCGTCGCTGGTGGTGGCCGTGCCCGGATCGCCGCGCGGTGCGCTCGAGTCGCTCGGGGCGGTCGAGCCACTGCTGGCACACGCGCTCGAGACGCTGGCCGACAGCCACGTGCATCCCATCGACACGTCGGCGGAGGCCGCCCGCAGCGCGGAGGCAGCCCCGACCGGGCCGGACGAGACCGCCTGATGCCGGGCGAGGTGCCGCTCTACCCACTGGCGACACTCCTCTTCCTGGCAGCGGCGGCGGTCTTCACGCTGCGCATGGCGCGTCACTTGCGCGTCTTCGCCGCGGCGCAACCGGCGGCGATGGACGATCAGCCTGGCTTCCGCTTCCGTTCGCTGCTGGTCTACTCCATCGCCCAGGTGCGCATGTTCCGCGACCTGCAGGCGGGCCTGATGCACGCGGCCATCTTCTGGGGCTTCGTCATCCTCACCGTGGGCACGGCCAACCGCGTCTTCTTCGGCCTCATCGAGGCGGTCGTCCGGCCATGGTTCGGCGGCCTGCTGTGGGGCCTGCTGCTGCTCGGTCAGAACCTGCTCGCGATCAGCGTGCTCGGGGCCGTGGGCTATGCCATCGTGCGCCGCACGCTCGTCCGGCCGCGCCGGCTGACGCTCTCGCTCGACGGCCTGCGCATCCTGCTGCTCATCGCCGGCGTGGTCGCCACGGAGCTGCTGGCGGAGGCCTTCCGGCTGGCCCATCAGCCCGACGACCTGGCGGCCTGGTCGGTCGTGGCGGCGCCGCTGGGCGGCCTCTTCGGGCGGCTCCTGCCGGTGCCCGTGCTGGATGCGCTCTTCGCCCTCTCCTGGTGGGCCAACATCGGCATCGTCTGCTTCTTCCTGGTCTACCTGCCGCGCTCGAAGCACCTGCACATCGCGACCAGCTTCTTCAACGCGCTCTTCCGCAAGGTCCGACCACGGGGCGAGCTGCCGCCCATGGACCTGGAGGCGGAGACGGCGCGCTTCGGGGTCAAGACCATCGAGGACCTCTCCTGGAAGGACCTGCTCGACGGCTTCACCTGCACCGAGTGCGGCCGCTGCCAGGACGCCTGTCCGGCCTGGGCGACGGGCAAGCCGCTCAACCCCAAGACGCTGATCATGGGCCTGCGCGAGATGTCGGTCGAGGCGGAGGCCGGCATGCCACTGCTGCCGTTCATCGCGCCGCGGGCGGACGGCGACGGCCGGGCGCTCAACGCGGATGCGCTGGCGCGGCCCGTGGTGGACAGTGCCATCCCCTACGATGCCGTCTGGGACTGCGTCACCTGCGGCGCCTGCGTCGAGGCCTGCCCGGTGCTCATCGAGCACGTCGACAAGATCGTCGGGCTGCGGCGCAACCTGGTGCTGGAGGAGAGCCGCTTCCCGGCCGAGCTGACGGCGGCCTTCACG
>DASSPM010000097.1:0-2671 GCA_035699625.1 Candidatus Limnocylindrales bacterium | reverse complement strand
CAGCAGCATCGAGCGGCTCATGTCGACCAGCAGCACGGTGGAGGCGCGCGTCAACTCCTCGGTCTCCTGCACGGCGAAATCGCCCGGCTCGAGCGACAGGCCGCGGCCTGCCCGCCGGCCGGGCGCGTTCTCGGCGCGCGCAAGGGCGTTGCCCAGGGTAGCCCGCAGGTCGACCTGGAAGGGTCGGCCGAACTCGTAGGCCACCGACGACTCCGACGCCTCGCCGCCCGGCCCGCCGCGGCGGATGGCATGCCCCCCGAAGGCGTCGCGCCGCAGGCGGGCGAAGAGCTCGTCCAGCACGCGCTGCCCCAGGTGACGGCTGCCGCGCGGCGTCAGCTCGAGCCGCCCGCCGCGCTCCTCGGCGAAACCGGCCTCCTCGAGCCGCCGGGCCAGGTCCTGCAACGCCTGGAGGTCCTGGGCGGAGGTCTCGTCGACCAGGTCGCGCAGCTCCTCGGGGTCGACGTCGGCCAGGGCGGCCGGGTCGTCCGCGCCCGCCAGCTGGTCGGCCAGCCGGTCCATGCGCTGGAGGCGCTGCATCTGGTGCAGCGCCCCGTCGAGCGAGAGCGGCTCGTCGCCGCGGAACGAGAGCCGCTCGGCGAGGCCGCCCGGCACGAGCTGGTCGAGCGTCGCCGCCAGTTGCGCCAGGCCCCAGCGCAGGCGGTCGTCGCGCAGCAGCGCATCCATCAGCGACTGCAGCTCGGCCCGCTGTTCGGGGCTCATCGAGGCGAGCAGCGACTGCATCGCCGCCATCCGCTCGGCCAGCTGCTCGATGACGTCGTCGAGCGTGCGCGCCCCCGGGAAGAACGCGCCGTGCCTGGCCAGGAAGTCGGAGGCGTCCGGGTCGCGCCCTTCCAGCTTCTCCTGGAGCAGGCGGTTGAGGTCGCGCACCATCTCGCGGTTGGCCGCCAGGCGCTCGGGCGTCATGCCCCGGATCTGGTCGGCCAGTCCCTCGAAGTAGGAGTCGAGCACCTGGCCCCGCAGCCGGTCGAGCAGGTCCTCGAAGCGCTGGCGGGCCGAGGCCTCCATGAACTCGTAGTCCTGCAGCTCGCGGATGCGGCCGCCCGGGTCGTCGGGCAGGGCATCGAGCTCGGCCTGGCGTTTGGCGGCGAGCTCGCCCAGCATCCGGCGCAGCCCCTCGTCGCCCTCGCCGGCGGCGGCCTCGGCAAGGCGCCGCTCGACGGTGCGCCGCTCGGTGTCGATGACCGCCTCCAGCTCCTCGCGCACGTCGCCCAGGACGTCGTCGAGCCGATAGCGGTCGAGCAGCTCGCGCCGCTTCTGCGCCAGCCGCTCGAGCAGCTCGCGCAGGCCCGCCAGGCCATCGTGGCCGCTGCCGTCGTGCGGCCGCTGCAGGCCGCGCTGGAAGAGGCGCCGGAGGGCCTCGGTCACGTCGCCCTCGGCCATCACGTCGTCGGCGATGGCGTCGAGGATCTCGTCCGCTGCCAGGTCGGGCAGGCGCTGGGTGCCGTCCCAGCGCGAGTAGCGGAACCGTGCCGGGCGGCCGGGCGCGTGGTCGAGCGGCTGCGGGCCGGTCACGGCGGACTCAGCGGCGGTAGACGCCGCCCCCGCCGGGGGCGCCGCGGTCCTTGTTGAGGCGCCGGTGGAGGTGCAGACCCTCGAGCAGGAACTCCACGGCCGAGGCGATGGCGGCGGGCGACTCGCCCACGCCCAGGCGGGCCACGGCCTGGCTCAGGCCGGGCGTCTCGCGCGCCCAGCGCACGTACTCGCGCGAGGCGACGCGCTCGCCGGTCTCGACCACCAGGCCCGACTCGAAGGCCATCACCACCTCGTCGAGCTCGTCCACGTCCACGTGGCGGCCGAAGACGTTGTAGAGCGCCTTCGAAAGGAGCCGGTCCACCACGCGCTCCTCGGGCGTCTCGTCGCCCAGGGTCTCGAGCTCGATCTTGCCCGTCGTGGAGGGCAGTAGCGCGCCCAGGTCGCTGACGCGCGGCGCGCCCGATGGCTCGCCCAGGCGGACAGCGCGCTTCAGGGCGTTGGCCAGGAGCGCCTCGAGGTTGGTGATGCTGACGCGCACGCTCACCCCGGAGCGCTGGCTGATCTCCGGTGAGCGGCGCGCGAGGTGGGACAGCTCGGCCACCAGCTCGAGCATGAACTCGGGCTCCTCGAGCGCCGGCGCGCCGTCGATGGCCTCGAAGCGGGTCCGTTCCTGGCGCATGATGGCCATCTCGTCTTCGAGCGTGCGCGGGTAGTGCGTCCGGATCTGCGAGCCGAGCCGGTCCTTGAGCGGCGTGATGATGCGGCCGCGGCTGGTGTAGTCCTCGGGGTTGGCGCTGGCGACGACGTAGAGGTCGAGCGGCAGGCGCACCGTGTAGCCGCGGATCTGGACGTCGCGCTCCTCGAGGATGTTGAGCAGGCCGACCTGGATGCGCTCCGCCAGGTCGGGCAGCTCGTTGAGCGCGAAGATGCCGCGGTTGTGGCGCGGCACGAGGCCGTAGTGGATGGTCGACTCGTCTGCCAGGTAGCGGCCCTCGGCGACCTTGACCGGGTCGATCTCGCCGATCAGGTCGGCGATGGTGATGTCGGGCGTGGCCAGCTTCTCGCCGTAGCGCCGGTCGCGGCCGATCCACGCCACGGGCGTCTCGTCGCCGTGCTGCGCCACCAGCGCGCGCGCCGCGGGGCTGATGGGCACGAAGGGGTCGTCGTTGAGCTCACC
>DASSPM010000096.1:0-9779 GCA_035699625.1 Candidatus Limnocylindrales bacterium | reverse complement strand
GGGCGTCGCGTGGGCTGGGGCGACGGCGGTCATTGGACCTGCAGTGTACGCGTGAGCGCCTGGGCGCCCCGGTCGCGGCACTGCGCGCAGCGACCGGCGATGGTCAGGTGGGTCAGGTCTGCGTGGAAGCCGTGGGCCTGCTCGAGCCCTTCGAGCAGCCGGGCCGCCTCGGCGGCGCCGATCTCGGTGCGCGCGCCACAGGCCTGGCAGTGGAGGTGGCCGTGTGCCGCGGTCGGCCGGACGTGGAACTCGATGCGCCCGGACGGGTCGTGCGTGTGGCGCACCAGGCCGAGCTCCTCGAGCACGTCGAGCGTGCGGTAGACGGTCGAGGCGACCGTGGCCGGGGCACGCCGGCGGCAGCGCTCCAGGAGCTCCGTGGCGCTGACGTGACCCTCCGCGGACTCGAGCACTTCGAGCACCAGGCGTCGCTGTGGCGTCCAGCGCGAGCCTCGGCCGCGCAGGCGGGCGCGGACGTCGGCGTGGCGATCGGCGCCGGCCCTGGCGGCGCTCACGGCGAGGTCCCGAACAGCGCCCCGAGCTCCGGCAGGGCGCCTTCGGCGCCGAGCAGGAAGAAGCTGCCCACGACGAGGCTGAAGGCGCCGGCGAGGACGCCCGCCGCCAGGTAGAGCCGGCGGCGCAGCTGGCCGGCCACGAAGCCGCTGGCGGTGAGCACCACGATGAGCGTGTTGGAGATGAGCAGGCCGCCGATGAAGGCCAGCAGCATCGGGATCCCCAGGCCGGCACCGGCGGCACCGCCGATGGCCGCGATGAGCAGGACCTGTGTGCCGGTCTCGGCGCCGATGCCATGGATCATGCCCACGCCGAGCGCCGTGCCCGGACCGTACGAGCTCATCTCGAGGGGGTCCACGTGGGTGTGTCCGTGGAGCCTCGCCTGGAGTCGCCGCCAGCCGTAGCGCAGCCCGTCGAAGAGCAGCATCCAGCGGCTGCGCAACCGGAATTCCGTCCCGTGGCGGGCGTACTGGTAGAGCGAGACGAAGACCCAGACGCCCAGCAGGACCAGGGTGACGCCGACGATGCGGCCCATGAGGGGATCGATCCAGGCGGGCAGCAGCGCCCCGAAGGAGAGGGCAGCCAGACCGAGCAGCGCGACGACCAGCGCATGCCCAAGGGCATAGAGCGTGCCCAGGGCGATGGCGCGCCGTTGCTCGCGCACGAAGCGCATGCGCGCCAGCTCCCTGTCGCGGGCCACGGCAACGGCCGGCACGTGCGTGTCGCCGGGAGGGTGGTGGTCGTCGTCGTGGACGGGTGCGTGGCGCGCCGCCTCGGCCGCGCCGCCGTGGCCGTGCTCGTGGCTGCCCGGCGCGGCGTGCTCCAGCTCGTGCGCCAGCCCGGCCGCCTCGGCGCCGGCGCTGGTGCTGGTGATGTCGGCGATGGCCGCGATGTGGTCCCAGTCGATGCCGTGGCGCAGCCCGAGCGCGAGCGCCGTGCCGAGCAGGGCGAGGGGGGCCGCGTCGGCCGCGAAGAGCATGGCCGGATGCTACTGCAACGCATTGCAACAAGGCGGGCGGGTGAGCGCCCCGCGGTGGGGTGGGTGAGATTCCCGCGGAGCGCGGGGCGAGCGCCCCACGGTGGACTTTCTGGCCGGATCACAACGGGAGTAACGCTGCGCGCAGTCTCGGCCCCGCTTGGGCGATCCCGTGCGCGGCCGAGACCCATCCCACGCACGGATCCTGGGCGTCCCCGTGCCGGGAGAGCGGTCCGGGCAGGCCCGACCGGCCCCAAGGCCACTGGGATCGGAGTACGGCCAAGAAGCAGGGGCATCCTGCCGGTGCGAGCGACCGCGGCCACCTGCGGGCGGTGGTCGATGCCGGAGTGCTCGAGGTGCAGATCAGGCGAGCATCCCGGGTATCAAGCGCCGCCTCCCCCGCAGCGGGGGAGGCGGCGCAGTGGTGGCGCGTGTCGGGGGCCCGGCCGTGCCGGGCGGCGCGTGGCGCTAGTCGAGGTCCGCCGCGGTCAGCGTACGGGGGCTGCCGGTCCAGAGGACCCAGACGATGCGGGTCACGCCGTTGGCCTCGCGGAAGACGTGGCGGCTCGAGTTGCCGCGTCCGGGTCCGCCGGGGGCGGCGGCGCCGACTGTGGTCGTGCTGTCGGTGTGGCTGTAGATGGTCGCCAGCTGGTCGTAGTCGTGCTGGTTCGGGTGCTCGTTGCTCGGGTCGTTGTTCGAGGCGCCGCCTGGGCCACCATCCGGGTCGTTGGTGTAGTCCATGCAGGTGCCGTCGTTCGCGTTGTCGAACGTCTCGTCGGTGTGATCGAGGCCGAAGGCATGGCCGACCTCCTGGCACATCACGAACTGGCGCCAGGCGGGGGAGTTGTAGGTCGGGCTGTTGAAGTAGCTGTCGTTGACCTTGACCGTGCTCTTCGTGATGTGGCTGCCACTGACCCAGATCTGGGCCACGCCCAGCCAGCCGTTGTAGCCGTACTTGCCGTTGCATACCTCGACCCGGCCGGTCGTGGCGCTACAGCGCTTGTTGCTGCTACCGCCGGTCACGATCGTCGTGTTGAGGACCGTCGCCTTCGACCAGTCGGTCGAGGCCACGCCGAGGTGCCCGTCCCACGTCCCGCTGACGTTGTCGCCCAGCTGGAGCGTGAACGGGTTCGCGGTGCGGGCCCAGTGGTAGGAGCCCCACGAGTGACTGGCCGCGGCGGGCAGGCTGACGGCGACGGTCAGCACGACGGCGGCGGCGAGGGCGATGGTTCGACGCATGCGGTTGACCTCTCCCATGAACGAGCGGGGCGCGCCCATGCGCCCGGACCCACGGATGGTACGCTCCCGGACCCGCCATGGGAAGGCCTGTGTCAGCCGCGGACGTCTTACCGGCGCGCCGAAGCACCGCCGACGAGCCCTCCCGATCCGGCCCCGGCTGACGGCGGCCGCCTCAGGCCAGGCCCAGCTCGGCCTCGGCCCGCTCGCCGCTGCGGCTGTCGGCGCCGGTGCCGGCCGACAGGAACTGCTCCCGGTAGAGGCGTGCATAGAGGCCGCCCTGCGCCAGCAGCTCGGCGTGCGTGCCGCGCTCGACGATGCGGCCGCGCTCGTAGACCAGGATCAGGTCGGCGCGCAGGATGGTCGAGAGACGGTGCGCGATGGCCAGCGTGGTGCGGCCTGCCTCGACCCGCTCCAGGGCGGCCTGGATGAGCCGCTCGCTGACCGTGTCGAGCGCACTGGTGGCCTCGTCGAGGATGAGGATGCGCGGGTCCTTGAGCAGCACCCGGGCGATGGCCACGCGCTGCTTCTCGCCGCCCGACAGCTTGTAGCCGCGCTCGCCGACGAGCGTGTCGTAGCCCTCGGGCAGCTCCATCACGCGCTCGTGGATGGCGGCGTCGCGGGCGGCCGCCTCGAGCTCGGCGTCGGTCGCGTCGGGCTTGGCGTAGCGCAGGTTGTCGCGCACGCTGGCGTGGAAGAGGTAGGTCTCCTGGGTCACGAAGCCGATCACGTCGCCCAGGCTCTGCAGCCGGATGCGGCGGACATCGATGCCGTCGATCTCGACCGCGCCGGCGTCCACGTCGTAGAGGCGCGGCAGCAGGTAGGTGGTGGTCGTCTTGCCCGAGCCCGACGGCCCCACCAGTGCCGCCAGCTGGCCGGGCTGGATCTCGAAGTCGATGCCCTCCAGGCCGAACGGCTCGGGCGCCTCGCCGGCCGGCACCGGCGGCGGCGAGCCCGGGTAGCGGAAGGAGACGTCGCGGAAGCGCACGTGGCCGCGCACGGCGGCCGGTGCCAGGCTCACCGCGTCCGGCGCGTCCTCGATGTCGGGCTGCATGCCCAGGTACTCGAAGATGCGGTCGAAGAGGGCCAGCGCGCCCTGCACCTCGACCTGCACGCCGAGCATCTGCCCGAGCGGGAAGAAGAGCCGGCTCTGGAGCGTGGTGAAGGCGACGATGTCGCCGATGGTGGGTGCCGTGGGGTCGCTGCCGATGGCCAGCACCCCCGCCAGCCAGTACACGAAGGCGGGCGTGATGCTGAAGATGGTGCCGACGATCATGAAGAACCAGCGCCCCACCATCGACTGGCGGATCTGGAGCGCCGCCAGGCGGGCGTTCGCGGCGCGGAAGCGGGCGATGGCCGCGCCCTGCTGGCCGAAGGTCTTGGAGAGGAGGATGCCGCTCACGCTGAGCGTCTCCTCGGTGATGGCCGAGACGTCCGCCAGGCTCTCCTGGGTCTCGGTCGAGATGGAGCGGCGCACCTGGCCCACGCGGTAGGTGAGGTACATGAAGAAGGGCAGCAGGCCGAGCGAGAGGGCGGTCAGCCGCCAGTCGATGAGGATCATGGCCACGACCGTGGTGGCCACCACCGTGGTGTTGCTGAAGACGGTGCTGGCAGTGTCGGTCACGACCCCCTGCACGCCGCCCACGTCGTTGGCCAGGCGGCTCTGGATCTCGCCCGTGCGGGTCTCGGTGAAGAAGCGCAGCGGCATCCGCTGCAGGTGCCCGTAGAGGGCGTCGCGCAGGTCCTGCATGACCCGCTGGCCGATGACGTTGTTGAGGTACGACTGGGCGATGCCGATGAGCCCCGAGACGATGGGCACGGCGATCATCAGCCCGACATAGAGGTTGAGCAGGCCGAAGTCGCGCCGCGGGATGGCCTCGTCGATGAGCAGCTTGAGCAGGTACGGGTTGATCAGCCCGAGCAGGCTGGTGAAGGTGATCGCCGCAAGTACCACCGCGACCTGCGCCCGGTAGGGCCGGAAGAAGGCCACGATGCGGCGGATGGTCGCTCCCCGCCGCTCGGGCGGCACGCGCGGCGGTTCGGCGCCGGGTACGGCGAAGAAGCCGCCCCGGGGGCCGCGCGGTCCCATCGGCGCCCGCCCCCCTTAGGGGGTCGCCTCGGCGACCACGGCAGGCTCGGCGGCCGCTTCGTCGGCGGCAAGCTCGGTGTCGGCCAGGAGGCGCATGCGCGTGGCGAAGAGCCAGGCCAGGCCGTACAGCCCGGCCACGACGATGAGCAGCACGCGGTAGCCGGTCAACAGCGCCAGGTACTCCAGCGCGCCGCCGAACATCGCCCCGAGCAGGTTGCTGGCGAAGGCCATGTCGGCCGTGCGCGTGTCGCGGAAGGAGTAGCTGAAGACAAGGTTGGCGAAGAAGACGGGCGCGAAGGCGACCGCCGCGGCGAGGGCGTACCTGAGCCAGGGCGGGTCGATGAGCAGCGACTCGGGCGGCAGCACGAAGGCCACCGCGATGGCGGCGAAGAGCCCGGCGTAGAGGAAACCTGGCCGGCGGATGCGGAAGCGGGCGTTGACGAAGATGGCCAGCAGCACGCTGGCCAGGATGGCGAAGAAGGCCAGCGCGTTGACGATCCAGGTCGTGCCGAAGAGGAGGCTGAAGCTGACCAGGCTGCGCGTCTCGAGCAGCAGGAAGGCGACACCAAGCACGAAGAAGTGCGGGCTGAAGCGGCGCACGGGCGTGCCCGTGGCGCGCGCCGCGCCGCCGATGGCGACGATCGCCGCCAGCAGCACCAGCCCCAGCGCGACCAGGTAGTAGGGCGCGATCTGGCCCTGGCGCAGGTAGAGGAAGGGCCAGTCGTCGGTCGCCGGTCGGGGCTGGGCACCGCTGACGGCGGGCGCCGGGTCGACCGTGTCGCCCGGTGGGGGGCCGCCCTGCAGGGCCGCCACGGCGGGGCCGGCGGCGAGCGCCGCCTGGACGTTGGACCAGGTGCGCAGCAGCGGCTGATGCCCGAAGGCGTCGCTCAGCATCCGCTCCAGCTTGGCCACCAGCCAGGGCTCGCGGTAGTAGTTGTAAAGCACGAAGACGCCGTCCTCGGTGAGGTGGTCGCGCACGCTGGCGAAGGCCTGCTCGGTGAAGAGGAACGATTCCAGGCGCACGTTGGCCGTGGTGCTCACCAGCGTCAGCGAGTCCGGCAGAGCGAAGACGACCAGGTCGTAGCGCTCGGTCGTGTTGCGCAGGAAGGCGCGCCCGTCGTTGATGTGGGTCGTGGTGCGCTGATCGTCGTATGGGGCGTCGGGGTTGTGCTCCTCGCCCAGGGCTAGGATGCCCGGGTCGATCTCGACCGCGTCCACGTGCTGCGCGCCGCGGCTGAGGGCGATGGCCGCGTCGGAGCCACTACCGGCGCCGACGACCAGCACCCGCTCGAAGGTGCGCCCGGGGAACCAGCGATAGACCTGGTCGTAGAAGGGCTCCCGGTTCGGGTCGTCGACGGCGTGGATGGCCTGGTGTGGGATGCCGTTGACGTTGATGTTGAGCTGGCCGTTGGCGAAGCGATAGGTCGAGATGCGGTAGTAGGGCGACCAGGTGTCCCCGGTGCCGGCCTGGACCCAGGCCGCCCAGACGACCGCCAGCATGGCCACGCCCGAGAGCACCGACCAGGCGGTCACGCCACGGCCGAGGGCGAGCACGAGCACCAGCCCGGCCACCACGGCGAACCAGGCGACCGGGTTGGTACCGAGCGCGGAGAGCACGGTGAAGGCAGCGATGCCGGCCATCGAGCCGGCGATGTCGATGCCGTAGGCACGCAGGGGCGGCATGCTCCGCAGCAGCGGCCCGAGGGGCAGCGCGAGCGCCGCCAGCACGGCCGTGACCAGCACGAAGGTGAGCGGCAGGACCAGGAAGTTGGCGTCGGCGGAGTGGCTCTCGGCGAGCCCGAAGAAGAGCTCGTCCTGGGACTTGATCTGCACGTCCAGCTGCGCCGTGAGCACGATGGCCACGACCGCGAAGAGGAGGACCGCGAAGGGCGACACCGGCAGCCGCACCCCCCGGCGGCCGAGCAGGATGCCCAGGCCGATGCCCAGGAAGCTGGCCATCAGCAGGAAGTTGCTGAAGAAGCCGATGTAGCGGACATTGGCCGGGATCCAGCGGATGAGCAGCAGCTCGACGAAGAGGATGGTGCCGCTGGTCAGGAAGAGCTGGACGGCGTTCCCGCCGAGCGCGGGCAGCAAGAAGAGCGGGCGACGCGGGTCGGGCAGGGACAGACCGGCCATGCGGGTCGTCATGCGGCGGGCCTCCGGGCGCGGGCCACGATCGTCGAGCGTCGGGCAGGGAAGGGATGGGCGGCCAGGTCGCCGAGGAGGCCGAGCAGGAAGGTCGGCAGCCGTCGGCACCAGGCACGGGCGAGATGGTCGGTCGTGACCAGCTCGACGGCATCGTAGCCTGCCGCGGCGAGGGCGTCCCGGAGCAGCCCCGGCCGGTTGCAGCGGCCGACCAGCGGGTGCGCGTCGGCGGCGCTCGCCTTGACCGAGCGCTGGAGCCGCCGGCGCAGCCCGTCGGGCAGTGCCAGGTAGGCGTGCACGAAGGGGTGGCCCCGGTTGACCGTGCTCAGCACCAGCCAGCCGCCGGGCCGCAGCCAGCCGCGCAGCGTGGAAAGCGCCGCGGCCGGGTCGGCGAAGTGCTCGACCGTGAACGACGAGAGGGCCACGTCGAAGGAGGCGGGCGGCAGGGCGTCCGCGTCCCGGCAGAGGTCGGCCCGCACGAAACGATCGAGCCAGGGCAGGGGAGGCTCGGGCTCGTGCAGGTCCACGCCCACGAGCGTGGTCACGCGGTGGCGCATGCGGGCCAGGGCGCTGACGCGTCCGCAGCCGGCGTCGAGGGCAGCGGCGCCGTTCTCCGGCAACGCCTCGTCGAGGAAGCGTGCCACGACCTCGGCCGTGCTCGGGCGCAGCCCCAATCGCGGCAGCAGGTCGAGGCGCCCGCTCACCAGGCGGTGGCGGTCACCGCCTCGGCGATCCCCTGCGACTCCAGCCAGCGCTCCGCGTCGATGGCGGCCTTGCAGCCGTCCCCCGCGGCGGTCACGGCCTGCCGGTAGCGGTGATCGTGGACGTCGCCGGCGATGAAGACGCCCTCGACCTTCGAGTGGGTCTCGTCCTCGACCACCAGGTAGCCCTTGGCATCGACCTCCAGCCAGTCGCGGAAGATCTCCGTGTTGGGCCGGTAGCCGATGGCCACGAACAGGCCCTCGAAGTCCTCCTCGCGCTCGCTGCCGTCGGTGGTGTCGCGCAGGCGCAGGCCGCTCACCACGTCCTCGCCCAGGACGTCGGCCACCTCGGTGTTCCAGACGGTGCGGATCTTCGGGTTCTCGCTCACGCGCTGGGCCATGATCTTGCTGGCGCGCAGCTGGTCGCGCCGGTGGATGAGCACCACCTCGCGCGCGAAGCGGGTCAGGAAGGTCGCCTCCTCGGCGGCCGTGTCGCCGCCGCCCACGACGGCCACCTTCTTGCCCCGGAAGAAGAAGCCGTCGCAGGTGGCGCAGGCGCTCACGCCCCGGCCGCGCAGGCGCGTCTCGTTGGGCAGGTCGAGCCAGAGCGCGGAGGCCCCGGTGGCCACGATGACCGACTGGGCGCGGTACTCCTCGCTGCCCACCCAGAGGCGGAAGGGCCGCTCGGAGAGATCGACCCGATCCACGTCGGCATCGACGAAACGGGTCCCGAAGCGCGCCGCCTGGGCGCGGAACTTCTCCATCAGCTCGGGGCCCTGGATGCCCTCGGGGAAGCCCGGGTAGTTCTCGACGTCGCTGGTGATCATCAGTTGGCCGCCCGGCGCGAAGCCGCCGATGACGATCGGATCGAGGTTGGCCCGCGCGGCGTAGATGGCCGCGGTCAGGCCGGCCGGGCCGGAGCCGATGATGGCCACGTTGGTGCTCCGGTCGCCCTCCTCGCCGCGCGCGCCGTCCCCGGAAGCGGCACGCGGCACCGCGGCCGCGGCACCCGTCGCAGCAGGCATCGCCGTGGAGACCGCGGCGGCGCCCTCGGCGGTGGCGTCGTCGATGATCAGCAGAGGGGAGGTCGTGGGTCGCTCGTCCATCTCCGGCCATCGTAGCAGAGTGCGGCGGATACTCCCCGGGGGTATCCATGCAGGGCGCGTGCCTGCGCCCCGAGTGTGCCACGCCGCGCCGCGTCGCGTCTTGCCCCGCCACCGATACTGGGGGCCGACGGAACCACCTGGGAGGGTCTGCCGTGGACGAGCGGGAGCGAGTGTCGGGGGCCGTGCTCGTGCTGGTCGGCCTGGTCCTGCTGGCAGGTCAGCTGGCACCCGGCATCGAGCGCTACCTCGTGCTCCTCGCGGGCCTCCTGCTGCTGGCGCTCTACGGCGTGACGGGCACGGCCGCGGCGCTCGTGCCGGCCGGCGTGCTGACCGGCGTCGGCGCGGGCATCCTGCTCGCCTCGGTCGTCGGGCCCGAGGCGGCCGGGCCGCTCTTCCTGGCCTGCCTGGGCGGCGGCTTCGCACTGGTCGCCTTCCTCGGGCTGGCGCGCGGACCCAGGCAACACTGGGCGCTGGTGCCGGCCGGCGTGCTGCTCGCCGCGGCCGTGGTGACCTGGTCGGGCGGGCTCGGCGGCCAGGTGCTGGCACTGCTCGCGACGTGGTGGCCCATCGGCCTGGTCGCCCTCGGCGCCTGGCAGCTGGCCTGGCCGCGCCGCACCGCCGAAGTGCCGGTCGCGGCAGGGTCATCGCCTTCCGAGGAGGCTTCGTCCCGTCGCGAGGAGGCTCCGGCAGCCAGGGACGAAACGCCGGCCGCCCGCGACGAGGCGTAGCCCCGCTCAGCCGATGGGGCTCGGCTCGCCCAGGTCGCGCACCTGCGGGATGACCTCGCGGCCGATGAGCTCGAGCTTCTCGACCTGGTCCACGCGGCGCACGCTGAAGATGACGTGCTGCGAGCCGGCCTCCGCCCAGGCGCCGACGCGCTCGACCAGGCCGGCCGGCGTGATGGTGCCCTCGCGCCCGTCCGCGGAGAGGTCGATGCTCGAGAGGTTGGTCTTCTCGATGGCGGCGTAGTCGCGCCCCTCGGCCGCGCAGTGCTCGCGCAGCACCTCGAACTTGTG
>DASSPM010000095.1:0-30491 GCA_035699625.1 Candidatus Limnocylindrales bacterium | reverse complement strand
GCCCGCCGCCACCGGCAGCGGCTCCGGCTCCGCAACCGGCGGGCGGCCATGGGTCGAGATGCGCGTCGAGAGCGCCACGGCCACGAAGCCGAGCACGGCCGCCGAGATGAACGCCGCGTGGTAGTCACCGAACGCCTGGCGCAGGGCGCCGCCGGCGAAGGCGGCGACGGCCGCGCCGACCATGTGGCCGAAGAAGATCCAGCCGTAGATCGGCCCCACCGAGGCACGCCCGTAGAGGCGCGCCACCAGGTTCGCCGTGGGCGGCACCGTGGCGATCCAGTCGAGGCCGTAGACGACGGCGAAGACGAGCAGCCAGGGCACGTCGAGGATGAACGGCAGGGCCGCGATGGAGAGCGCCCGGAAGCCGTAGTAGGCGGCCAGCAGGCGCCGGTTGTCGTAGCGGTCGGTGAGCCAGCCGGAGGCGAGCGTGCCGACGATGTTCATGGCACCCATCAGGGCCACGGCGCCCGCCGCCGTCACCTCGGTGAAGCCGTGCTCCACCGCGTGCGGGATGAGATGGGTGCCGATCAGGCCGTTCGAGGTGTAGCCGCAGATGAAGAAGCTGCCCGCGAGGAGCCAGAAGTCGCGGGTGCGCATCGCCGCACCGAGGCTCGTGCGCCGCTCGTCCTCGACCTGCTGGGCCGCCGTCAGCGGCGTGCCGTCGTCGCCGTAGGGCCGCCGCCCCACGTCCGCGGGCCGGTCACGCACGAGCAGCAGGATGGGCACCAGGAGCAGCAAGACCGCGCCGGCCATCAGGGCTACCGCCGCGCGCCAGCCACCCAGGAGGGTGGCAGCCATGAGCAGCGGCAGGAAGACCAGCTGGCCGGCCGAGGCCGCGGCCGAGAAGACACCCACGATCAGCCCACGATGGGTCCGGAACCACTGCAGTGCGATGGTCGTGCCCAGGACGCTGGCCACGGCGCCCGTGCCCAGCCCGGCGACGATGCCCCAAGACAGATGAAGCTGCCACAGCTCGCTCATGAGGAGCATCGGCAGCACGCCGGCAGCCACCAGCAACAGGCCCGTGAGCATCACGCGCCGCGTGCCGAACCGCTCCACGAGGCTGCCCGCGAAGGGGCCGCCCAGGCCGTAGGCGAGGATGCTCACCGCGACGGCCAGAGAGATGCCCGCGCGGTCCCAGCCGAACTCGAGCTCCAGGGGGCGGATGAGCACGCCGGGCGCGGCCCGCACGCCGGCCGAGGCGAGCAGCACCAGGAAGGTGACCGCGACCACGACCCAGGCATAGTGCAGCCCATCGCCGGCGGTCGACCGCCTGCCGCGAACCTGCATCGCGGCAGTGTATCGACCGGCGCCGCCCGCATGATGTAAAGCCGGCGACATGGGCTGGGCGACTCCCGTTGCCGCCCGTCACCGGTGCCTTGACACGTGCCGATGGAGCGTGTTTAGGTGACCGCCTCGCCCAGGCCGGGGGGCGCTCCGACCATACGGAACGGGGGCATGTCCGACTCGAACGTACCGGCGCCACAGCCCCACGACGAAGGCGCACCGTGCGCTGTCCAGGCCACCCAGGAGGCCGGGACGACCCGCGAGGCCGCTGCGCGGCAGTCACGCCGCCGCCGCCGGCGTCACCTCGTCGCCGCGACGACCCTCCTGGCGGCACTTCTCCTGACCGCAGCCACGGTCTTCGCCTGGGCGCCGAATTCCTTCGACAGCGGCGCCGAGGTCGAGCTGCTCGGCTACACGAACCAGGCCCGCGTCAGCGCCGGCCTGCGCTCGCTGACCATGGACTCCGTGCTGCGCTCTCATGCCCGCTCGCGCAGCAAGGACATGATCGTGCGCGACTACTTCAGCCACGACATCCCGCCCGACGGCCACAGCGTCTTCGACGAGCTGTCCGACGCCGGCTACTGCTTCGAGCTGGCGGGCGAGAACATCGGCTGGAACACCTACCCGGACGACCAGTCGGCGTATGCCGTGCACAAGGCCTTCATGGGTTCGTCCGGTCACCGCGCCAATATCCTCAACTCGCGCTGGAACGTGGCCGGCATGGGTGCCTACAAGGGCGACACGGCCAAGAAGATGTTCACCGAGCTCTTCGCCGACAAGTGCGGCGCCGCCACGCCTAGGCCGACGGCGACGCCCAAGCCCACGCCCAGGCCGACGGCCACGCCCAAGCCCACGCCCAGGCCGACGGCGACGCCCAGGCCCACGGTCAAGCCGACCGTCACGCCACGCCCGACCACGAAGCCCGTCATCACGCCGAAGCCGACCGTGGCACCGACTGCGGCGCCGACCCTGCCGCCGACGGCCAGCCCCAGCCCGCCGCCGACCCCGACGTCAAGCCCGACGCCGGACGCCGCCGACGAGTCCCCGGACGTGGTCATCGAGGATCCGGTCGAATCCGCGGGTCCCGAGCTCACGCCCAGTCCCCGGCCGACCCTGCCGCCCGGCCCCGCCAGCCTGCGCATCCGCGACATCCCGCCGCCCCAGGGGCTGCTCGAGTCGATCCTGGCGGACGTGCTGGGCCTCTTCTTCGGTTTCTAGCAGTAAGGTGCCGACGTGACGACGATGAGCACGACGCCGACGCCGACCGACACCACGCCGGTCCTCGAGGCGCACGAGCTGACCAAGACGTACCACCTCGGCGACCACACCGTGGAGGCCCTGCGAGGAGCGTCGCTGAGCGTGGCCCACGGCGAGTTCGTGGCGCTCATGGGACCCTCGGGTTCGGGCAAGAGCACCCTCCTCCAGATCCTCGGCGGCCTCGACCAGCCGACGAGCGGCCGGGTCGTCTTCGAGGGGCGCGACATCAGCGGCCTCTCCGACGATCAGGCGACGCGCTTGCGTCGCGACCGGACCGGCTTCGTCTTCCAGTTCTTCAACCTGGTGCCGCTGCTCAACGTGCTCGAGAACGTGGCCTTGCCCTTCACCATCGCCGGCATCAACCCGCGCCGGGCGGAGATCGCCGAGCGCATCCGCGAGGTCCTGGCGCTGGTCGAGCTGACCGGCAAGGAGCAGCATCGCCCGGACCAGCTCTCGGGCGGCGAGCAGCAGCGCGTCGCGGTCGCGCGCGCCCTGGTCACCCGACCGGCGTTGCTGCTGGCCGACGAGCCGACCGGCAACCTCGACTACTCCTCGAGCCGCGAGATCATGGACGCGCTCTGGCGTGCCGCCAACGACCAGCAGCAGTCGATCGTGCTCGTGACGCACGACGCCAAGGCCGCCGCCTACGCCGACCGGGTGCTGGTCGTCGAGGACGGCCGGGTGCTCGAGCCGATCGTGCTCGGCCGCCGCGAGGATCACTCGGCGGCGACGCTCATCGCGCGTCTCGCCGAGCTCGGACTCTGAGCGCGGCCCGATGAGCGCCGGGCCTGCCTGACCGATGCGCCGGCTCTCGACCCTCGCCTGGCGCAGCCTCGCCGCGCGCCGGCTGCGCAGCATCCTGACCGGTACGGGCATCGCGCTCGGCGTTGGCGCACTCTTCGCCGCGCTGGCCACGAACGCGGGCATCGATGCGTCGGTGGAGCGGACCGTGCGCGACGTCATCGGTCGCGCCGACCTGCGCGTGGCTGCCTTCGAGGAGCGAGGCCTGGCGCCCGAGACGGTGGCCGCCATCGGCGGCACACCGGGGGTCGAGGTGGCGGCGCCCATCTTCGAGCGGCGCACCTATCTCCTCCAGCCGCCCGAGGCGGGCCACCGCAGTGAGCCCGTGACGGTGCACGGCATCGAGCCCGCCAGCTACGGGCAGCTGCATGACCTGGAGGTCGTCGCCGGCGCTGCCTTCGGGTCGGGTGCCAGCGGCGAAGCGCTGGTCACCGAGGCCCTGGCGGCGGACGAGGGTGTCGGCGTCGGCGGGGAGTTGACGCTGCTCGGCGCGGCGACGCCCGGCCCGCGTGCCTTCCGCATCGTCGGACTCGTCGCCGGCAACGGGCCGTTCTACGGCGACGCGTCCCGCTCGGTGATCGTGCCGCTGGCCGATGCCCAGGCGCTCTTCGAGCGGCCGGCCGTGGACCGGGTCGACCTCCGGCTGGCGCCGGGTGGCTCGCTCGCCGACGTCGTCTCCGGCCTCGAGACCCGCCTCACCGTGCAGCCCTACGTCATCGCCGACCGGCACGACCTCGAGGCATCCCTGCGCGCCTCGACGGCTGACTTCCGGGCGATGATCGCGCTCGTCGCCACGGTCGTCCTTTTCAGCGCCGCCTTCCTCATCTTCAACACGCTCTCCATGACCGTCGCCGAGCGGAGCCGCGAGGTGGGTCTGCTGCGCGCCGCCGGCGCCAGCCGAGGCCAGGTCTACCGGCTGGTCCTGACGGAGGCGTTGCTGCTGGCCGTGGCTGGGTCGCTCGCGGGCATCCTGCTGGGCATGCTCGCCGCGGGGGTCATCGCTGGCTACGTCAGGCGCGTCGAGGGGGTGACCCTGGGCGGCGCGGTGCTGCCGCCGGGCGCCGCGGCGCTGGCGCTGCTCCTCGGCGTGGCGGTCACGCTGGCGGCGGCCATCGAGCCGGCCCTGCGTGCGGCGCGCATCTCACCGGTCGAGGCGCTCCGGGCGCACAACGACCCGGGCGCCTTCCAGCGCGCCCGGCTGCGCTGGCTGCTGGCGGTCTTCGTCGTGGTCGGGGCGGCCGGGCTGCTGCTCGCGCCGAGCGACCCGGTCAGCGGCGGCGCCGCGGCCGTCCTGCGGGCCCTCGCCGTCTACGGCGTGCTGCTGGCGGTGACGCTGGCCCTGCCGGGGCTGGTGCGGCCGCTGGGCCGCCTGGCGGCCATGCCCTTCGGCCGCCTCTTCCGGGCCGAGGAGCGACTCACCCGCGGCGCTCTGGCGCGCGACCGTAGCCGGACCGCGCTGACCGTCGGCGCCCTCGCCGTCGGCCTGACGATGGTGGTGGCGCTCGGCGTCGTGGCTCGCAACGTACGCCTCGCCGGCAGTGAGTGGCTGCGCGAGGTGGTGCCCGGCGACCAGATCGCGACCTCCATCCGCCCGGTCGCCCTGGCGGAGGGCCTCGGTTCGCAGCTGGCGGCCGTGGACGGGGTGGCGCGGGTCACGCCGGTGGGCACCTTCGACGTCGCCTACCAGGGCGTGCGCCTGCCTGCCGCGGCGGTGATCGGGGCCGACCTGCAGGCCGATGGGCGCCTGGAGATGCCCGAGGGCGGGCGGGCCGCAGCGCTGACCGCGCTCGACCAGGGCGGCGCGGTGGTCGTTCCGCGCAGCGTCGCGCAGCGCTTCGGCATCCGCCTCGAGGACCGCATGTCCTTCCTCACCGCGGGCGGGCTGGTGGAGCTGCGCGTCGTCGGCATCGTCGAGCGCTCGCTGCCGGGACGCAACGGAGACAGCATCCTCGTCGGCTGGAAGGACGCAACGGAGCAGCTGGGCGTCGAGGGGGCCGACTTCTTCGCCATCCGCTACGCGCCCGGCTGGGCCGAGCGCGCCGGCCCCGAGGTGGACGCCGTGGCGCGCTCGCTGGCCCTGCAACCGGCCACGCTCGAGCGGCTGCAGCAGGCCGTGAGCGACGCGCTCGGTCACATCTTCGCGCTCTTCGACGCCATCGCCGTGGTTGCCGTGCTGATCGCCGCGCTGGGTGTGGTCAACACCCTGGCCATGAGCGTCATCGAGCGTGTGCGCGAGATCGGCATCCTGCGCGCCATCGGCATGAGTCGCCGCCAGGTCTGGCGCATGGTCGTCATCGAGGCCGCTGTGCTCGGCATCGTGGGCTCGGTGGTCGGCGCGGCGACCGGCGTGCTCGTCGGCGTGATCATGCTGCTCCTGGCCGGCAGCCGCCTGGGCGTCCCGTTCGAGCCACCCTGGCTGACCATCCTCCTGGCGATCGTGGCCGGCGTCGCAGTCTCGATCCTTGCCGCGGCCTACCCGGCCCGCGTCGCCGGCCGCTATTCGATCGTGCGCGCGGTCCGCTTCGAGTAGGTGCGGTCGGCGCGGTGCGTCGCTGATGCGCGCCCCAGCCGTCGCGCCCGGCGACGACGCTAGCGCCCTCGCTGGCCGGCCCGTCGCTCCCGCCCCGACCGGCCGCTCGCCCCCGCACCTCGCCCCCGCGGCCCCGCCGGCCGCTCGCGCGTCCGTGCCCCCGCGGCCCCGCCGGCCGCTCGCCCCCGCACCTCGCCCCCGGCGCCCCGCCGGCCGCTGGCCCCGCGCGACGCCCCAGTTCCTGGCCCGCATTCACCCAGTTTCTGGCCCACATTCACCCAGCGACTGATAACCGCCCGGCACGGGCCATCGCCCGTCCTCTAGTCATCCATGGACTCGTATCCTGGCGCGCGGCCACCGACCCGCTCCCGCCGGCCTCCGCCAGACGTGCCAACGGCACCACCATGCCGCCGGCCACGCTCAGCGGGCACGCGCGGCGGCCCGTCCTGCCGAGCATCGAGGCACCCGGACGCGCGCGGGCGGGCCAGGATCTCGGATAGCAGTCCGTGGGTGGAAATCCGCCAGGATCCAGAGGCCGGCGCAGGTCCAGAGGCCGGCGCAGGTCCAGAGGCCGGCGCAGGCCCCAGAGGCCGCCAGGACCCAGATGGGCCGCCCGGACCCAGATGGGCCGCCCGGACCCAGATGGGCCGCCCGGACCCGGAGGCCGCGCGCGGCCTCCAGCGCCACCGGGCCGCCAGGACCCAGGGCGCGCAGGCAGAGCGGCGGGCTGCCCCAACCAGCGACGGGCCCGCGCAGCCGACCGGCTAGACTCCGGCCATGCCCGATGCCCCTGACGGCGGCACACCGGCGAGGCCCACCGCCACGACCCCGGCGACCCCGGGCGCCACGGCGCCCGCCGCCAGCAAAGCAACGCGCCCCGCGCCCCCGTCCGCCGCGACCCGGGCAGCCCCACCGTCTGCTGGCACCCCGGCGTTCGACCCGCATCTCTACCGCGAGGTGCTGGCGCGCTTCGTGACCGGCGTCACGGTCGTGACCACGCTCGACGAGCGCAGCGACCCGCCGCAGCCCTTCGGCACCACGGTCAACGCCTTCAGTGCCGTCTCGTTCGAGCCGCCGCTGGTCCTCGTCTGCATCGGCCGCGAGCGATCGATCCGGCCGGTCATCGGCGCCACCGGTCGCTTCGCCGTGAACATCCTGCCCGAGGGCAGCCAGGACCTCTCGGACTGCTTCGCGGGCGCCCCCTCCGAGCTGCCCCGGAGCGCCTTCTGCGGCGCTGCGTACCACCGCGGCACCCTCGGCGTGCCCGTGCTCGACGCGTCGATCGCCCATCTCGAGTGCCGCCTGGAGCAGGAGCTCGAGACGGGCGACCACGTCGTCTTCATCGGCCGCGTCGAGGGGCTCGAGACGCACGACGTGCATGGCTTGCCGCTGCTCTACTACCGGCGGCGCTACCTGCGCATCGAGCGCGCCGCGACGGCCGAGCTGCTGGGCAAGCCGGAGCTCTGAGCGGCGTGCCCATCGTCGAGGCCGGCGGGCTGGCCCAGCACTACGAGACCGAGGGCGCCGGGCCGCCCATGATCCTGCTCCACGGCGCCACCTCGTCGGCGACCGAGGATTGGTCTGCGCAGCGGCCGCTCTTCCGGCGCGGCTTCCGGCTCTACCTGGTCGATGCCCGCGGGCATGCCGGTACGCGCTGGGACGCCGCCGCCGGCTGGTCGGCCGACTTGCTGGTGGACGACCTGGTCGCCTTCGCCGACGCCCTTGGTCTCGCCACCTTCCACCTGGTCGGCTTCAGCATGGGCGCCATGACCGCGCTCCGGTTCGCCGTCCGCTGGCCCGAACGGCTGCGCACCCTGCTCATCTCCGGCATCGACGTGGAGCGTGAGCCGCGCGCCTCGGTCGCGCGTCGGTTGATGGACCCCGTGCGCGTGGAGCGCGACGAACCCGCCTGGGCGGCCCAGCTCGAGCGCCGCCACGCGCCGGTGCAGGGCAAGGGCGCGTGGCGCCGGCTGCTGCCGGCCATCGTGCGCGACGTGGCGTCGCAGTCGCTGCTCACCCCGGCCGACCTGGGCCGGGTGCGCCTGCCGACACTGATGGTCTACGGCGACCGGGACGTCTTCGTTCCGCTCGACCACGCGGTGGCGCTCTATCGGCTGCTGCCGGAGGCGCGCCTGCTGGTGGCGCCCGACTGTGGCCACCAGGTGATGTCCTCGCGGCCGGGGCTCTTCAACGAGGCGGCGGCCGGGTTCTACCGGGCCACGGAGGCCGTCGCCCGTGCCCGGGCCGAGGGCCGTCCCGCCGACGCCGCGGCCCCGGCCACGCGCGGCGCGCAGCGGGCCCCGGTGCCGACGGCGATGTCCCAGCTGGCGGCTTCCGACGCGGTGGCGGCCGGCGGTGGTCCGGCGCCCCGCGACGCCGACTGGTTCGAGGAGCGACCATGATCCACACCCCCACCGGAGGTCGGCCGTGTCCGTGACCCTGATGGCCCTCTATCACCGGGGCGAGCTCGACGACGAGGCGCTCGAGACGTTCCGCGCGCGCTACCGCGACGAGCACCTGCCCCTCGTGCGCCAGACGCCCGGCCTGCGCTCGCTGCACGTGGCGCGCGTGGTGCAGGCGTTCTCGGAGAGCGACCTGTTCATGGTCGCGCGCATGATCTTCGACGACCGCGCGACCCTCGACGACGGCCTGGCCAGCGACCAGATGCGCGCCGCCGGGCGCATCCTGCGGGAGATCCTGCCGCGCGAGCTGGTGACCATCATGGTGCTCGAGCCCGATGCGACCCTCGGCTCGGAGCTGGCCGCCGAGAAGACGGGCGACGAGCCGCTCGACGAGCCCAGCGATGGGGCCACGGACGGGGCTACCGACGAGCCCACCGCCGAGGCATCCGAGGAGGCCACCGACGGGACCGCCGACGCGCCCGCCGGTGTAGCGGAGGATCGGAGGTGACCGTCCACTACGACGTCGCCGCCCGGCGGGCGACCATCCGCATCGACCGCCCGGAGGTGCACAACGCCCTCGACCGACCGACCCTCGATGGCCTGGCCGACGCCTTCCGCCGGGCGGCGGCCGATCCCGCTGTCGGTGTGGTCGTGCTCACCGGCACCGGCGAGCGTGCCTTCTGCACCGGCGCCGACCTCGACGAGCAGCAGGCCTTCCTGGCCGACCGGACCGGCTACTGGGAGTGGATGGGCCACTTCATCGCCGCCATCGACGCCATCCGCGACTGCCCCAAGCCGGTCGTGGCCCGCCTCAACGGCATGACCGTGGGCGGCGGCAACGAGCTCAATCTGGCCTGCGACCTGGCCGTGGCAGCGGACGACATCGTGCTCCGCCATGTCGGCCCGTCGCGCGGCAGCGTGCCCGCCGGCGGCGCCACGCAGTGGATGCCGCTCGTCATCGGCGACCGGCGCGCGCGTGAGGTGCTGCTGCTCAACGAGCCCGTCAGCGCGCAGCAGGCCCTCGAGTGGGGCTGGGTCAACCGGGTGGTGCCGCGCGCCGGCCTGGACGCGGCCGTGGACGAGCTGTGCCGCGCCCTGCTGGCCAAGATGCCCGAGATCGTGCGGGCCACCAAGGCCCAGCTGCACTTCTGGAAGGACCTCTCCTGGTCGCTCACCATCCGGCACGCGCGCGAGTGGCTCACCATCCACGCCGACTCGGGCGAGGTGGCCGAGGGGCTGGCCAGCTTCCACGAGAAGCGTCCGCCCGACTACGAGGCGCTCCGTGCGGCCCTCGAGGCCGGCTCGGCCGACTGGACCTGCACGGCCTGCGGTCGTGGCCCGAATCGCTCCGAGCAGGCATTCTGCGGCTACTGCGGCCAGGCCAGGCGTGGCGCTGGCGGCGAGGAGGAGGACCGTGGCTGAGCAGGACGGGAAGCCGCGCATCCGCGTCGAACTGCCGGCGAGCCACCCGCACGCCGGCGCGCCGGTGGAGGGCGTGGCGCTCATCACGCTCGACCGCCCGGAGGTTCTCAACGCGCTCGACAGCGAGACGATGCGCCAGCTGGTCGAGGCGCTCGAGCGCCTGGACGCGGAAGAGACCTGCCGCTGCATCGTCATCACTGGTGCGGGCGAGCGCGCCTTCGCGGCGGGTGCCGACATCAAGGAGATGGCCGACGCCACTCCGGTCAGCCTGACCGTGGCCAACAGCTTCGCGCGCTGGGAGCGCATCCGGCGCGTGCGCACGCCCATCGTGGCCGCCGTGCGCGGCTATGCGCTGGGTGGCGGCTGCGAGCTGGCCATGGCCTGCGACATGATCGTCGCCGCCGACGACGCCGTCTTCGGCCAGCCGGAGATCCGCATCGGCGTCATCCCCGGCGCCGGCGGCACGCAGCGCCTGACGCGCGCGCTGGGCAAGGCGAAGGCGATGGAGCTCATCCTGACCGGGCGCAACCTGCCCGCGCGGGAGGCCGAGGCGCACGGGCTGGTGACCCGGCTGGTGGCCGCGGAGGAGACGCTGGCCGCGGCGGTCGACCTGGCCGCCGAGGTGGCGGCCCTGCCGCCGCTGGCGGTGATGGCGGCGAAGGAAGCCATCAACCGCGCCTTCGAGCTGTCGCTGGAGGCCGGCCTCGAGTTCGAGCGGCGGAACTTCTTCCTGCTCTTCGCCAGCGAGGACCAGCGGGAGGGGATGCGTGCCTTCGTCGAGAAGCGGCCGCCGAAGTGGACGGGTCGCTGAGCATGCCGCGGGGCGCCGGCCCGGAGGGCATGGTCGCGCGGCCGGGCAGGGGGTAGGCTAGGGGCGTCGGGGGAGGCGCAGGGAGGGCACCGATGGGCACCGACTGGCAAGGCCGCGATCTCGCCGACGAGGCGACCGGCGAACTGCGCGATGCCGCCCCGGACCTCTTGCTGCCGATCGACCCGGATGCCCCGGTGAGCGGACATGCACCACCGGCCGAGGCCAGCCGGCCCGCCTCCGAGACACCTGAGCACGACTGGTCCGCCGCGCGCTCGGTGATCTTCCCGCTGCTGCGCCCGGCGGGTACGTTGGGCACCGCCCTCGACGCGCCACTCGACGCGACCACGCCGCGGCCCGGCGGCCACACCCAGCCGATGGTCGGCGAAGGGCCGTGCGACATCGTCGTCGCCTACGCACTCGCGGCGGACGGCTTCGACGTGCTGGTCAACCTCGAGCATCTCCTCTCCTGGGGCATCGGCGGCGCCGAGCTGGACGAGACGGCGCGCGCCAACCTCTCGGCCTGGTCGAGCCAGGCCGGCTGGGAGGACGAGACCTCAGGCACGCGGCGCCTGCTCACCTCCGACAGCGGCACCGGCCGCGACGCCGCGCGCATCCTGCTGCCGGAGGTGCGCGACTACCTGTTGCGCGAGCTGGCCGGCCCGCACGTCGCGCCCGGCACGCGCGTGCTGATCGGCCTGCCCGAGCGCCACCTGCTGCTGGCCGGTGCGCTCGCCCCCGGCGACGACGAGTTCGCGGCCCTCTTCCAGGAGTTCCTGACGGAGCACTCCGAGGCGGCCGAGGAGCCTATCGACCGGCGCGTCTTCGAGCTGACCGGGGACAGCCTGCAGCCCTTCGCCGGCTGAAGCCCATGGCTGAGGCGTACCAGGCCCTGCGGGTCGAGCGCGCCGAAGGGGTGCTGACCCTCACCCTGGACCGGCCCGACGTGCTCAACAGCTTCGACGCCCTGCTCAAGCGCGAGCTGCTCGCGGCGCTCACCGGGGCCGGCCGCGAGCGTGACGTGCGCGCCCTCGTCATCACCGGCGCGGGACGCGCCTTCAGCGCCGGCCAGGACCTGCGCGAACGCGACGAGACGGGCGGCGCCGTCGACCTGGCGAAGACGCTGCGGCGCGACTACAACCCCATCATCCTCGCCCTGCGGCGCCTCGAGAAGCCGGTCGTAGCGGCCGTCAACGGCGTGGCCGCGGGGGCCGGCTTCTCGCTCGCCCTGGCCTGCGACATCCGGCTCGCGGCCGAGGGTGCGAGCTTCATCGCCGCCTTCGGCCGCGTGGGCCTGGTGCCCGACAGCGGCATGAGCTGGTTCCTGCCGCGCCTGGTCGGGCCGGGCAGGGCGGCCGAGATCGTCTTCACGGCCGAGCCGGTGGACGCCGCCACGGCCGAGCGCATCGGCCTGGTCAACCGGGTCCTGCCGGCGGAGCAACTGCTGCCCGAGGCGCAGGCGCTGGCGGGGCGGCTGGCGGCGGGCGCGCCACTGGCGCTGGCCCTGGCCAAGCGCGGTCTCGACCGGGCGCAGCGCTCCGACCTGACGGCAGCGCTCGAGTACGAGGCGCAGCTACAGGGCATCGCCGGCCGCTCGAAGGATCACGCCGAGGGCACGGCCGCGTTCCGCGAGAAGCGCCCGCCGCGCTTCAGCGGGGAGTGAGCCAGCCGCCCGTGCCACCAGCGCCGGCAGGCGCGCTCGTCGTCGGCGTCGTGGGCGCCGGCACGATGGGCGCCGGCATCGCCCAGGTCTGCCTCGCCGCGGGTCACGAGGTCGTGCTGCACGACGTGGACGAGGCGGCGGTCGCGCGTGGCCAGGAGCGCATCGTGCGTGGGCTCGACCGGCTCGCCGAGCGCGGCCGACTCACCGGGGAGCTGCGGGACGCGGCGCTGGCGCGCCTCCGCCGCGCGGCCAGCCTGGACGCCCTGGCGGCCGAGGCGGACCTGGTCATCGAAGCGGCCCTGGAGGACCTGCCCCTCAAGCGGACCATCTTCGCCACGCTCGACCGGACTTCCGGACCCGAGGTCATCCTGGCCACCAACACCAGTGCCCTCTCGGTGACGCGGATCGCTGGGGGGCTGGAGCGGCCAGGGCGCGTCCTCGGCCTGCACTTCTTCAACCCGGCGCCGGTCATGCCGCTGGTCGAGGTCGTCGCCGGCGAGACGACCAACGCGGCGGTCATGGAGCGCGCGCTCGGCTTCGTGCAGGGTCTCGGCAAGACGCCGGTGCCCTGTGCCGATGCGCCGGGCTTCATCGTCAACCGGGTCAATCGCCCCTTCACGCTGGAGGCGCTGCGGCTGCTTGAGGCGGGCGAGGCGAGCGTCGAAGCGGTCGACGCGGCGATCGTCGGGGCCGGCTACCCGATGGGCCCCTTCGCGCTCATGGACCTCGTCGGCATCGACGTGAACTACGCCGTGGCGCGCGCGCTCTACGAGGCCTTCGACCAGGCGATCCGCTTCCGACCTTCGCCCATCCAGGCCGCGCTGGTCGCGGTCGGGCAGCTCGGACGCAAGACGGGCCGCGGCTTCTACCGCTATGCGCAGGACGGTGGGCAGGAGGGCGTGGCCGAGTTGCCACCGCTCCCCCGCGGGGAGACCCTGCCGCCGCCCGTCGAGCCGCTGGCCTCCCCCGCGGCCATCGTCGAGCGCATCGAGCTGGCCATCATCAACGAGGCCTACCACGCCGCCGGCGAGGGCGTGGCCGACCCTGTGGACATCGACCGCGCCCTGAAGCTCGGTGCCAACCACCCAGACGGCCCGTTCGACCGCGCCCGTCAGCTCGGACTGCGCCACGTCATCGAGTCGCTCGAACGGCTCGAGGCGGCCCACGGCGAGCGCTTCAGGGTGGCGCCCGCCCTGCGCGCCATCGCCACCATCTGACGCCCGGGGGGCGCTGCCACCCGAGAGCCGGCGACGGCAGGCCCTCATGTCGCGGTCCCAGGCCCGGCCGCGAGCCGTCCTGCGCCTACAATCCGGCGCATGAGCCGAGCCGTGGACCGCCCGCTGCGCGACGCCTGGATCGTGAGCGCCGTGCGCACGCCCATCGGGCGCTACGGGGGTGCGCTCGCGGCCGTCCGCCCCGACGACCTTGCGGCCATCGCCATCCGCGCTGCCGTCGAGCGTGCCGGCATCCCCGCCGGGCGGCTGGAGGACGTGATCCTCGGTTGCGCCAACCAGGCCGGCGAGGACAACCGCAACGTCGCGCGCATGTCGGCGCTGCTGGCGGGCCTGCCGCTGGAGGTCGCCGGCCAGACGGTCAACCGGCTGTGCGGGTCGGGGCTGCAGGCCATCAACGCCGCAGCCCACGCGATCATGGTCGGCGACGGCGACGCCTTCGTCGCCGGCGGCGTCGAGTCGATGACCCGCGCGCCATACGTCATGGCCAAGCCCGACGCCCCCTGGGATCGGGGCAACCGGCAGCTCTACGACACGACTCTCGGCTGGCGTTTCACCAATCCTCGCCTGGCCGAGATGCACCACCCGTACTCCATGGGCGAGACGGGCGAGAACGTCGCCGAGCGCTGCGGCGTGACGCGCGAGGAGCAGGACGTTTTCGCCCTGGTCAGCCAGCAGCGCGCCGTGGCGGCCATCGAAGCGGGGCGGTTCGAGGGCCAGATCGTGCCCGTGCCGGTGCCCCAGAAGAAAGGCGAGCCGCTGCTCGTGGCGCGCGACGAGCACCCGCGTGCCGACACCTCGGCGGAGGCACTGGCACGGCTCAAGCCGGCCTTCCGTGACGGGGGCTCGGTCACGGCCGGCAACAGCTCAGGCATCAACGACGGTGCCGGCGCGGCGGTGCTGGTCGAGGCGGGTCTGGCACGCGAGCTCGGCCTGCGGCCGCTGGCGCGCGTGGTCAGCACCGCGGTCGCAGGCGTCGACCCGGCGATGATGGGCCTGGGCCCGATCCCCGCTACGCGCAAGGCCCTCGAGCGCGCCAGCCTCGCCGTGGGCGACCTCGACCTGGTCGAGCTCAACGAGGCCTTCGCCAGCCAGTCGATCGTCTGCGTGCGCGAACTCGGGCTGGACATGGAGAAGGTCAACGTCAACGGTGGTGCCATCGCCCTGGGGCACCCCCTGGGCATGAGCGGCGCACGCCTCGTGGCGATGCTCGTCCACGAGTTGGCCCGTCGCCGCGGCCGCTATGGCCTGGCGACCATGTGTATCGGCGTCGGCCAGGGCATCGCCACCATCGTGGAGCGTATCGATGCCTGACGTGAGCGTCACACCTGCGTCCCGCCCGCGCGCGCTCGCCCTGCCCCCGACCGGAGGCGATCGATGAGCCGGTTGGGCGGCGGCAAGGGACTCCTGGTTCTGCTCGGCGGCGGCGTCTTCGTGGCCGTCGCCATCGGTGCCGTGCGCGCCCTGCGCAAGGGCGCCGCGGCCAGCGGGCACGGGTCGGAGCCCGAGTCCGAGTCGAGCTGGACGCCGGTGCCATCGCCGGCGACCCCCGGACCGGCGCCGCTTGCCCCCGCCCCGCGCTCGCTGGCATCGTCTGCCGTGCGCGACGAGTCAGCCGACGAGCCGCCCCCATCGGTCGCCGAGTCGGTCCTGCCGCACGCCCGCGAGCCGGAGGCGGTGGTCGAGTCGCTCGTGCCGCCGGAGCTGGCGCACCGTGCGAACGTCCGCCTCGACCTGCTCGTGGCCGCCGTCGTCATCGCCGTCGCGCTCGTGGCGGTCTTCCTCATCGGCCGCGCGCTGGCCTGAACGCAGGCCGGCGGCTCAGAGCCTCTTCCGCGACGCCCCCACGCTATCGCTGCCGGGCCACCGACGCACGGGCCGACCTCGTGGCCCACTGGCGCCCGCCCGACTTCCTGGCCCACATTCACCGAGAGACTGGTAACGACTCGGCACGGCCGATCGCCTGTCCTCTAGCCATGCACGGACTCATATCCTGACGCGAGGCTCCTGAACCGCTGCTCCTGGTCTCCGTACGCCGCGGCGCCCGCCATGTCAGGCTCGCATCCACGCTCAGGGCGGGCTCACCGGGCCCCCTCCGTCGCGGCGGCGGGGGTCCCGAACGCGCGTGGGCGGGCAAAGTCCCCGATAGCAGTCCGCCCGTGCATGTCGGCGAGGGTCCGGGCCGCGCCCGACTCACGCCCGCCGAGTCGGACCAGACCGGCTCGGCCGAGCGGGACAGCGGCCACGCCGCGCCGACCTCCCAGCGCGACTCCGCCGAATGCACACCGGGCGTCCCTTAGGCGATGCTTCGCACCCGGCCGAAGGGTCAGCCTCCCGCCGCCACGTTCAAGGGAGTGCCGCCCACCTGCCCACGGCGGCTCGCTCCCGCGGCTAGCGCCCGCCAGTCGGCCCTTTGGCAGAGAAGTCCGCCCCGCTCGCGGCTAACGTCCGATCCAGCGGCCCTTCGGGATACGTGGCCCGCTGCGTCGTTCCAGCGGACGCCGGACCACCGGGTTTCGGCAGCGCTCTTGCCACAAACCTCGCGTGCGCCTAGGATTCACGCAGCCGAACGGCCGTGTCGACCACGGCGGCAGCGCGACATCGAGCACCGACCGCATACGCCGGCCACGACCGCCGCGGACCCGCACCACCTCCCGAGGAGGGATCACCCGGATGCTGAACACCGAGCCCCAGCCGACCGCCGAGGCCCCGGTCACGCCGGAGCCGCTGCTGCGCCTGAGCGACGCGGCCGCCGGCAAGCTGCGCGAGCTGACCGCCGAGGAGCAGAACCCGGCCGTCGGGCTGCGTGTCTATGTCTACAGCGGCGGCTGCTCGGGCTTCCGCTACGGGATGATGCTGGAGGACCAGCCCACGGCCGAGGACGTCACCGTCGAGAGCCAGGGCATCAAGGTCTACGTGGACGGCGCCAGCACGCAGTACATCGCGGGCTCCGAGATCGACTACGTGGACACGCTCATGGGCGCCGGCTTCACGGTCAACAACCCGAATGCCATCTCCGCCTGCGGCTGCGGCTCCAGCTTCCGGACGGCCGACTCGGCGGGCAGCCCGGGCGGCTGCCACCACTGATCCCGCGCCGGCCATCGAGCCGGCATCATCGGCCCGCGATCGGCTCGCAGCGCATCCCAGAACGACCGCGCTGATGCCGCCGGGGACCCGTACCCCGGCGGCATCGCTACACTTGGGCCGCCTCGTCCCCGAGGCCCGGCACCCTGCGCCGGCCCGCCGCGTCCGATGGATCCATGGAGCTGCCGCTCTTCCCCCTCAACTCGGTGCTCTGCCCCGGCGTCGCGCTGCCGCTGCACATCTTCGAGCCCCGCTACCGGCTGATGATCGGCCGCTGCCTCGACCGCGGTGAGCCCTTCGGCGCGGTCCTTCTGACCGACGGACGCGAGGTCGGGCCGCTGCAGGGTGACCTGGCCACGGTCGGCACCACGGCACTCATCCGCCAGGCCGGCCGCTACCCGGACGGCCGGCTGGACATCGTCACCATCGGCGGCCAGCGCTTCCGGATCGAGCGCCTGAAGGAAACGAGCGAGCCCTACCTGTCGGCCGAGGTCACCCTGCTCGGCGAGCCGCTCGGCGACGCCCGCGCGGCGCGCGGGCTGGCCCACCGCGTCAGCCGCCGCTTCCTGCGCTACCTGGAACTCCTGCAGCCGGCCTTCGAGGGCAGCGAGCCCGAGATCGAAGTCGAGCTGGTCGTCGAGGGCGCCGGTCCGGCTGGAGAGAGCGGCGACGACCCGGAGCCGCTGGAACCGCTGGCCATCGAGCTGGAGGGGGAGGCCGAAGAGACCGCGGGCGGCAGCGGCGGTGCCGACGCGGGCGAGGCCGCACCGATCGACGTCATGGGCGGCAGCACGTTGCGCGGCACCGAAAGTCTCTCGGACGCCGAGCGGGCCGAGGTACTCATGGCCGCCGCGCGCCGGCTGGTCACGCCGCAGGACCCCACTGCCCTCTCGTACGTCCTCGCCGGCCTGGTGCAGATCGAACTCGGCCAGCGCCAGGCGCTGCTCGAGGCGCCCGACACAGAAGCTCGGCTGCGCCGCCTCGATTCCCTGCTGGGGCGCGAGATCGACCTCCTCGGCCGCCGCCTCAAGCCGCTCGTGGTGGACGGCCGGGTGAGTGCCCTGCGCCGCAACTGACCGCGCGGCGCACTGAGCGGCCGCGGCAGCGGCCGCTCAGTCGTCCGAGTAGCGCTCTTCCTTCCAGGGGTCGGCGTTGTTGTTGTAGCCGTAGCGCTCCCAGAAGCCGAGTCGGTCTTCGGTCAGGAACTCGAGCCCGCGGATCCACTTGGCGCTCTTCCAGAAGTAGCGCTTGGGCACGACCAGGCGGAGGGGGTAGCCGTGCTCGGGGTCGAGCGGCCGCCCGTCGGCCTCGTCGGCCAGCAGCACGTCGTCGTCGTCGAGCACCTTGAGCGGCAGGTTGGCCGTGTAACCCTGCTCGCAGTGGGCCACCACGTGCGCGGCGCTCGGCCGCACCTGGGCCAGCTCCAGGACATGCTGGATGGGCACGCCGCTGAAGGTCATGCCGAGCCGGCTCCAGCGGGTGACGCAGTGGATGTCGGTGGTGATGGTCTTGCGTGGCATGGCCCGGAACTCGGTCCAGGTGAAGCGGAACGGGTTCTCGACCTCGCCCCAGACCTTGAAGTCCCAGGTCGCCAGGTCCGCCCGCGGCACGGAGCCGTAGTGGAGCACCGGCCACTTCTCGGTCACGTACTGACCGGGGGGCACGCGCTGGCGCTGCTCGTCGCTGAGCTGGGGACGTCCGAGGATGCGGTCCATGCGCTGCAGTGTACGCAGCGCGTGGACCGGACGATGACGGCGGCATGACGGTGGTCGGCGTTCACACCAGGTGAGCCTATGGACGGAGGAACGAACGGACGCGGCTTGCGCAGGGCGACTCGTTCGTCGCGGTGCTCACTGTAGGAGCAGCTCGGCGGTCAAGAGGGCGCGCAGGCCAGCTGACGGCCAGGAGCGGGACGTCGTCCGTCGATACGCTCTTCCCATGTAAGCGCCCCCAGCGCCGCGCAGCCCCGCCATGCAGCGCCGTGGCCGCCCCTACGCCGCCTCGGGCTCCATCGGCTTGCGGTAGCTGGCCGAGCGCTGATCCACCACGAAGCCGAGCCGCTCGTAGAGGGCCAGCGCACCGGTGAGGTTCTCGGCGTCCACGCCGAGCTGGGCGCTGGTCATGCCGCGCTCGCGCAGCGCGCGCAACACCTCCACGATGAGCGCCGAGGCCAGGCCCCGCTTGCGCCAGGCGCGCCGCGTGGAGACCCGGTCGACCCAGCCGCGCTGCCGGCCGAAGGCTTCATTCTCGGCGGGGTTGATGGCGCCAACGACCACGCCCGCCACCTCGTCGCCGTCCCAGGCGACCCGCCACAGCGTAGGGTCGGTCAGGGGATGGTCGATCATCCGCTGCAGGTCCGCGTCGTCCATGGAGCGGTGCCCCCAGTGGTCGCGGAAGGCCTCCTCCTCGGCCCGCGCGACACGCAACAGGTCGGCGGGATGGGCCGGACGGATCTCCAGGCCGGGCGGCAGGGGGACCTCGGGGATCGCCTCCAGCGTCGGTCGCACCATCAGGAAGAAGTAGCGCGCCGGGGCATAGCCCGCGCCCTCCAGCAGCGCCATGCGGCCGGGTCCCAGCTTGTCGACCCAGGCGGCCAACTGACGAGGGCCCTCGGGATGCACCGCCGCGGTGAGGCGGAGGCGTGCCTCGCAGGCGTCCAGCAGCACTCGCCCGATGCCGCGCCGCAGATGCTCCGGCGCGACGCTGCAGTCGGACCAGTAGACGCGTGGACCATCGAGCTCGACGTGCCAGGCGCAGCGCGCGAAGGCGACCAGCTGCCCGCCCGACTCGACCAGCACGATGTCTCGCGCGGGGTCCATGTGCGCCGGGTCCATGAGGTGGTTGGCCAGCGTCTCGGGCGTCTCGACCCACTCGACGCCCTCGTGCCGGAGGCTGTCGTTGATGAGCGGCACGAGCGCCGGCAGGTCCGACTCGCCCGAGTAGGCACGGAAGGCCACGTCGGCCGGGCCGCCGAGCCGCTGGCGGGAGCTGGCGGCCAGTTCGGCCAGGCCGGGACCGGGACCGGAGGGCACGTCCGCCGCGCTGGACGCGGTCTCGACGGCGGCGCTCGGATCGGACCCCCCCGGCACGTCTATGCCTCGTCCAGCTGGCGGTCGATGGCGCGCAGGATGACGCGTGACGCCTCGGCGCTCTTGCCGCCCAGCTTCTGGCCCTCCTCCTGCTCCAGCGCCACCATCAGGTCGGTCAGCGCCTGGTCGATGCCGGTGGTGCGCATCAGGGCGCCCTCGTCGAAGGCGCGCTCGAGTCGCTCGACGGCGCGGCGCGCGTTCTCCACGGCATGACCCTTGTCGGCGAGGATGGCCCGGAAGTCGGCGCGGGCGGCCTCGGCCGCGGGCCCGCTGCTGGTCACCCGGCAGCCGCCGGCGCGAGGGCGATCGGGCTCACCGCAGCCCGCGTCACGGCGCCGCCACCGGGCGCAGCTCAGCCGCTGCCGCGGGGTGCGCATGAGCCGCGCGCGCCTGCCGTCGCTCCCGCCACTCCGACTCGAGGATACCCATCTGCACCTCGTCCCAGTAGCGGCCGTCGCGCCAGATGGCGTCGCGCAGCCGGCCCTCCACGCGGAAGCCCGCCTTGAGGTAGCTGCCGATGGCGCGCTCGTTGAACTCGAAGACGCTCAACGCGACGCGGTGCAGGCCGAGCCGGTCGATGGCGTGGCCGAGCATCAGCTCGGTCGCCTCGGTCCCGAAGCCCCGGCCCCAGGCGTCGCGCTCGCCGATCGTGATGTGGAACATGGCCGAGCCGTTGTCCGGGTCGAGCGCGCTGAAGGTGGTGAGCCCGATGAGGCGATCCCCCGCGCGTTCGTGGATGGCGTAGGCGAATGCCTCGGGCGAGAGGAGCCGGTCGCGGAAGAAGCGTTCGACCTCCTCGAGCGTCATGGGGCGGGTCTGGTAGCGGGTCAGCCGGGCGATCTCGGGGTCGCGGTACCAGCGCGCGACCGTGGCCAGGTTCTCCGGCCGGTGGCGACGCAGCACGACCAGTCGCCCCTCCATCGTCGAGGGGTGCCAGTGCTCACGTTCGAGCGTGCCGGGCATCGGGAGGGCGATGCTATACCATCGCCCGGATGCGTCGCTGGAGCGAGCTCGCCGACCGGATCGCCTCCACGACCAGGACCTCCGAGAAGGTGAGACGGCTGGCCGAATACCTGCCTACGCTCACCCCGGCCGAACTGCCGGTGGCCGTCGTCTTCTTCTCCGGGCGGCCCTTCCCCGAGCGCGACCCGCGTACGACCGGCCTCGGCTGGGTGGCCGTCATGCAGGCCGTCGAGGACGTGGCCGACACAGAGGCGGGCGCCTTCGGCCGGGCCTACGACCGCTCGTCCGACCCGGGCATGGCTGCCGAGATGGTGCTCGCCGAGGGGCGGCGCCGGCCGTCGGCGGAGCTGCCCTCGCTGACCGACGTGCGCGACGCCTTCGCGGCCATGGCCGAGGCGCGCGGCGCGCAGGCCAAGGGCGCCGCGTTGCGCACGCTGCTCTGGCGCTGCGACCCGCTCTGCGCCCGCTACGTGGTCAAGATCCTTGCCGGCGAGCTGCGCATCGGCCTGCGCGAGGGGCACCTGGAGGCGGCCATCGCGCAGGCCTTCGGACGCGAGCTGGCCGCCGTGCAGTGGGCGGGGATGCTCACCGGGGACATCGGCACGACCGCCGAGCTGGCCCGCGACGATCGGCTCGAGGCGGCCGAGCTGACGCTCTTCCGGCCGCTCAAGTCGATGCTCGCCTCGCCCGTGGCCGACCCGGCGGAGGTGATCCGGCGCCTCTCGCCGCCGGTCTGGATCGAGGACAAGTACGACGGCATCCGTGCCCAGCTCCACCGGCAGGGCGAGCGGGTGGTGCTCTACAGCCGCGACCTGCACGACGTGAGCGCGGCCTTCCCGGAGGTCATCGATGCCGCCCGGCGGCTTCCCTGGGAGGGCATCCTCGACGGGGAGCTGCTGGCCTGGAAGGACGGCGCGGCGATGCCGTTCCAGGTGCTCCAGGCCCGGCTCGGGCGCAAGGCGCCCCCGCCCTCGCTGGTCGAGTCGACGCCGGTCATCTTCGTCGCCTTCGACCTGCTCGCCCACGGGCCGGGCGATGGCGCGCCGATCGAGCCGCTCCTCCGGCTCAGCCTGCGCGAGCGGCGGGCGCGCCTCGATGCCCTCGACCTGCCGGCCGTCGCGGGCTTCGCCACCTCCAACCTGGTCAGCGCCAGCAGCGAGTCCGAGGTGGACGCGGTCTTCGACGCGGCGCGCACGCGGGGCAACGAGGGGCTCATGGTCAAGGACCCCGATTCGCTCTACACGCCCGGCCGGCGCGGCTTCGGCTGGCTCAAGCTGAAGCGGCCGCTGGCCACGCTCGACTGCGTCGTCGTCGGCGTGGAGGTCGGCCACGGCAAGCGTCATGGCGTCCTCTCCGACTACACCTTCGCGGTGCGTGACGACCGGCCCGGGGCGGACGGCCGGCCCGGGGCGGACGGCCGGTTGGTCGTCATCGGCAAGGCCTACAGCGGCCTGACCGACGCCGAGATCGCCCAGATGACCGACTGGTTCACGGCCCACACCATCCGCCAGCTGGGCCGCTTCCGGGTGGTCGAGCCGAGCATCGTGGTCGAGATCGCCTTCGACGTGGTGATGCGCTCGAACCGCCACGACTCGGGCTACGCGCTGCGCTTCCCGCGCATCGTGCGCATCCGCGACGACAAGGGCCCCGACGAGATCGACACGCTCTCGACCGTGGCAGCCATCCAGGCCAGGGCGGCGGGCGGCGTGGAGTACAGCCTCAGCACCGACGGGGAGGGCTGAGCGGCCTCGGCGGTCGGCGGGACCATCGGCGGCGGAGTGATCGGCCGATGCCCCGCGGCGGGACCATCGGGCGGTGCGCCCGGGCGACAGTCGCCGGAGCACGGGCTTCCGGGCGCTGCCGGGCGCCGCTATGCTTCGCGGCGCCATGTTCGATCCGATGAGCACCGAGTCGCCGCAGGAGATCACGCTCTACACGGATAGCCATCTCGTGCACGGCACGCTGCGCACGCGGCAGCGCCGCTTGAGTGACGTGTTGAACGAGACCGATGCCACGTTCCTCGTCCTCGAGGAGGTGCGCTTCGAGGAGTTCGGCTCGCGGGCGCTGATCGAGCGGGCGCCCTACGCGCACATCAACCTCGACACGGTCCTCTTCGGCGTGGCCGACCAGGCCATCGAGGCCATGCCCGAGATGCGCACCATCAAGGTGCCGGAGCACGCGCTCATCAGCGTGCCGCCCTTCCGCATCACGGGCCGCATCCACCTGCTGCCCGAGCGCGACCTGCGGCAGGCACTCGCCGAGCTCGACGGCCGCTTCCTGCCCGTGACCGAGGCGATCTTCTGGTCCGACCGGCTCAACGAGGCGCGGACTCAGTCGCCGATGCTCGCCTTCAACCACGCCCGGGCACAGATCCTGGCGCCGTACCAGGAGCGCGACGTCTGGGCGGGCGTGTCGGGCGGCCCCACGGCGGCTGCGGCGGGTTCGGAGGGCGCGTCGGAGCACGCCTCCGCGGTCGACCCGGTCGGTGGCTGGCCCGCCGCCGACCTCGAGCGAGGCGGTCAGGCGCAGCAGTCGTCGGACTCACCCGGCGCCGGCGACCCCTGGCGGGACCTGCCCGGCTCGAGCGGGTAGCTCGCCGGTCCCCGGTAGCCGTCCGGCGCGGCCTGCGCCTCTTCTGCCATCCATTCATGCCCGGACTCATCGGCGGGCCGTTGACACCGTTCGCAGCCCGATCGGCGGCTCCCGGGTGGTGCTGGGGACAGTTCCGCGCGCCTTGATGCTCGCCTGTGCATCGCTATGGGCGGGCGGACGACCTTCCGGCCGTCGCCGCGCCGCCATCGAGTCCACCGGTGCATGGATGGCGGCGAAACGGCCGCCTGGGCCGGATCCGAGTCTCCCGGTGAGTGGATGGCAGGAAGTGAGCCTCCGGCGCGGCCACGACGGCCGCGACGCTCGCAAGGGCGGCCCTAGCGGTCCACCGGCAGGTCGAGCCGATTGCCCCAATCGGACCAGCCGGCGTCGTAGACGGCCACGTCCGGGTAGCCCAGCAGCGTCATCACGAAGGCGGCCTTGGCCGCCCCGATGCCGGCGCCGTCGTAGGTCACGACACGCCGCGTGCGCGATACGCCCGCCTCGTGGAAGAGGCGTTGCAGGCGGTCGGCGTCGTGGAAGCGCTGCGTGCCCGGGATCGTCAGCAGCGCGGCCGGCACATTGACGGCGCCCGGGATGTGTCCCAGCCGGCGCGCGTTGCCCTCCTGGCCGCGGTACTCGGCCGGCCCACGGGTGTCCAGGATCTCCACCTCCCGTGAGCCGAGAAGGGCGCGGACGTCGGACGTGGAGAGGCGGCGGCGCGGGTCGGTCCGGGGCGTGAACGCGGCCGGCACCTGCTCCATCGGCGACGCCGACGAGTGCGGCCGACCGCTCTCCTGCCAGGCGTGCCAGCCGCCGTCGAGGATGCGCACCGCCTCGAAGCCGTAGACCTGCAGGCTCCACCAGACCCGCGCCGCGTAGAGCGAGGCAGCGTCGTCGTAGAGCACGGCGGTCATACCGTCACCGATGCCGGCATGCGTCATCGCTGCTGCGAAGGCCTCATGGCCCGCCAGCTGGAAGGGGATCGGGTCGTCGGCGTCCACCAGCTGCTCGGCCCAGTCGAGGTGCACCGCGCCCGGGATGTGCCCGTGGGCGAAGAGCTCGCGCGCGCTGCCGTCGACCCGCCAGCGGCAGTCGACGATGCGCAAGCCCGGTCGCGAAAGGTTCTCGGCCAGCCAATCGGGTGTGGCCAGCAGCTCGGGCCGCGCGAAGGCGGGCGGCATGGCCGACGCTACGGCTGGAGGGGGAGCATGGCGGGCTATGATAGCCGCCCATGGTCGACCCCTTCCTGCCGGAGCCGGAGAAGGTCCGGGCGCTCCGGGAAGGGCTCCCGGCCACCGGCGCGGGCATCTACCTGAACAGCGCGCAGGCAGGCCCCCTGCCGGCCGAGACGATGGCCGCCATGCGCCAGGCGCAGGACTGGCAGCTGCGTGTCGGGCGGGCCGATGCAGCGTCGCTCGAGGAGGCCGAGGTGCGCGCCGACGAAGCGCGTGCCGTCGTGGCGGCACTCCTCGGCGCCTCGCCGACCGAGATGGCGCTGGCGCACTCCGCCTCGAGTGCCCTGACCATCGGGGCCTGGCTGCCCGACTGGCGCACCGGCGACGTCGCTGTCACCACCGACCAGGAGCACCCGCGCGCCATGCGACCCCTGCGCGCCGCCGCCGGGCGGCTCGGACTCAAGCTGCGGGTGGTCGAGGCTGGTCCCGCCGTCGACGATGCGCGCCTGCTCGAGGGGTTCGAGACCGCCTTCCGCGACGGCGCCCGGCTCGCCCTGCTCTCGCATGTCACCTGGACGAACGGGCGCGTGCTGCCGGTCGCGGAGGTGGTCCGACTGGCCCGCGAGCACGCCGCCTGGGTGGTGGTCGACGGCGCGCAAGCCGCCGGTGCACTGGTGGTCTCGGCGCCCGAGCTCGGAGCCGATCTCTACGCGACCTCGGGCTACAAGTGGCTCGTCGGGCCGGTGGGCGCCGCGGCCTGCCATCTCTCGGAGCGGGCGCTCGATGAGGGCCAGCTCGTGCTGACCGTCGAGGGCGAGGAGCGCGCGGACCGGATGGGAGCCGGCACTGCCCCGCCCGACGCGGTCGCGACCGCGTCGCACCGCTTCGGGACGGGTGGCCTGGACCCGGTCGCCGTGCTCGGCCTGGCGAGGAGCGTGGGCTGGCTGGAGATGTACGTCGGCCTGCCTTGGGCGCTCGAGCGTGCGGCTCGACTCGGTCGGCGGTTCGCGGAGTCCCTGGCCGCGGTGCCGGGGGTCCGGCTGCTCACGCCGCTCGATGCCATGGCCGGCATCGTCACGGTGGGCCTCGAGGACTGGCCCTCGGCGGCCGCCCTGGAGGAGCTGTCGCGGCGCATCTTCCTCCTGGCCTCGGTCGTGCCCACGCTGGACGCGCTGCGCCTGAGTGTCTCCTGGTTCGTGACCGAGGATGAGCTTGACCGGGTCGTGGAGGCGGTGACCGAGCTGGTGCGCCACACGCCCGGCACGCTGCCGCGTCGACCGAGCCTCGTCGTGCTGCCCGGGGACGGCGACCGGTGACACAGCCGGGGATCCGGCCCCGCTCCTGGCTCGAGGTGCGCTGGCGCCAGCTGCGCAACCCGCCCCAGCCGATCGTGCGTGCCGTGGCTGCCAACCTAGCCGTGGCGGCCGCGGCCGGCGTGGCGTTGCTGGTCTACGACCTGGCCATCTCCGGGGGCGCGATGCTCCCCGGCGGCGATCTGCGCACGCTCACGATCGGCCTGGCGGTCGTGGTCATCGTCGTCGCAGGCAGCCTGCTGACCTACCTCTGGGTGCCGCTGCCGAGCGGCTCAGGCGCGCGCCGGCGGCGCACGCCGTGGGCGGGCATGCTCGGCTTCTTCGCCTCGCTGCCCATCGCCTATCTCACGCTGGTGGTCACCTTCGAGCTGCTGCGACCGCTGCTGGGCTGAGTCGATCCGGCGCCCGCCCCGTTGCGACGCGGCACCGTTTTAGAGGTGCTTGTGTGGGAATGGTACGTTTGGTGTATATGCTCGCGGGACCATCGCCGGTACCCTTCCCGACGTACTCATCGGGGCGCGGTATCGCGTCGGGATAGCAGGTCGGGGAGTCATCGTGTTGAGCTCGTACGAGTCAGGGAGCGGGCCGACGCACGTCGCGTTGCCGCAGCTCAGGGGGGCGCCCGCGTACGCGCGGCCGCCACGGCCCGTCCAGGAGACGCCGCGGCCGGTCGATCCGGATGACCTGCCCATCGAGGCCCAGCGGACGGACGAGGAGCGCCTCCTCGCGGAGGCCATCGAACGCGGCGAGGCCGTCGCCCACTCGCCTGCCGACTCGGCGCAGGAACCGCACCTGCTGCGCCCGAGCGACGTGGGCGGGCTCAAGGCTATCGCGGCGAAGCTGCTCAGGCTCGGTTAGCTCCTGGACGCCTATTCGATCGGGGGTGATCATCCGTTCTACGACGTTCGGGTGATGCGCGGCCGAGCCGCCCGTGCAAGATTCCGGCCGTGACACGCGATCCCTTGACGGCTGCCATCGCGCCCGAGCCACCTCAGCCGGGGCCCCACCAACTCCTCGGCGCCATCCGCGCCTGCCGGGCGATGCTGGCACAGAGTGATCACGTAGACGCTCGCCGGCGGCGCCTCCGCCGCGAGGAGCGACGCAACGCTGCCGCGCTGGCCGCGTACTTCGGTCTGCCCGACATCCCGCCCGTCCTGCTCGAGTGGCTGCTGGCCCAGGATTGAGCAGCGAGCTGAGCCGCCCGGAGGCAGCCCGGGGCGGGCTATGGCCAGGACGGGACGAGCGCGGTATCGTGGCTGCGGGGGAGTAGCTCAACGGTCAGAGCAGCCGCCTTATACGCGGTCGGTTCCTGGTTCGAGTCCAGGCTCCCCTACCAGGCCGCACCCGGCAGGCCCGGACGGTCCCGAGGGTGCCTCAGTCGTCCGTGAGCGGACCCGGACGCCCCAGGAAGTAGCCCTGACCAGTGGACACGCCGAGCTCGCGCAGAGCTGCCACCTCCTCGGCGTTCTCGATGCCCTCGGCCACGATGGCCATGCCCATCTCTTCGGCGAAGGAGATGAGTCCGGAGGCGAGGGCCCGCTTGGCGCGATCCAGGTGGATGTCGCGGGTCAGGCTGATGTCGAGCTTCACGAGGTCTGGTCGCAGCGAGAGGATGTGGCGCAGGCTGGCAAAGCCGGCGCCGGCGTCGTCGATGGCCAGTCGCCCACCAGCGGCTCGGAACGACTCCACCTGCCCGATCATCAGGTCGTAGTCCGTGACCGGCGCGTGCTCCGTGATCTCGACGACGATGCGCTCCAGCGGCACGGCCTGGAGCGTCTCCCAGAGCGCGCCCGAGGCGATCGTATCGGGCGACGTGTTGACCGAAAGGTAGGCGCTCTGCGGCAGCCGTGCGAAGTCGTGCAGGGCCTTCCCCACGGCGAGGAGCTCGAGCGCCTCCGCTTGCCCCACGAGCGCCGCCTCGGCGAACCAGACGTCGGGCGTCCTTCGCGGCTCGGCCGTGAAACGGGCGAGCGCCTCCACGCCCACGAGGCGGCCATCGGCCAGGTCCACGATGGGCTGGTAGACCATCGCCAGGGCCGCGCCCTGGAAGATGGCGGCCACGCGCCCCTGGGCCCCGCGGATCTCCTCCTCGGCGACACGCTGCGCGGCCACTTTCGCGGCCAGATCGATGTTCTCCTCCTCGAGGGTTCGGTAGAGATAGCGCGTCTCGAGGAGGTTGTGGATGCGCAGCAGCACCTCTTGACGGTCGAACGGCTTGGTAAGGAAGTCGTGGGCACCCAGACCAAGGGCGCGTTCCAGCGCGTCCCTCGTCGCGTCGGCCGTGAGCACGAGCACCGGACGATATCCCCGGCCCCAGCGCCCGTCCGCCAAGGCGTCGAGGATGGCGTAGCCGTCCGGTGCCGGCATCATCAGGTCGAGCAGGAGGAGATCCGGGTCGAGCTCCTCGACCAGCTCGAGAACCGCCGAAGAATCGGTCGTGCTCTGGATGTATCGGTAGCCTGCGCTCTCCAGCACCCGCTCGAGGACGCGTACGTTGCTCGCTTCGTCATCGACCAGCAAGAGCCGGGCGTCCGCGAAGCGTGGTTCGGTCATCCCTTCGTCTCCCTAGAGTCGAGCAGCCCGAGGATCAAGCGCGGCAGTGCCACTGTGTCGATCGGCTTCGTGATGTAGTGCGCCGCCCCAGCGTCCCCGAAGCGCTGCGCCTGTCCAGGGCTGGCGTCCGAGGTCAGGACGATGACCGGCACCGAGGCCGTGCGCTCATCGGCCCGTAGCTCGGCCAGGACCTCCTCGCCGGTCGTGTCCGGCAGGTTGGCGTCGAGCAGGATCACGTCGGGTGCCCGCCGGCGCGCCGCATCGAGGCCTGCCGCACCGGTCATGGCCGCCTTGATGACCAGTCCCTCGATGCCCAGCAGCGAGCGCTCGATCAGCCGCAGATTGGCCAGGTTGTCCTCGATGTAGAGGACGACATGGCGTGCGGCTGTCTCTTTGCCGGATGCGGTGGAAACCGGCGCAGCAGGCAGCTCCACGGCGAAAGTGCTGCCCGAACCGGGGGCCGAGCGGACGCTCAGCTCCCCGCCCATGGCTCTGGCCAGACGGCGGGCGAGGGCGAGGCCCACGCCCGCACCGTGATGACCCTCCTGAGACGAAGCCGCTTCGAGCGGCGTGAAGATGCGCTCACGGTCCTGCTCCGGGATGCCGGGGCCGTCGTCGACGACCTCGATAACCGCTCCGCCATCCTCCCCCACCGGACGGCTTAGGACGCGGACGACACCTCCCTCCGGGCCGAACGTCAGCGCGTTGGAGAGAAGGTTGCGAAGGATGGTGACCAGCCGATGACGATCGGCGAGCACGAAGAGGTCCGGCGCCAGGCCGGACATATCGAACGTGGCGCGCCGCTGCCGGGCGAGGGTGCCCGTCGTGTCGACCGCCTCTCGCATGACCTCCTCCACGGCCACGGGCTCGATGGCCAGCGTGATCCTCCCCGCATCGAGCCGCACGATGTCGAGGACCCGGTCGATGAGGCCGAGCAGGCGGCGACCCCCGTGCAACATCTGCTCGACGCTCTCGCGATCGTCGGCCGAGAGCTCCGAGGATTCGAGCAGCTGGCCGAAGCCCAGGATGGCGTTGAGCGGCGTGCGCAGCTCGTGGCTCATGCGCGAGAGGAGCTCGCTCTTGGCCCGGTTGGCGCGTTCCGCCTCCTCCTTGGCGACCTGGAGATCCCGTAGCGCGCGCCAGCGCGAGATCGCCTGCGCCAGTTGAAGGCCGAGGGCCGCGGCCGTCTGTTGAACCGCCTCCCCGGGTTCGTCCGTATGGTCGAAATAGCAGACGACGACCCCGATCGCAGTGTCACCCACCCGGAGTGGGACCCACAGGAGGCTGCGCAGGCCCACCTGCCGAAACGCTGCCGAACGCGTGAAGTCCGGGTGGGCCGCTGCATCGGGCAGCCACACCGGCTCGGCGCCGGCTATGAGCAGTGTCGCGGTTCCACCGCTGGGTGGCACGCCAAAATCGCTCACGGCGTCGATGCCCGACGCGTCGAGGTCTTCCTGGGCCCAGTATCCGGCACGCCAGAGCACCCCCTGCTCGTCGTCGATCAGCCAGAGCTCCGCGAGGCGTGCCTCAGCCACGAGGCACAGCGTTCGCAAGACGTCGGCGGCGGCCGTGTCGAGGTCCTTGGCACTCGCCAGCACCCGCGACACGTTGAGCTCCGCCTCGCGGCGTCCGGCGGCGACCCGCCGCTCGGTGATATCGGTGGCGAAAACGACCACCTCATCCTCCCCAAGGCCGGCCGCACGCCCTTCGTACCAGGTGGCGCCGTCGGGTGGCCCGATGGGCACCTCGTACGGACCGCTGGTACCTTCCCGGAGGGCTCGCTCGATCTCCTGGGCCACGGCCGCATGATGTGACGCTGGCACCAGGTCCTGGATCGTGGTCGCCGCGCGCGGACCCTTGAAGCGCTCGCCCCTGTTGACGTAGAGCACCCGACCCCGACGGTCGACCGTGAGCACGATGTCCGGCGCCGCGGCGATGAGCGAGCGCCACCTGGCCTCCGATCGGGCCAGCTCCTCCGTCCGCTCTTGGACTCGCAGCTCGAGCTCGTCGTTGACCCGCTGAAGGGCGTCGCGGGCAGCGAGGCGCTCGGAGATATCTTCGAAGGCCACCACCGCGCCCTGGATGGCGCCGTCGAGGATGAGCGGCGTGCTCGAGTACGCCACGGGGAAGCTCGTTCCGTCGCTGCGCCAGAAGACGTCCTCCTCGACGCGCCGTGGTTCTCCATCGTGCAGCACGGCATAGATGGGGCATTCTCCAATTGGGTGCGGAGTACGGTCCGCGCGGGAGTGGTGGCTGAGCTCATGGAATCGGCGGCCTGACACTTCCTCTGGTGTCCAGCCCAGCAGCAAGACCCCGGCCG
>DASSPM010000094.1:0-2977 GCA_035699625.1 Candidatus Limnocylindrales bacterium | reverse complement strand
TGGTCGCGCTCGACGAGCGAGGGCAGGTAGGCCTGGTAGGCGACGTCGAAGAAGACGGTCGCCACGCCGTTGACGAAGCCGACCACGTAGAGCTGCCAGATGCTCAGCACGCCCGCGAGGTGGGCCAGCGGGATGGAGATGAGCATCGCGCCGCGCACCAGGTCGCCGATGATGAGGATCGGCCGGCGCCGCAGCCGGTCCACCCAGACGCCGGCCGGCAGGCTGATCAGGATGAAGGGCAGGAACTCGATGGTGCCCAGCAGGGCGACCTCGAAGGCGCTCGCCTCGAGCACGACGATGGCCACCAGGGGCAGCGCCAGCATCGAGACCTGCGAGCCGACCTGGCTGACCGTCTCGGCTGCCCACAGCTTGCGGAAGTCGGCGTGGCGCAGCAGGCCCCCAAGGGGCCGTGGGCTCGCGCCCGAGATCGCGGTCGCGCTCGGCTCCTGGCTCAATGGCGTGCGATCAGCTCTGGCAGCGTGCGCCCGCTGGGCGGCTCGCCCGTGCGCTCGGCGCGGGCGTCGACGAGGCGCAGGCCCTCCTGCGTGAAGCGGACGCCGATCCAGCGGAACGGCTCGGGTTCCCACGAGGGTGAGCGGTGACCGACCCAGGGCATCTCGGTCAGGGCGCTCCGCCGTTCGAGGATGAGGTCGGTCATGGTCCGCCCGGCCATGTTGGTCATGGCCACGCCGTGGCCGGTGTAGCCGCCGGCACGACCCACACCGCTGCGTCGGTCGAGGCTCATCGTCGGCATCCAGTCGCGTGGGATGCCCAGCGGGCCGCCCCAGGCGTGCGTGAAGCGAACATCCTTCAGCATCGGGAACCACTCGCGGCACATGTTGCGCAGCATCTCGTGCGTCGGGGCGTGACGGTCGTAGGCATCGCGGATGGGCGAGCCGAAGCGGTAGGGCGCCCCGCGGCCGCCGAAGAGGATGCGCCCGTCCTCGGTCTTGGAGAGGTAGTCGATGCTGAGGCGGAAGGACTGCACGCATTCGCGGTTCTGCCAGCCGATCTGGCGCCAGGTGGCCTCGTCGAGCGGCTCGGTGAGCACGATCAGCGAGTAGACCGGCAGGAGCGCCCGATGTAGGCGCGACATGCGTGTCAGGTAGGCCTCGCCGGCGAGCACCAGGTAGCGGGCACGGACCTCGCCCCCCGGCGTGCGCACCCGGGGCAGGTCGTTGGCTCGGTACTCCAGCACGGGGGTGCGCTCGAAGATGGTGCCGCCCAGCCGCTCGACCGCTCGGGCCAGGCCGCGCGCCAGCCGGCCGGGGTGGATGACCGCGCACTCGTCCGTGTTGACCGCGCCGAGGGCGTCGGCGATGTGCAGACGGTCGTTGAGCTGGTCCCGATCGAGCAGGCGGTAGCGGTCCTCGAAGCCGAAGCGGACGTACTCCTGGTAGAGATGGTCCAGCGACGGCAACTGTTGCCTGCCGCGCGCCACGGCCAGCTCGCCGCCCTTGTGGAAGCCGGCGTCGATGCCTGCTTCGGCGGTCGCCCGGCCGACCTCGTCGACGGCCTCGAAGGTGAGCTGGTGCGCCGCGCGCGCCTGCTCGAAGCCGAACTTCTTCTCCATCAGCCCGAGGCTGACGTTGAGGCCCGAGTCGCACCAAGCGCCGTTGCGGCCGGAGGCGCCGAAGCCGGCGATCTCGGCCTCCAGGACGACGACGCGCAACGAGGGCTCGGCACGCAGCAGGTAGAAGGCCGTCCAGAGGCCCGTGTAGCCGGCGCCCACGATGGCCACGTCGGCATCGAGCGTACCCTCCAGCGAGGGACGGGGCGTGAGGTCGTCGCCGCACGACTCGAGCCAGTAGCTGACGCCGCGGTAGTCGCGTGCCGCGCGGGGGTCGGGCCAGTCGCCCTCGATGAGCCGGGGATCGTCCACGCCTAGAGCCTACGCGAGCCGGTGGGCTGCGTGCCAGCCGCCGAGGTCACGCCAGCGGCAGTCGGTCGTCGGTCGGGCCGTGCAGCGAGTCGAGCGAGTGCAGCCGGGGGCCGATGGGCTCCACCAGCTCAGGTCCCTGGCGGCGCACGTCGTTGACCAGCGGCGCCAGGGGTACGGCCTCCAGCAGGTCTTCGGGCGATGGCTCCAGGAGCGCGCGCAGGGCGCCCGCATCGGTCAGCGTCGGGTCGAGCCAATGCGACCACGCCTCCTTGGGCAGGGAGACGGGCATCCGGTGGTGGAGGGGAGCGATGAAGCGGTTGGCGGCGCTGGTGACGATGCTGCAGGTGCGCAGCCAGTCGTCGCCGTCGGGCTCGCGCCAGAGCGACCAGAGCCCGGCGAAGGCGAGCGGCCGGCCGTCACGTGCGCGGAGCAGGTAGGGCAGGCGACGCGTGCCTTCCCGCCGCCACTCGTAGAACCCATCCGCCGGGATGAGGCAGCGGCGCCGCCGGAGCGCGACGCGGAAGGCGGGCGTCGAGGTGACCGTCTCGGCACGCGCGTTGATGAGGCGCGCAGCGCCGCGCGTGTCGGCCGCCCAGGGCGGCACGAGACCCCAGCGGAAGGCGGTCAGCCGGCGTCGTCCCTCGTGCGCCACGACGGCCACCACCGGGTCGGTCGGGGCGACGTTGTAGCGGCCGGCGCCGAGCACCTCCGCCTCCGCGTCCAGTTCAGCGTCGAAGGCCTGGGCGATCTCGGCCGGGTCGCGCTGCTGCGTGAAGCGGCCACACATGACGTGGCGATGGTGGCACAGGGGCTCGGCACGCAGCTGAGGAGGCGGACGCGCACGAGGCGCCGCGCGCATGCGGCCCGGGTTTCCGCCACTGCCGCCGATGCCACTCCATGCATCAAGGGCGGCCAGGGCACCGCGGAGGCGGAACGCCCAGCCTATGCCAGGGGCTTCGGCTGCCCCAAGAGGTACCCCTGGCCGAGCTTGACCGCCAGGTCGTCCAGGGCCGAGCGGTCGGCCGCCGTCTCGACCCCCTCGGCGATCAGCTCGCAGCCGGTGGTCTGGGCGAAGTACATCAGCCCCGCCACGAG
>DASSPM010000093.1:0-3371 GCA_035699625.1 Candidatus Limnocylindrales bacterium | reverse complement strand
CACGGCAACAGCTCGGTGGTCGCCGACCGGGTGGCCCTCAAGCTGGTCGACGCGGTCTGCACGGAGGCCGGCTTCGGGGCCGACATGGGCGCCCAGAAGTTCTTCGACATCAAGTGCCGCCTGAGCGGCCTGCGCCCTGCGGCCGCGGTCGTGGTGGCCACTCTGCGCGCGCTCAAGATGCACGGCGGTGTGGGCCACGTGGTGGCCGGCCGGCCGCTCGACCCGGCGCTCGGCCGCGAGGATCCCGAGGCGGTCCGCCGCGGCGCCGCCAACCTGGCCAAGCAGATCGAGAACGTGCGCGCCTACGGCGTGCCGTGCGTCGTCGCCCTCAACGCCTTCCCCGAAGACCGGCCCTCGGAGATCGCCGCCGTGGCCGAGGTGGCCGCCGCGTCCGGCGCCCGCGGCACGGTCGTCAGCAGCCACTTCAGCGACGGCGGCGCAGGTGCCGAGGAACTGGCCCGGGCCGTCTGGTCGGTGGCCCAGGAGGACGCTCCGGACTTCCGCCTCCTCTTTCCCGACGAGCTGCCGCTGGCGGCCAAGATCGAGCGCATCGCCACGGCCGTCTACGGCGCCGACGGCGTGGACCTCTCCCCGCTGGCGCAGGAGCAGCTGGGCGACATCGAGCGGCTGGGCTACGGGCACCTGCCCATCTGCATGGCCAAGACGCACCTTTCGCTCAGCCACGACCCCGAGCTCAAGGGCCGGCCAAGCGGCTTCCGCGTGCCGGTGCGCGAGGCGCGCCTCTTCGCGGGGGCAGGTTTCGTGACCGCCTACTGCGGCGACATGCGTACCATGCCGGGCCTGCCCACGACACCCGGCGGCGAGCGCATCGACATCGACGCGGAGGGACGCGTGGTCGGCCTCTTCTGAGCGAAGTGGTCGGGCGCTCGCCTCAGGCTCGCGAGGCAGCCAGGAAGAAGAACCAGGCGACCACCAGCCCGGCTGCCACGCCGACCAGGCTGGCGCCCCAGGCGCCCAGGTCGATGGGCCCCAGCTGGCCCTCCATGTGTGCGTCGTGGTGCTCGTCGCCGTGACCGCCCTCGCCCGCCATGCCGTGCGCCGCATGCCCGGCCGGCTCGGCGTGGCCGTGTGGCTCGCCGTGGCTCGTTGCCGCCTGGTCGTCACTCATCGAGCAGCTCCTGGGTCACCAGCTGGTCGACCGTCACCGGCCGCGGCACGAGCCCGTCGGGCAGCGAGGCGAGGAACGCAACGGAGCGCTGCCAGGCGTCGCGGTCGATCGCGCCGAGGCCGTTGGCCCGAGTGTAGTCGCTCTGCCACATGGCCACGGTCGCCTCCAGCACGGCCCGCTGCGCCTTGCGCTGTTGGGCCAGCTCCGGCACGCGGGCGATGGCGGCGTCGAGGCCTCTGTCCGGGTCGAGGGCGATCTCCTCCATGGCCCGGAGCGTCGCCCGCACGAAGGCCTCGAGGGCCGCTCCCTTCTCGCGCAGTGTGCGCTCGCCGCTGATGAGGCCCGGGCCAGGCAGGGGCGTGATGTCGTCCACGCGCAGCAGGCTCACCTTCGTGCCCGCCAGCTCCATCTGGACCGGCTCGTTGTTGGCGAAGCCGGTGGCCGCCTCGACGACGCCCCGCTCGACGGCCACGCGCTGACCGAAGTCCGGGAACTCGACCACCGCGATGTCGCTCGTGGTCAGGCCGGCCGAGCGCAGCAGAGCCTGCAGCATGACCCAACCGCTGCCGCCCCGGAACGGCGTGCCGACCTTGCGGCCCTTCAGATCGGCCGGCGTAGCGATGCCCGTGGCGGCCTTGCTGAAGACGACGTTGGGGAAGGTGGCGTAGATGGTCGCCGCATAGCGGATCGGCACGCCCTGGCTGACGGCCGGGATGACGCTCGTGCCGTCGGCGATGCCGACGTCGATGGTTCCCTGACCGGCCAGGGTCACCACGTTCGTGTCGGTGTCGTGCTGGAAGGTGACCTCGAGGCCGGCCTCGCGGTAGTAGCCGGCCTGCTCGGCCAGGTAGAACTGGGCGAACTGGACACTCGGGATGTAGCCCAAGCCGACGCTCAGCGGCGTGCGGGTGCCCGGACTGCCACCCGGCGTCGAGGCGCCCGGCCACCCGGCTGACGAAGGCGAGGTCGAGCCGGGGCCAGCGCAGGCTGCCAGGAGCGCGGCGAAGAGAGCGAGGCCGAGGGTCAGGGCAGGGAGTCGGGAGTGCATGGATCCTCCGTTTCAGCCTCGGGCGCCGACGAGGCGGCGCTCGATCAGGACGATGACCAGGTAGAGGGCGATGCCGATGAGGGCGATCGTCAGCAGGGTGGCGAAGAGCAGCGGCGTGTCGAAGAGGCTGCCCCGGGCGAGGTTGATGAGCACGCCCAGGCCCCGCTCACCGCCGGCCCACTCGGCCACGATGGCGCCGATGACGGCCAGCGTGGCGCCCACGCGCAGGCCGCCCAGGATGGCCGGCAGAGCTGCCGGCAGCTCCAGCGTGGCGAAGACCTGGCGGCGGGTGGCGCGGAAGGCGCGCGCCATCTCGAGCAGGCGCCGGTCGACCGAACGGATCCCGACCAGGGTGGCCACGGCCACCGGGAAGAAGACGATCAGACCGCAGATGACGACCTTGCTGAAAAGCCCCGTGCCGAACCAGAGCGCCACGAGGGGCGCCAGCGCCAGCACCGGGGTGGCCTGGGCCGCCACGAGGTAGGGCGAGAGGACGCGCTCGGCCAGCCGCGAGCGCGCCAGCAGGTAGCCCACCAGGAGGCCGCTGGCGGCGCCGGCGCCGAAACCGAGGCCGATCTCGAGCAACGTCGCCGCGGTGTGCGCCGCCAGCGTCCCCTCGCTCCAGGCGCGCACGAAGCGGGCCGCCACCTGCTCCGGCGGGGGCAGGATGAAGGGTGCGTAGCCGCCGGCCACGACGATCGCCTTCCAGGCAACGAGGAAGGCGACCAGGCCCAGGCCGACCGGCGCCCAGTCGCGCACGAGACTCCGGGCTCGCGACGCCGACGCGGCGTGGGAGGCGCGGGCAGCCTGGGAGTCGGGCGCGCCCTGGTGGCTGCTCCCGCGGGCGCCGCTCATCGGTCGGCCTCGCGCCGGAACGGGTCGAACCAGGCGGGCGTGCCCAGCTCCTCGATCGGGTCGCCCGCGGCGCGGCGAGCGGCAGCGGCGCTGCCCTCATCCGGCTCGAGCGCACCGTCAGTGCCGGCGAGGTGACGCCGCACCTCCGTCGCGATGCGACCGGCGCCGGCGGCATCGATGTCGCCCAGCCCACGCGGTCGCGGCAGGGGCACCGCCACGTCGGCCACCACGCGCCCGGGGCGGGGCGAGAGGACCAGCACGCGGTCGGCCAGGAAGACCGCCTCGGCGATGCTGTGCGTGACCAGCAGGATGGTCGTGCCGGTGCGGCCCCAGAGCTCG
>DASSPM010000092.1:0-22331 GCA_035699625.1 Candidatus Limnocylindrales bacterium | reverse complement strand
GAGCGCGAAATAGGCCCGGTAGATGAGGCCGTTCGCGTCCAGGAGCATGAGGCGGGGCACGACGCCAGTGTACGCAGCGTGCCCCGGCCGCGGCTGCGGCCGGTCGGGTCAGCGGCGCGCGCGCCCTCGCGCCACGGCCCGCAGCGTCAGCAACAGCGCCGCGGCCACGATCAACCCGAGACCGGCCATGAGGCCCAGCGGCGGGCCCGCCGGCGATGTCTGGCGCTGCGGTGCCGCCTGCTCCTTGCCCACGGCGGGCGGAGCGGACTCCTCGCCGGCCACGCCGACCACGCCACCACTCGCGTCGGACGGGACCTGGCTCGGCGCTGCCGCGCCGACGGCCGGGCTGGCAGCCGGGCTCGAGAGCCGATCGGGTGTGGTCCCGGGTGACGCCGGCCCGCCGCCGTCCTGGCTGGTCGACTCCGGCGGTGCTCCGGTCCCCGTGTAGGCGCCCTCGGTCGCGACCCCCAGCGGGGCCGGCCCGCTGGCGGCGCCCATGAGGGGCAGCGAGTTGATGACCACGAGCGCAAGGCCGATGGCAAGGGCCGCACTGGCGAGGGGCTGCAGGATGCCGAGGCTCGGACCGGACAGCCAGCGCACGAGACGATCGATGGGCGAGCCGCGCAGGCGGGCGGCGTCAGCGTCGGTCAGGCGGAAGTCGCGTGGCCGACGCGGCACCGGCAGATCGGTGGCCAGGGAAGCGCTGAGCGAGCGAAGGTCGAGGTAGAGGGACCGGCATGCTGCGCACGCATCGAGCAGGGCCTGCGCGTCGACCCGCTCGTGCTCCGCCAGATCGCCGGCGGCGGCCCGCGCGACGAGCAGCTGATCGTGCGCAGGGTGTGCGGAAGGATCCGGTCGAGCGGTCATGCCGCCTCTGACGCCGTCAGTCACGGAAGAGTTCCAGCTGGTCGGAGAGGATCTCCCGGAGCGCAAGCCGGCCGCGGTGGATACGAGACTTGACCGTGCCCAGCGAGACGGCCGTGATCTCGGCGATCTCCTGGTAATCGTAGCCCTCGACGTCGTAGAGCAGGATCGCGGTGCGCTGGTCCTCGGTGACCCTGGCCAGGGCCTCCGTGAGGACACGGCCGCGTGCTCGGCGGGTCACCTCACGCTCCGGGTCGTCCTCCTCGCGTGCCGGCGGCTGCCAGGTGTCGTCCTCCCACTCCGGATACGGGTCGACCGGTCGCCGCTTGCGTGCCCGCAGGATGTCCGTCGCGGCGTTGATGGCGATGCGGCTGAGCCAGCTCCTGAAGGCCTGGCCACGGAAGCGGGCCAGGTTGCGATAGGCGCTGAAGAACGCCTCCTGGACGGCATCGGCGGCGGCCTCCCGGTCGCGCACGACACGGAAGACCAGCCCGAAGCAGTAGTCCTGGTAGAGCGCGACCAGCTGGTTGAACGCGTCCAGGTCGCCCGCCAGCGCGGCCTCCACGAGTGCCTGGTCGCGGGCCATCTCCGCGGGGCTCTGGCTGTGCCGCGGTTCTGGGCCGGCCAGCTCGACAGTCGAGCCGAGACTGGTCGCGGCGGCGGTCCCAGCCTCGTCGGCGGGCCGCGGCGGGGCGGTCTCATCAGGAGCGAGGGCGGGGTCGTCCATGGGGCGACTCGAGCGTCCTCCGAGCGTTCAACGGGGATCGGGCCACACGCTCCCCTCGGACGCGGCTGCGGGCAGGCACGTGACGCGGCGTGAGTCTAGCACCGGCCCGTCGGCCGCCCGGGGAGCCGGGCTAGAATCGCCGTCTGGCCGAAGTGGCGGAATTGGCAGACGCGACGGACTCAAAATCCGTTGCCCGCAAGGGTGTGTGGGTTCGACTCCCACCTTCGGCACCACCTCCGAGACCGGCTCGGGGCAGCGCCACGTGGAGGACCCCATGGCCGGCCTGGCCAGGGCTCAGCCCCGCGGCTCGACTCAGCCCCGTGCGACCAGTTCCAGCGTCACCAGTCCCTCGCCCAGGCGACGCCGGACGTCGGCCAGCAGTTCGGCGTCGTAGGCCACGCCGAGGCGCAGTTCCATCGGCTCATCTCGGCCGCTGCGCGTGGGGATGTGCAGCACCACCGGCGTCTCGCCCGGGTGCTCGTGGATCAGCTCGCGGATCGCCTGGAACGCCGAGGCGAGCGTCTCCTGCGCCGCCAGCGCGAAGCGCACGTGCAGGGCCTGCCCCGGCTGTGCCTCGACGGCCGGCGTGGGCGCGGCCTCGGCTGCCACGACCCGGCGGCGGGCCTCGTCCGGCAGCGACGGCTCCTCCTCGTGATCCGGCTCGAGCGCGGCCACGGACGGCGGCTCGGCCGGCTCGACGCGCGGCTCGGGGGGACGTGGCACGCCCTCGATGGGGCGCGCAGGTTGGCCGGGCCGCACCTCGAGCGTGCCACGGATGCCGCCGCCCCGCAGCGGTGAGACCCACGGGATGGTCCGCCGTGGGGCTTCCGTGGATGCGTCAGGCCCCGCCAACCCGGCCATCACGGGTACGTCCGGGCCACCCGCCGGCTGGCCCGGACGATATCCCTCCCCTGCCCCGGCGCGGCCGTTGGTGCCGTGGCCGATGGTGCCGTGGCCGTTGCCTTCCGCCCCGCGCCAAGCACCGCCGCGGCCGCTGCGCCGGCCGCGATCGCCCGCGGTCCAGGCCCGCTGGAAGGCCTCTTCGCCCATGGCACTGGCCTCTTCCCAGGTCCAGACCGCGTCAGCCAGTAGGACCGACCCGTCGCCTTTGTGGTCGACACGGCCGGCCACGAGCAGGATGGCGTCCTCCTGCCAGGTGGCGGCGGTCTGCTCCAGCACCTTGGGGAAGACGATCACCTCGAGCGTGCCCTGCTGATCCTCCAGCGTGGCCACACCCATCGTGGCGCGCGCCTTGGTGACGACCCGGCGCACCTCGGTGACGACGCCGCCGACCACCACGCGCTGCTGGTCGAGCTCCTCCCCGAGGTCGCCGCTGTAGGCGGTCACGAGACGCCCCAACGCCTCGGCGATGTCGCCCAGCGGGTGGTCCGAGAGGTAGAGGCCGAGCAGTTCCTTCTCCCAGCGCAGCCGCTCGCGCAGCGGCACCTCCGTGGCGTTGGGCAGCGGCCGCTCGATCATGTCCGGCTCGGCGGCCACGTCGAAGAGGGAGGTCTGGCCGCTGACGCGGTCCCGCTGCACCGCCGACCCGGCGCCCATCGCCTCGTCGAGCGCCAGCAGCAGCTGCGCCGGGTGACCAAGGCGTGACAGGGCGCCGACCTTGATCAGCGATTCGAGCACCCGGCGGTTGGCCAGGCGCAGGTCGACCCGCGCGCAGAAGTCGGTCAGCGAGCGGAACTCGCCGCCGGTCTCGCGCGCCTCGATGATCGACTCGATGGCCCCCTGGCCGACGTTCTTGACCGCCAGCAGGCCGAAGCGGATGGCGTCGCCCTCGACCGTGAAGTGGAGCCCGGAGCGGTGCACGTCCGGCGGGCGCACCTCGATGCCGAGACGGCGGCACTCGGCGATGGCCGCGGCCACTTTCTCCGTGTTCTCGCGGAAGGCGGTCAGCACGCTGGCCATGTACTCGACCGTGTAGTTCGCCTTCAGGTAGGCCGTCTGGTAGGCGATCAGGCCGTAGCAGGTGGCGTGAGCCTTGTTGAAGCCATACCGTTCGAAGGGCTCGAAGGCCGTGAAGACGGCGTCGATGACGCCGGGGCTGACACCGCGCTCCGCGGCCTGGCGCACGAACTTCTCCTTCTGCGCCCGGAGCACGCTCGACTTCTTCTTGCGGATGGCATAGCCGAGCGTGTCGGCCTCGGGGCCGGTGAAGCCGCCCAGCGCCTTGGCCGCGGCCATGATGTCCTCCTGGTAGACGAAGATGCCGTACGTCTTCTCGAGGTACGGCTCCAGGAGCGGGTGGAGGTAACTGACCGCCTCTTGGCCGTGCTTGCGCCGGATGTAGGCGGGGATGTTATCCATGGGGCCCGGCCGGTAGAGAGCGACCATGGCGGCCAGGTCGAAGACCGAGGTCGGGCGCAGCTCGCGCACGTAGCGCCGCATGCCCGGCGACTCCAGCTGGAAGATGCCGGTCGTCTCGCCCGAGGCGAGCAGCTCGAAGGTGCGCGCGTCGTCGAGCGGGATGCGCTCGAGGTCCACGCGCACGCTGCGGTGCTCGTGGATCAGCTCCACCGCCTTGCGCAGGATGGTCAGGTTCGAGAGGCCCAGAAAGTCGAACTTGAGCAGGCCCAGCGCCTCGACGCCGTGCATCTCGTACTGCGTCATCAGCGCGTCCGAGTTGGTGGCGCGCTGGAGCGGCATCAGCTCGGTCAGCGGCTCGCGGCTGATGACCACGCCGGCGGCGTGGGTGGAGGCGTTGCGCGCCACGCCCTCGACCTGCTTGGCCAGCTCGATCAACTTGCGCACCTGCGGGTCGGCCTCGTACTGCTCCTTCAGTGGCGGGCTGACCTGGAGCGCCTCCTCTAGCTTGATGCCCAGCTGGTTGGGCACAGCCTTGGCGATCCGGTCGACCTCGCCGTAGCCGAAGCCGAGCACGCGGCCCACGTCACGGATGGCGGCGCGCGCGAGCATCGTGCCGAAGGTGATGATCTGGGCCACGTGGTCGGCGCCGTACTTGCGCGTGACATAGCTGATGACCTCGTCGCGTCGCTCGTCCTCGAAGTCGACGTCGATGTCGGGCATGGTCACCCGCTCGGGGTTGAGGAAGCGCTCGAAGGGGAGGTCATAGGCGACGGGATCGACCGGCGTGATCCCCAACGTGTAGGTGACGATGCTGCCCGGCGCCGAGCCGCGGCAGGTGGTGGCGATGCCCTGCTCCCGCGCGAAGCGGGTGAAGTCGGCCACGATCAGGAAGTAGCCGGCGTAGCCCATCTGGGTGATCACGCGCAGCTCATAGTCGAGCCGCTCCTGCAGTTGCGGGGTGACCGCCTCGTAGCGCTCGCGCAGGCCGCGCTCGCACTCGGCGCGCAGCCAGCTCTCCACCGTGTGGCCATCGGGCACGGGGAATTGCGGCAGCCGCAGCTGGCCGAAGCTGAAGCGCAGGTCGGTCATCTCGGCGATGCGCCGGGTGTTGGCGACGGCCTCCGGCTGGTCGGCGAAGAGACGCGCCATCTCGGCCGCACTCTTGAGGTAGAACTCGGGCGTCTCGAAGCGCATCCGGCCCGGCGTGTCGAGATTGGAGGCGGTGCCGATGCAGAGCAGCACATCGTGCGCCTCGGCCTGTTCGCGCCGGACGTAGTGCAGGTCGTTCGTGGCCACCAGCGGCAGGCCGGTCTCGGGCGCCAGGCGCAGCAGCTGCTGGTTGAGCCGGCGCTGCTCGGGCAGGCCATGGTCCTGCAACTCCAGGTAGAAGCCGTCCGGGCCGAAGATGTCGCCGTACTCGCCGGCCAGCCGCCGGGCCGACTCCCAGTCGTCCACCTCGAGCGCGCGCGAGATCTCGCCGTTGAGGCAGGCCGACAGGCCGATCAGGCCCTGGCTGTGCCTGGCCAGGTGCTCACGGTCGATGCGCGGCTTGTAGTAGTAGCCGTCGAGGTGGGCGTCGGTGACCAGGCGGCACAGGTTCTGGTAGCCCGTCCAGTCCTTCGCCAGCAGGATGAGGTGGTAGGGCTGAGCGTCGGCCTTGCCCTCGCGGTCGGCCATCGAGCGGCGCGCGATGTAGGTCTCGACGCCGACGATGGGCTTGATGCCGGCCTTCTCGCAGGCCTGGTAGAAGGCGACCGCGCCGTAGAGCGCGCCGTGGTCGGTGATGGCCAGGCTGTCGAAGCCCTGCTGCTTCGCCTCTCCGACGAGTTCGTCGATGCGCCCCAGCCCGTCGAGGAGGCTGAACTCGGAGTGGGTGTGGAGGTGGACGAAGTCGTTCGGGGCGATGGTCACGAGGCGGCAATGGTAGCCCGGCACCCCCTGCCGGGCAGGCCGACCCGGGGCGACCGGGGGTGGCGCTGCTGCGCCGGTCCGGCCGCCGGGCTGGGCACGCTACGGCGCTGGCTAGGGCCGGATGTTGCGGTTGACGCGGAAGAGGTTATGCGGGTCGTAGGTCGCCTTGACCGAGGCCAGGCGGTCGAAATTGGCCCGGTACGACTCGCGCGTGCGCTGGTCGGCCTCGTCCTCGGTCTGGAAGTTGACGTAGTTGCCGCCTGTCGAGAACGGCTTGAGCGCCTCCCAGGCCCCGCGGACCCAGGCGCGGTTGGCCTCGGCGACGGCCGGGTCCTCCTTCCAGGCGGCCTGGATGACGCAGGCGAAGGCAGCCTCGCGGTTGCCCATGGCGCCGTCATCCTCGGGGCGCTCGTTGAGCGCTCCCGCCAGCTGGAAGAGGACGATCTGGTTGGCGGGCGCCTTGAGGTCGACGAACTGGGCCCGGTACGTCTCGAAGAGCTCGTCGCTCAGGCCGGGCAGGAACTCCGACTTCCAGTAGTAGTGCAGGCCCTTGGGCTGTGTGGCATCGAGCATCGACTGCTGCGCGATGTACGTCCGGGGCTGGATGACATCGGCCAGCGGCTGGCCGTGGGAGCGGATGGGCGCCAGGTCGCGCTCGGCCTGCTCCGGGCTGCCAGAGTGGCAGGCGACGACCACGATGACCGGCGTGCCGTGGGCGGACTCGGGCAGCCAGGGAGCCGGCGGCGCGTTGCGCATGAGCACGACCAGGGTCAGCTCGCGCGGCGCCGACTCGGCCACGCGCCGGTAGACGTCGAGCACGCCCGCGGCCTCGCTCGCCGGCCAGGCGATGAGGCCGCCCGTCACCTGCGGCCCGACCTCGTGCAGACGGTAGACGAACTCGGTCACCACGCCGAAGTTGCCGCCGCCGCCGCGCAGCGCCCAGAAGAGCTCCGGCTCGCTGCTCTTCGAGGCCCGCCTCACGCTGCCGTCGGCGGTGACGATCTCGACCTCCTCCAGGTCGTCGACGGTCCAGCCGAAGCGCCGGGTCAGGTACCCGAAGCCGCCGCCCAGCGTCAGCCCCGCAGCACCGGTCAACGAGACGAAACCGAGTGTCGCCGCGAGGCCGTGCTCCTGCGTGGCGCGGTCGACGTCGCCGAGGGTGCAGCCCGGGCCGACGCGCGCCAGCCGGGCGCCGGCGTCGACGCTCACGTCGCGCATGCCGGACATGTCGAGCGTGACGCCACCGTCGCACAGGGCCAGCCCGGCGATGTTGTGGCCGCCGCCCCTGATCGAGACGAGCAGCTGGTTGTCGCGCACGAACTCGACGCAGCGCACCACGTCTCGCGTCGATCGGGGCCGCACGACCAGCGCCGGCCGCTTGGTGATCATGCCGTTCCAGATCGAGACCGCCTCGGCGTAGGCCTCGTCGTCTGGGTAGTGCAGCGAGCCCTCGAGCCCCGCCGCGAAGTCGTCGAGCGCCTGGCGCGCGATGTCATGGCTGGCGCCGTCGAGGCCGGTGATGCGTACGTTGTCCATGGATGCTCCCCTCGCCTGTCAACCCCGATGGTGTTCGACCTGACACCGCCGTCGATGGGCATCGACGTTGGCGCGGAGACGGCCGATCCGCCGATGCGTCAGGGGCCCGCACGGCGAGCCCCAATGGTACGCCGCCGGAAGACGCTCGGCGTGCGCCTCGAAACGTCCCGGGTGTCGTCCAGCTGACGCAGCCGGCGCGCCTGGGTCCCCTGGTGGGCTCCGGGTCTGGCGGCCGGGCGCAGGCTTGCGTCCTGGCGGCTTCCGGGCGGCCGGGTGGCTCTGGATCCTGGCGGATATCCACCCATGGACTGCTATCCCCATGGACTGCTATCCGGGATCCTGCCCCGCCCGCGGCCGCCGAGCCCCGCCCGCGGCCGACGCATCCAGCGCGGCCTCTGGATCCTGGCGGATATCCACCCATGGACTGCTATCCGGGATCCTGCCCCGCCCGCGGCCGCCGAGCCCCGCCCGCGCGCAGGCCGGTCGCTCGTGGCGCCGCAGGGACGGGCGCCGTGCGTGCCCGCTGAGCGTGGAACTCGGCCTGGTGTGACCGTTGGCGCGTCTGGTCGAGGTCGGGAGTCGCGGGTCGGAGGCCCCGCGCCAGGATACGAGTCCGTGGATGAGTAGAGGACGGGCGATGGCCCGTGCCGGGCCGTTAGTAGTCGCTGGGTGAATGTGGGCCAGAATGTCCGGGTCGGCGGGAGGACCGGGGCGAGGCGCGCGGTAGGCCGGGCCGAGGGGCCGGGGCGAGGGTGCGGGGACCAGGAAGTCGCGCGCGGCGCGATGGATGCGGGGCGCAAGGGCAGGCACGAGGACGCGGGAGGCCGGCCGCGATCGGTGCGGGCGCGCCGGGCCCGGGATCAGTCGAGCGGCGGGACCTGCCCGGGCACCCGACCCTCCACGGCCGCCGCGAGCTGCGCCATGTGGGAGGCCTCGTGCCGCGCGAAGTAGGCACACTGCGAGAGCAGCGTCACGTGGCCCCACTCGCCGTGCCAGCCGCCGCGTGCCCAGGCCGCGGCGTCGCAGCTGCGCAACCGCTGCAGGGTCTGTTCGCGCAGGCTCCGGTAAGCGGCGAGGAGTGTCGCCGCGTCCTGCTGGCCGGAAGGCGCAGCCTCGTCGCTGGTCGGCGTCTCAGCCCAGGCCGCGGCGGCAACGAGGTCGGGCTCGTCTTCGGCCAGCAGGCGCCGTGCGCGAACGGCCAGGAGCTGTTCCGCGACGCCGAGGTGCTCCAGGACGTCGCGCGCGGACCACTCGCCCGGCCGGGGTCTGGCCGCTAACACCGCCGCGTCGTGACCCTCCACCAGCATGGCCACGGCACCCGGGCCCGACTCCAGCGCACTCAGCGCGTCCGACGGGTCCATCGGCTCGAGGAACCAGATCGGCAGGTGCTCGGCGAAGGTCAGCGCGTGGGCGCCGCAGGCCGGGCAGGTCGCCGGCGGGCTGCCCGTGGCGAGGGTGCCACAAGTGCGGCAGCGGAAGATCGGCGGTGCCTCCTCGCGCAGCAGGGCCGCCTGCTCGCGGGTCGCCCGCGCAGCCGAGAAGAGGAGCGTGGCGAAGCCATCGCCGTAGCCCTCGCCCGCCAATGCCTGGCCGAGCGACTCCAGGGCCGAGGCGAGCGCGTCGTCGGAGTCGGGCAGGTACGGCTCGCTGGCCAGGTGCGCCTCCCGGGCCGCGGCCGCGCGCAGGTACTTCGCCCCGTTGTAGACGCCGCGCGCCTCGAGGCCGCGCGCCAGCGCGGTCAGGCGGGCCACGCGGAAGAGGCGGTCCTCGAGCGGGCTGGCGGTGCGGTCGCTCACCGGCAGTCGCTCATCGGCCGTCGCTCGAGGGCGCGGCCTCGCGGGTCTGACCGCCGTCGGCCGTCAGCGCGCGTCCCACCGTGAGCACCTCGTCCACCAGCGCGTCGGCATCGGCCAGGCCGCTGCGCGGATTGATGAAGCAGGCGCGGATGACGTAGCGGCCGCCGATGCGGGTCATGGAGGGCACCACGCGGCCGCGCGCCTGGACCTCGAGCAGGATGCGCTCGTTGAGCGGGTCCAGGGTCGCCGGTTCGTCCACGCCAGGGGGGCGGTACCGAAAGCAGCAGATCGAGAGAACCGGCTCGGCCATCAGCTCCAGTTCGTCCGAGGCGCGCACGCGGTCCGCGACGTGCCGGGCCAGGTCGAGATCCTTGTTGATCCGGGCGCGCAGGCCCTCCGCGCCGATCTCGCGCAGGATGGCCCAGACGGCCACGCCGCGCGCCGGCGTGGAGAACTCGACCGTGTGGTCGGGCGTGCCCCAGCCGATCTGGTGGAAGGGCGAGCCGACGTCGGTCGCCTCGATGGTCGGCTGCTGGTAGTCGACGTAGTCGGCCGGTTCCGGCGTGAAGGCGCCGCCAAGGACACTGGCGTCGCGCACGAAGACGGCGCCGGTGCCGACCGGCGCGGCCAGCCACTTGTGCGGGTCCACGGCGAACGAATCGACGGCCGCGAGGTCGCCGTAGAGCGGGCGGACCCGCTCGTCGAGGACGCCGAAACCGCCGTAGGCGCCGTCGACGTGGAGCCATACGCCATGCTCGTGGGCGATGGCGCGCATCTCGTCGATGGGGTCGACGACGCCCGTGTTGACGTCGCCGGCGTTGGCCACCACCGCGACCGGCGTGCGGCCGGCGGCGACGTCCTCGTCCAGCCAGCGCCGCAGCGTGTCGAGGTCCGCCCGGCGTCGGGCGTCAAGGGGCACCATGCGCAGGTTGCGGCGGCCCAGCCCGAGGATGGCCATGCCACGCAGCGCGACGTGGTGGACCTCGGTGCTGGCGTAGACGCGTGGCTCGGGCAGCGCTGCCACGCCGTCGCGGGCCAGGTCGACGCCCAGCCGCACTCCGGCGTGCTGCCGGGCGGCACCCAGCGCGATCAGGTTCGCCACCGCACCGCCGCTGACGAAGACCCCCGCCGACGTGGACGGCAGGCCGAGGAGTTCGACCAGCCAGCGCAGCGCCAGCGCCTCGATGAAGGAGCCAGGCGTGACCCACCAGCGCTGGGCCGCGGCGACGGTCGCCGCCAACTGTGCCGCGGTGCCCAGGGTGGTCGGCGAGGTGGTGATCCAGCCAACGAAGCCCGGGTGGCCGATGCGCAGGCCGTTGGGCACGACCAGGTCGGCGATATCGTCGAGCACCGCGTCGATGCCCTCACCCCGCCGGGGCAGCGGCCGGTCCAGGGCGGGCAGCCAGCTCGACCGCCGGGCTGCCGCATCGGGGCCCTCGAAGCGGGTGAAGGCCTCCAGCGCCGGCAGCAGCCGCTCGATGGCCTCGGTCAAGCCGTCGATGCGGGCAGGGTCTTCGCCGGGCGCACTCGTACCGGCAGCCTGGTCATGGCTCCCCTGGTGCTGGGTCGGCGTCACCCGGGGATGATGGCCGACCCGCACGGGCGCCGCAACCCTGGCCTCAAGCACGGCAGGTCCCTTCCGCGCCACCGCCGGCGCGGCTACAATGCCGCGGATGCCCGGCCGAGGACGGCGCGCGGCATGAGCGCCCAGCGCCATGACGGCGCGGGCCGTGGAGGAGGAAGCATGCGCAACAGAGCGTTGTCCATCGTCGCCGTGGCGGCGCTGGTCGCGGCCGCCTGTGCCGGACCTGCGGCTACCGGCACGCCGGGCACCAGCCCGACGGGAGGGACCAGCCCCAGCCCGGCGGACACCAGTCCGCCCGCCAGCCCCTCGGGCCTGACCGTCGGCGTGGTCACCGACGTCGGCACGGTCAACGACAAGAACTTCAACGAGTACACCTTCGTCGGCGCCAAGGAAGGCGCGGCCGCCATCGGCGCGCCCGAGCCGAAGGTGCTCGTGCCGAAGGATGCGGCCGACTACCCCAACCAGCTCAAGGCGATGCTCGGCGACGGCACCGACATCATCGTGACCGCCGGGTTCGCCCTCGGCAACGAGACGACCAAGGCGGCCAAGGAGAACCCCGACACCTGGTTCATCGGCGTCGACCAGGGACCGCCCTGCGTGACCCCCGAAGGGCTGCCGGATCCCAAGTTCGAGTGCAAGGGCGACGCAGCGACGCTCCTGCCCAAGTACATCGCCCTCAGCTATCAGGAGGACCAGGCGGGCTTCCTCGCCGGCATGGTCGCCGCCACGCTGAGCAAGAACGGCGTCATCGGCGCCATCGGCGGCATCACCCTCTGCGGACCCTGCATCCGCTACATCCAGGGCTACAAGCTCGGCGCGCAGTCGATCAACCCGAACATCAAGGTCGAGGTCGCCTGGGTCACCGAGAGCGACTTCGTCAAGGCCTTCAACGACCCCGTGCTGGGCAAGAACTTCGGCAAGCAGTTCATCCAGACCAAGAAGCCCGACGTCGTCTTCCAGGTCGCCGGCAAGACCGGCAACGGCGTCCTCGACTCGGTCTGCGAGGCCGGCCTCATCGGCATCGGTGTCGATGTCGACCAGGCCCTCTCGTACCCGAGCGCGGCCAAGTGCATCGCCACCAGCGCCGAGAAGAAGCTGGCCCTCGCGGTCAGCGAGAACATCAAGGCCATCGTCGCCGGCACCGCCAAGGGCGGCGACGACCACTGGGATGCCAAGCGCGACGGCATCGGCTACTCGCCCTTCCACGAGTTCGAGAGCAAGGTCCCGGCGGACCTCAAGCAGAAGCTCGAAGATGCCATCGCACAGATGAAGGCGGGTACCCTGAAGACCTGCCCCGACAAGTGCGGGGACATCAAGTCCATCTAGCGGTAGTCCCGACGGCCTGACAGGCGAGCGGGCCGGACCCCCGAGGGGCCGGCCCGCTCGTGATTCCGACCATCAGCGTGAGGCGACGATGACGGCCGAGGTCACGCCGGGTGCCCCCGCCGGGCCCGAGGAACACGTCCAGGCTCCGGCACTCGAGATGCGGGGCATCACCAAGCGCTATCCGCGGGTCGTCGCCAATGACGGCATCGACCTGACCGTGCGCCCGGGCGAGATCCACGCCCTGCTGGGCGAGAACGGCGCCGGCAAGTCGACGCTCATGAACATCCTCTACGGGCTGGCCCGGCCGGACGAGGGCGAGATCCTCCTGGACGGGCAGCGGGTCGAGATCGCCGGGCCCGCCGATGCCATCGCCCGGGGCATCAACATGGTCCACCAGCACTTCATGCTCGTGCCGGTCCTGACCGTGGCCGAGAACATCCTGCTGGGCGAGGAGACGATGGCCAACCCCGTCTTCCTCGACCGCGCCGAAGCGCGCCGCCGCATCGTCGAGCTGGGCAAGCGCTTCGGCTTCGAGGTCGACCCGGACGCGAAGGTGGGTTCGCTCTCGGTCGGCTGGCAACAGCGCGTGGAGATCCTCAAGGCGCTCTACCGCGACGCGCGCATCCTCGTCCTGGACGAGCCCACGGCCGTGCTGACGCCGCAGGAGACCGACGAGATCTTCAGCGTCCTGCGGCGGTTGGCCGATGCCGGCCACAGCATCGTCTTCATCAGCCACAAGCTCTACGAGGTGCTCGAGATCGCCGACCGCATCACGGTCATCCGGCGCGGCAAGGTGGTCGGCGAGCGCACGCCCGCCGAGACCAGCGAGGATGACCTGGCCGAGCTGATGGTCGGCCGGGAGGTGCAGCTGACCGTCGACCGTGGCGAGTCCCACCCCGCGGACGTGGTGCTGCGGGTCGAGGGCCTCGAAGTCAAGGACGACCGCGGCAACAAGGCCGTCAGCGGTGTCGACCTCGAGGTCCGCGCGGGCGAGATCCTGGGCGTGGCCGGGGTCGCCGGCAACGGCCAGGACGAGCTCGTCGAGGCCATCGTCGGCCTGCGCCGACCGGTCGGCGGCCGGATCACGCTCGGCGAGCGCGACGTGACCGGGCATTCGCCGCGCGACCTTCACCAGGCGGGCGTGGGCTACGTCCCTGCCGACCGGCATCGCTTCGGACTGGTGCTCTCGTTCCCTTGCAGCGACAACCTGGTGCTGACCGACTACTACCAGGCGCCCTACGCGCGTTTCGGCATGCGCGACGACGGCGCCATCCGGGCGGCCGCCGAGCGACGCATCGCCGAGTACGACTGCCGCACGCCCTCGGCCGACGCGCGGGCCAGCATCCTCTCAGGCGGCAACCAGCAGAAGCTCGTCGTGGCGCGCGAGTTCTCGCGCCACCTGCGGCTCCTCGTGCTCGACCAGCCGACGCGCGGTCTCGATGTGGGCAGCATCGAGTTCATCCACCACCAGGCCATCGCGCGCCGAGACGCCGGCGTGGCCATCCTGCTCGTCTCGGCCGAGCTGGACGAGGTGCTCGAGCTCTCCGACCGCATCGCGGTCATGTACCGCGGTCGCATCGTCGCCCTGCGCGACGGCCGGACCGCCGACAAGAACGAGATCGGCCTGCTGATGGCCACCGGCGGCGAGGACCGGGCGGCGGACACGGCCGGGGGCGCCGCGTGAACGACATAGCCGGGCGCGGCATCGCCCTGGTCCGTCGCGTCTGGTCGCTGGTCGCCCTGCCCCTCATCTCGATCCTGCTCGGCCTGCTCGTGGGGGCCGTGGTCATCCTGGTCTCGCAGGTCATCCAGCCGACCAAGCCCTTCGACCCGACCCTGCCCATCACCGGCTACATCGGGCTCTTCCGTGGTGCTTTCGGAACCTTCGAGGGCCAGGTCGACACCCTCGTCTTCGCCACCCCGCTGGTGCTCGGCGGCCTCTCCGTGGCGCTGGCCTTCAAGGCCGGCCTCTTCAACATCGGCGCCCATGGCCAGTTCCTCGTCGGTGCCCTCGCGTCGGTCGCCATCGGCGTCACCTTCAACACGTCGCCGGCCATCGTGGCCATCCCGATGGCGCTCGGCGCGGGCATGCTGGCGGGCGCCGCGTGGGGCTTCATCCCCGGCTTCCTGAAGGCCGTCTCGGGCGCCCACGAGGTGGTCACCACGATCATGCTCAACTACATCGCCCTGACCGTCGTAGCGGCCATGGTGAGCGGGCCGCTGGACCAACCCGGCTCGCCCTCGCCCATCACCGACGACGTGGGCACGGCCGCCTTACCGATCATCATCGGCCGTTCGGGCCACCTGGGCATCCTTATCGCCGGCGTCGTCGTGCTCCTGGTCGCCTGGCTGCTCTACCGCACCACGCGCGGCTTCGAGATCCGCACCGTCGGCGCGAACCCGGACGCCGCGCGCTATGCCGGCATGCGGCCCCGCTACATCCTGGTCCTGACCATGTCGCTGGCCGGCCTGCTGGCCGGTATGTCGGGCGCCACGGTGGTCCTGGGCGTGACCCACCTGATGACGGCGTCCTTCGGATCCACGGTCGGCTTCGACTCCATCGCGGTGGCCCTGCTCGGACGCTCGAACCCGTTCGGCGTCGTGTTTGCGGCGCTCCTCTTCGGCGCCATGCGTGCGGGAGCCCCGCAGCTGCAGCTGCAAGCCGGCATCCCGACTGAGATCGTGGACGTGCTCCAGGCGACCATCCTCCTCTTCCTCGTCGCCAGCCCCTACATCCGGCGCGCGCTCCGCCTGCGCGGCGTCAAGGAGCCGGTGGCCGAGACCGACACCATCTCCAAGACGTACGGCAGCGAGACGGTGGGCTGATGGAAGCGCTCATCGAGACCCTCTACGCCATCCCCTTGCTGGGCCTCGCCTTCCAGCTCGTGGGCTACCTGGTGGCCGTGGTGCCGTCGATCTCGCCGATCATCCTCCAGGCCGCCACGCCCATCGCCTTCGCAGCGCTCTGCGGGGTGATCTGCGAGCGCTCCGGCGTCGTCAACATCGGCATCGAGGGCGTCATGCTCACGGCGGCCTTCGTGGGCTGGTATGCCGGCGTGCTGGTGGTGCCGATGTTCGGGCCCGGCGAACCGGGCGTCCTCGGCATCACGCCCGCGCTGCTCGTCGCCTTCGCCGCGGCGCTCGCCAGCGGGCTCGTGGTGTCGGCGCTCCACGCCTGGCTGTCCATCAGCGTCAAGGCCGACCAGATCATCAGTGGCACGATCATCAACATCGCCGCCTTCGGCATCACCGGCTACCTCAACACGCTCATCGCGTCGGGCTCGCCCAACGGCGCCGGTGCGTTCACGCAGTTGAGCCCGCCGCGCGAGCTGCGCGACCTCCCGGTCATCGGCTGGCTCATCGACATGTTCCTCAGCCAGGGTCCGATCACGCTCTCGCTGGTCGTCGTCGTGGTCGTCTTCCAGCTACTCCTCTTCCGCAGCCGCTGGGGCCTGCGCACGCGGGCCGTGGGCGAGCACCCGCGCGCCGCCGAAACGGTCGGCATCGACGTCATCCGCGTGCGTTACCGCAACGTCATCCTGGGCGGGTTGCTGGCGGCGATGGGCGGTGCTTTCCTGAGCCTCGAGGGCACCAACTCCTTCCAGGCGGGCATGACCGCCGGCCGCGGCTTCATCGGCCTGGCGGCGATGATCGTCGGCCGCTGGTCGCCGCTGGGCGCCTTCGGCGCGGCACTGCTCTTCTCGTCGACGCAGGCCATCGGCCAGTCGATCGGCTTCTTCCCACCGACCGGTCAGCTGGGCGAGATCCTCGGGGCCCTGCCCGGCCAGGCCTACGACGCCATCCCCTACTTCGTGACCATCGTGGTCTTGGCGGGAGTCGTCGGCCGCAGCATCCCGCCGGCTGCCGTGGGGCAGCCCTACGAGCGCGAGGCTGTCTCGTAGGCGCAGGCAACCGGCGGACGGGCAGCCGGCCTGCCGGCGTGAGCGAGCGGCCAGCCTGCCGGCGCGAGCGCCGGCCACGGGCCCGTCGGCGTAGCATGCCCGCATGGACGCCGAACGTCGTCGGGCGATCGACTATCTCGACGCACAGGAGGGCACCGGTCCCGTGCCGGTGCTCGATGCGCGCGGCGCGATGGAGCTGCTGCGTGACGCCAGGCGCATCGCGGTGGTCGGCGCGTCGCCGCACCCAAGCCGGCCGTCCAACGACGTGATGGCCTACCTGCTTCGCCAGGGCTACGACTGCGTGCCGGTCAACCCGAACCACCGCGAGGTGCTGGGCCGGCCGGTCTTCGCCACGCTCGAGGATGCCGTCGCGGCGGGCGGGCCGTTCGACGTGGTGGACGTCTTCCGGCGGGCCGAGTCGACGCCCGCCGTGGCCGAGAGCGCCGTCCGTACCGGCTGCCGCGCGCTCTGGCTGCAGCTCGGCATCGTCAACTGGGAGGCGGCCGCCATCGCGCATGCCGGCGGCCTGACCGTGGTCATGGACCGCTGCACGGCCATCGAGCACCGGCGCCTGCGACTGGCCACGCGGGACGGAGGCTGAGCGGGAAGGCGGCTCGCCGCCCTGGGAGTGCTACCCTCCCCAGACGGCCCGGCCGCCCGCCCCTGATCCGCCGGCTGACTGCTACCGGCGCGCGGCGCATTCGCCGGTCCCTCATTCACCCGAGGACTGCTACCGCTGCCAACGGCGCGATCGTCCGTCCCTCATTCACCCGAGGACTGCTATCCAGAATGCGGTCCGATCGGCCCGCTGCGGGGCGCGGCGCCACGCCGCCGCGTGCACGCATGATGTCGCGCGCAAGGTCACGCGGGGCTCCCCGCCGCCCACGAAAGGCGATGCTCCTGTCTACGAGTCCGTGGGTGCATACGGGCCAGGAGTGGCAGAGGGCCGAGCCAGCACGGGTCGCCCGCCGCCTATCGGAACCCGCCTCTAGCGCACCACGAAGCCGGCGAAGAGCAGCACGGCGCCCACGAGCGCCACGACCGCCCAGCGCTGGGCCCGTTGCAGCAGGACGCGCCGCATCACGTCGGCGCCGGTCTCGCCGGCAGCCTCGTCGCGGCGCCCGCCGCGCCAGTCGTCGTAGCGGCGCAGGTTCTGGTCGGTCTCGCGCAGCACCTGGTACTGGCGGTAGGGGCCGCGGGCGTTGACGTACCCGACCGCGATGAGCGCAGCCCCCAGCACCCATAGCACGAGGTTGAGCAGCCCCACGTCAGCCGTCCTCCAGCTCGAGCCGCTCTCGCAGCAGCCGCTGCACGACTGACGCGTTGGCCTGGCCGCGCGTGGCCTTCATGACCTGGCCGACGAGGAAACCGGTGGCCTGCGCCTTGCCCGCGCGGATGTCGGCCACGGCCGCCGGGTTGGCGGCGATGGCCGCGTCGACGGCCGCTGTGAGCGCGTCGGCGTCGCTGATCTGGCGCAGGCCGAGCGCGCCGACGATGGCGTCGACCGGTTCTCCGCTGGCGACGTGCTGCTCCAGCACCTGCTTGGCATTGGTGCCGGAGAGCGCGCCGTCGGCCACCAGGCGTACCAGCCGTGCCAGCTGTACCGGGTCCACGGTGACGCGGCCGCCTTCGGCCTGCTTGGCCAGGCGCAGGTACTCGCCGCTCACCCAGTTGGCGAGCGACTTCGGCGCCAGCTCCGGGTCGGCCGCCAGCGCAGCCTCGAAGAGCGCCGTCGCGGCCGCGTCCCCGACCAGCACACCGGCGTCGTACGCCGATAGCCCGAGCTGGTCGCGATAGCGCGTCCTGCGCGCCGCGGGCAGCTCCGGCAGGCGGGCCCGGATGGCCTCGAGCCAGGTCGGCTCCGGCCGCAGCGGTGGCAGGTCGGGCTCGGGGAAGTAGCGGTAGTCGTCGGCGTACTCCTTGACGCGCATGGTGTAGGTCTGCCCGCGGTCGTCGTCCCAGCCCCGGGTCTCCTGCACGAGCGGCTCGCCGGCGTCGAGCGCCCGCGCCTGCCGCGCGATCTCGAAGTCGACCGCCCGCTCGACCGAGCGGAAGGAGTTCATGTTCTTGACCTCGACACGCGTGCCGAAGGCCGACTCCCCAACCGGCCGCAGCGAGACGTTGGCCTCGACGCGCATCTGGCCGCTCTCCATGGCCGCGTCCGAGGCGCCGATGGTGAGCAACAGCAGCCGCAGCTCCTCGGCATAGCGGCGCGCCTGCTCGGCCGTGTGCAGCTCGGGCTCGGTGACGATCTCCATCAGCGGCACGCCGGATCGGTTGAAGTCGACCAGGCTGACCCGCCGGCCGCCGGGCTCCGTGACATGCACCAGGCGGGCCGTGTCCTCCTCCAGGTGGGCGCGCGTGATGCCCACCGTGAAGGGCCCAGCGGAGGTCTCGAAGGTGAGCCGGCCCCGTGCCGCGAGCGGCAGGTCGTACTGGCTGATCTGGTAGCCCTTGGGCAGGTCGGGATAGAAGTAGTTCTTGCGATCCCAGCGCGTCACGGCCGGGACCTCGGCCTCGATGGCCAGGCCGGTGGCGAGGACGTGCTCCACCGCCGCCCGGTTGATGACCGGCAGCGTGCCCGGCAGGCCGAGGCAGACGGGGCAGGTGTGGCTGTTGGGCGGCGCCGACTGGAAGTCGGTCGAACAGCCGCAGAACATCTTCGACGCCGTGCGCAGCTGCACGTGGACCTCGATGCCGATGACTGCCTCGTAGCGCGTGCCACGGGCCTGCGGCGCGGCGACGCTCATCGTCCGACTCGCACGGCTACTCGCGAGTGCCCCGCTTGGAGCCGGTCAGCTTCTGCGCCGCATCCTCGGCGGTGATGGCGCAGGTGATCTCGTGGTCACCGGCCTTCCAGCTCTCCTCTGATGGCGTGAAATAGAGGATGCCGAGCTTGGAGCTGTCGTAGTCGATGCCGACGTAGGCCTGGAAGTCCCGCCGGCAGCGCTCCTCGGCGGCGGCATCGAGCGCCACCTGCCCGGGATAGGCATCGCCCGCCCCCTGGTAGTCGAAGACGCTGAAGGCCTCCTTCTCGTGCGGCTTGGCGCAGTCGACCGGCGTGACCGCGATCACCTGCTGGCCTTCCGCGCCGCCGTCGAAGCAGTCGCCCACCTTGACGTCGGTGACCGAGGTGCATCCAGCCAGCACCATGGCGCCGACCAGCGCCGCAAGCAGCGCTGTGACCGCGCCGAGGCGGGCCATCCTCAGCCGAGGGTGCCCAGGAAGCGCTCGATGCGCCGCAACGCTTCCTCCAGCTGATCGTAGGCGGTCGCGTAGCAGGCCCGTACGTGCCCCTCCCCCGATGGCCCGAAGGCGTCGCCGGGCACCACCGCGACCTGCTCCTCGAAGAGGAGGCGCTCGGCGAACTCCGCGCTCGTGAGCCCGGTGCCGGCGACGCTCGGGAAGGCGTAGAAGGCGCCCTTCGGCTCGAAGGTCGGGAGGCCGATGCGGTTGAGCCCGTCGACCAGCAGGCGCCGGCGCCGGTCGTACTCGGCGACCATGCGGCGCACGTCCTGGTCGGCGCCGGTGAGCGCGGCCAGCGCGGCATCCTGGGCCGTCGTCGGTGCGGACATGATCTGGTACTGGTGGACCTTGACGATGCCCTCGAGCAGCTCACGCGGCGCGCACACGTAGCCGACCCGCCAGCCGGTCATGGCATAGGCCTTGGAGAAGCCGCCGATGAGCACGGTGCGCTCCTTCATGCCGGGCAGCGCGCTCATCGCCTCGTGCTTGTGATCGCCGTACACGAGCCGGTCGTAGATCTCGTCGCTGACCACCAGCAGGTCGTGGCGCTTGGCCACGTCGGCCACGGCGCGCAGGCGGTCGGCATCCAGGACGGCGCCGGTGGGGTTGCAGGGGTAGCCCAGGAAGATGGCCTTGGTGCGCGGCGTGACCGCAGCCTCGAGGGCGGCCGGGTCGAGCTCGAAGGCGTCCCCGGCGCTCGTCGCAACGAGGGCCGGCACGCCGCCGTTGAAGAGGATGGCCGGCAGGTAGGCTACGTACGACGGCTCGTGCAGCACGACCTCGTCGCCCGGGTCGATGAGCGCGGCCATCGTCACCGCCACGGCCTCGGACGCACCGACGGTGATGCAGATCTCGCCTTCCGGGTCGTAGCTGACGCCGTAGAGGCGCTCCAGGTGGTCCGAGAGCGCGCGTCGCAGCGCGAGCGTGCCGTAATTGCTGGTGTAGTGCGTCCGCCCGGCGCGCAGCGAGCGCACGCCCTCCTCGACGATCTGCGGCGGCGTCGTGAAGTCCGGCTCACCGACGCCCAGGCTGATGACGTCCGGCATGCTGGCGATGACGTCGAAGAAGCGCCGGATGCCCGACGGCGGCACCGCCTGCACGCGCTGTGCGAGGCGCTGGCGGTTCGAGACGAGGGGCTCGGTCGACATCGGGCTCCCTTGGTGGCGACGGCTTGCGCGGGCGCTTTCGAGTATACGGGCCATGGCGCGCCCGAAAGGGGTCGGCCGCCGGCGGTCAGGCAGCGCGGGCAGCGGCCAGACGTTCGGCGGGCGTGGGCGTGGCGGGGTCGTCGAGGCGCGCCAGGTCGGTCGGGTCGAGGCCCCGCCAGTCGGCATCGGCGGTGATCGCCTCGTAGGCGCGTCCGAGGCGGAAGAGGCGCTCCTCGTCCCAGGCGCGCCCGATGAACTGGAGACCGACCGGCAGGCCCTCGGCGAGGCCGCAGGGCACCGAGATGCCGGGCAGCCCGGCCACGTTGACGGGCAGTGTGCAGGCATCCGAGAGGTACATCGAGACCGGGTCGTCGAGCCGCGCGCCGAGCGGGAAGGCGACCGTCGGGCTGGTCGGCGCCACCAGCGCATCGACCGTCTCGAAGGCGCGGTCGAAGTCGGCCTTGATGAGCGTGCGCACCTTCTGCGCCTTGAGGTAGTAGGCGTCGTAGTAGCCGGCCGAGAGGGCGTAGGTGCCGAGCATGATGCGCCGCTTGACCTCCGCGCCGAAGCCTCGGTCGCGCGTGGCGAGATAGTCGTCCAGCACGGTCCCGCCGCGGATGGCCAGGCCGTAACGGATGCCGTCGTAACGGGCCAGGTTGGCCGACGCCTCCGCCGGCGCCACGATGTAGTAGGTGGCCAGGCCGTAGTCGGTGTGGGGCAGGTCGACGTCGACCACGTCCGCGCCTGCCGCCTGGAGGGCGGCCACTGCCTCGCGCACGCGCGCCTCCACACCGGGCTCCATGCCCTTCACGAAATACTGGCGCGGCAGGCCGAGGCGGATGCCGCGCAGCCAGGCGGCGGCCTCGTCGTCGCGCTCCGGGAGCGCGGCCGAGTAGTCGGGCACGGGCAGCGGTGCTGAAGTCGAGTCGCGCTCGTCGCGGCCGGCCACGGCGTGCAGGAGGAGCGCCGCGTCGCGCGTGTCGCGGCCGAAGGGCCCGATCTGGTCGAGCGACGAGGCGAAGGCGATGATGCCGTAGCGACTCACACGGCCGTAGGTCGGCTTGAGGCCGACGATGCCGCAGAGGGCAGCCGGCTGGCGGATGGAGCCGCCGGTGTCGGTACCGATGCCGACCGGCACGTGGTAGGCGGCCACGGCGGCCGAAGTGCCGCCCGAAGAGCCGCCCGGGACACGCGCCAGGTCCCACGGGTTGGCCGTCGGCCCCCAGGCCGAGTGCTCCGTGGACGAGCCCATGGCGAACTCGTCCATGTTGGTCTTGCCCGGCACGACCGCGCCGGCGGCGTCGAGGCGTTCGGCGATGTGCGCGTCGTAAGGGCCGACGAAGCCGTCGAGGATGCGGCTGCCGGCGGTGGACGGGCGGCCGCGGGTGACCACGAGGTCCTTGAGGGCGACCGGGATGCCGAGCAGCGGCGGCAGGGCGTCCAGCGCGGCCTGACCCTCGCGCCGGGCCTCGGCCAGCCGGTGGTCGGCGCTGTCGGCCGCGCCACGGGCGCGCTCCTGGTCGAGCGAGGTCCAGGCGTTGAGCGCCCGGTCCTGCCGCTCGATGCGCGCCAGGTGGGCCTCGAGCAGCTCGCGCGCGCTGAAGTCGCCCCGGCGCAGGCCGGCCGCCATCTCGTGCGCGTGGAGGCGCGTCAGGTCGCCCGTCGCCGCGGTCGACCCCCCAGTGGCGCCGGGACCGCTCACGGCTCCGGCTCGCCGATGATGCCGGGCACGACGAAGTGGCCGCCACTCCGCTCCGGGGCCCCGGCGAGCGCCTCCTCGGCCAGCAGGCTCGGCGTGACCACGTCCTCGCGCAGGATGTTCTCCAGCTCGATGGTCTGCGCGGTGGGCGCGATGGTCTCGGTATCGAGCTCGGCCAGCACGGCGTACTGCTCGAGGATGTGGTTGAGCTGGCCCTGCAGCTGCTCCAGCTCCTCCTCGGTCAACCCGAGGCGTGCCAGGTGGGCGACGTG
>DASSPM010000091.1:0-17423 GCA_035699625.1 Candidatus Limnocylindrales bacterium | reverse complement strand
CGCGATGCGCACGCGAGCATCACGCAGCTCGTCGGCGATGACGTGGACGAAGCGCTGCCCGGTGTGGCGGGCCTGCCGGGTCCGCTGCGTGGCATCGCCTCGGCGCGCGCCCGCCTCATCGAGCGCCTGCGCGACGCGGGGGTGGGTACCAGCGTGCACTTCATCCCGCTCCACCTGCACCCTCTCTACCGTTCGATGGGCCAGAAGCCGGGCGACTTCCCGGCCGCCGAGCGCGCCTACGCCGGGGCCATCAGCCTGCCCATCTGGCCGGGCATGAGCGTGGGGCAGGCCGGACAGGTGGCGAGCGCGCTGCGCCGCGCGGTGGGCTGAGGCTGCGTCGCGGGCTGCGATACCATCAGCAGCGTCGCCACGCTACCGTTAGCGGCCAGTCTTCACCGCTCCGCCGGATGGGCGGGGAACCTCGTTCAGGCGCCGTCGGGCACGCCCGCCGTCATGCCGGCGAGTCTGCGCAGGCGGCCCAGGTTCCAGCGCAGCTGCGCCAGCTCGTACGCCCCCGCGGCCGAGACCGGGAGCGCGGTGGCCAGGTGGACCACCACGCCGAGGGCCAGGGCGGCTCCCGGGTCAACGCCCACGCTCGCTGCCATGAGCACGACGGCGAACTCGAAGGGACCGACACCCGCTGGCGCGGACGGTATCGCGAGGCCCAGGTTGGCCGCCATCGCCACCGCCAGCACCGCCAGCGGCGAGAGCGTCAGCCCGAGCGCGGCCACGACGACCCCGAAGACCGCGGCCGTGGCGACCCAGGCGACGACCGAAAGGAGGAAGCCCTGGGCGACGACGCGGGGCGACGCGGCGTCGAGGAAGCCGTGCGTGAAGGCCGCCAGTCTCGGTAGCACCGCCCGGGCGGGACGATGCTCGAAGGCGATGGCCAGGCGATCCACGGTGCGGCGGATGAGCCGGTGCGGCAGGAGTGCGGCGGCGGCGAGCGCGGCGCAGCTGCCTGTCGCGACCGCGGCGAAGACGCCGATGATGGCCGGGTCCGCGCCCGCGGCCGCGCCCGCGGCCGCGCCCAGGAGCGAGGCGCTGGCCAGGTCGAGGCCGCGCTCGAGCACGATCGAGCCGAGTGCTCGCGTGCGCCCGACACCCGCACGCGTGCCCATCAGGTGAGCGCGCACCAGCTCGCCGGCACGGCCGGGCAGAAGGTTGTTGGCGAGGTAGCCGATGACCAGGTAGCGGAAGGTCTCGCGGTGCCCCGGTCGAGGCTCCCGGGCCAGGAGCAGCCGCCAACGAACTGCCCGAGCAACGAGGTCGACGGCCAGCCCGATGAGGGCCAGCGGCAGGAGGATCAGCTGCGCCCGTGCGAGGACGTCTGCCACCCGACCGAGATCGACCTGCCACAGCAGTAGGGCCACGAACACGGCGCTCAGGCCGATGCCCGCGACCGCGGGCAGCCAGCGCCGCATGGTCAGTCGGTGGTCCGGATCACAGGTACGAAGCGGCGGTCACCGAACAGGCCCCAGCGGTGGAGCAGGAAACGCACCACCACGCCGAGCGTCCCGAGTCCGTAGCGGATCGAGCGGCGGAGGCCGACCGATGAGGCCTCCGCGAAGTAGCGGGTGGGCACGGCGACCTCGGTGATCCGGAAGCCGCCGGCGACCACCTGCGCGCAGAACTCCTGGTCGAAGACGAAGTCGTCGCTGTTGGCCTGCCAATTGATAGAGCGCAGCAGGCGCGCGGAATAGGCCCGGAAACCGCTGTGGTATTCCGAGAGCCGGAGCCCGAAGGCGAGGTTCTCGACCGCCGTCAGGAAGCGGTTGGAGATCCACTTCCAGCCGGGCATGCCGCCTGCGCGCGGGTCGCCCAGGAAGCGCGAGCCGAGCACCATGTCGGCCTGCCCCGCCAGGATCGGCTCGATGACGGCGGGGATGCGGGTGGGGTCGTACTGGTAGTCGGGGTGGACCATCACCACCACGTCGGCCCCCGTCGCGAGCGCCTTGGCATAGCAGGTCTTCTGGTTGCCGCCGTAGCCGCGGTTCTGGCTATGCACGGTCACGTCGAGCCCGAGCCGTGAGGCGATCGCCACCGTCTCATCCCGTGACAGATCGTCGACCAGGATGATCTGGTCCACGACATCCCGCGGGATGTCACGGTAGGTGCGCTCGAGCGTCCTGGCGGCGTTGTAGGCCGGCATGACGACGACGATCACGGCTGCCTCGGTTGCGTGTCTACTGCTGCGCATCGTAGGCCGGTGCGTCGGCCGCGGCAACGGGACGAATGGACCAGAGGCCCGCGCGGGCGGAGGACGCCTATGCCCAGCGCAAACCCCAGCCGACCACCAGGACGCCGGCCACGATGAGTACCTTCCAACGTCGTGACAGGGCCTGCTCGCCCACCGATGAGGCCATGAGCACCATCAGGAACGGCATCGAGTCGAGCAGATAGCGAAAGCCGAGCTGGTAGAAGCCGCCACCGTAGTAGAGCAGGCTGGGCAGCAGCACCAGGACGGCGGTCACGCCCACGCCGGCGACGAAGCGATCGCGCCAGCGCGCCTTCAGCGCCACCAGCAGCGCCGGGCTGGTCAGAAAGAGCGACAGGCCCAGCCCGTCTGGCTTGAAGAAGTTGGGAGGGCCGATCCACTCCGGGGGATGCCAGAGCAGGTACTCCAGGTTCCTCGGCAGGTGGACCGGTGAGAAGAGCCCCATCGCGCGCAGCTCCGCCAGCCACGGCGGCAGTGTCGCCAGCGCATAGCCGGACTCGAACGGGGAGCCGAAGCGCAGGGCGTTGTAGGCCAGCGTGAAGATGACCGCAGGAGTGAAGGCCGCCAGGCAGAGGGCGGCACGCCGCAGGGCCACCGGCCAGATGGCCCGGATATCCACGGCGCCCGGCGGGAGGGCCGCCACGGCCACGAACAGCGGCAGCGCCATGACCGTCGGCGTGCGTGCCAGGAAGGCCGCGCCGGCCAGCAGGCCCAAGAGCCACGGACGGCGCCGGCCGGTCGCCTCGAGCAGGGCGCCGAACGTCACCGTCGTGGCCAGCAGCTGGGTCATGTGCCACGGGCCGCCCACGACGGTCACCCACCAGTGCATGGTGCTGAAGCCGAAGAAGACGCTCAGCCAGATCCGATCGGCGATGCGACCCGCGTCGAAGCGGCTGAGCAGCACCCAGCAGAGGCCGACGTTCAGACCGGCCACGACGACGTTGATGAGCCGCTCGAAGGGCACCAGCGTCCCGGCACCGACGATGGCCGAGGGGATGGCCAGCAACATCGCCGGCAACGGCGGGAAGGGGAAGTAGAGCCGATCGCCCAGGATGACCAGGTCGAACGCCGGCGGCCAACCGGTGGCATCGACCCAGGTCCTGCCATGCAGGAAGGCATCGGCCAGGAAGAAGTAGTCCGGCCGGAAGGTCGTGCTGCGCTGTGCGATGACCCAGTAGACCGCAGCGGCATAGGCCGCGACGAGCAGCGGCGTCCAGCGGGATCGGAAGATGGAGGCCGCCCAGCCAGCCGCCTGATGACCGGGGCGAGGATGCACCGAGGCGCCCTCGAGCGAGCCGGGCGTCACGCTGGAGCTGACCGAGACATGGCCGCACAGTACCGGACGGGCAGGCCATCGCGCACCTCCTGCCGGCGGCTAGACTTCGCGCGAGATGGCCGCGGATGACGCTCGGGCAACGCTGCGGCGCCTGCTCTCGCCCCCGCGACTACGGGCCATCCGCCACGGCCTCTTACTGACGGCGGTCCTCAACCTGGCCTGGTGGCTCGTCCTGGCACTGCCGATCGCGGGCGGATTCGCCTGGGATACGGCCTCGTACTGGGGCTTCCCGCGCGATGATCTCTACGCGGGGACAGCCAGCGCCCACGGCAGCGGCACGTACCGCTACGCGCCACTCTTCGCCCAGCTCCTGGCGCCATTGAGCGCTCTGCCGTTCTGGGCCTTCAGCTGGCTCTGGTTCTGGCTCCTCGCCGGGACCTACCTGTGGCTCGCCGGACGCTGGTGGCTCTATGGGCTCGCTTTCCTGCCCGTCATCCTCGAGCTGTCGCTGGGGAACATCCACCTGCTCATGGCAGCCGCGGTAGTGGTCGGCTTCCGTCACCCGGCCGCCTGGGCCTTCATCCTGCTCACGAAGGTGACCCCGGGGATCGGGCTGCTGTGGTTCCTGGTGCGACGGGAGTGGCGGCAGCTCGCGGTCGCCGTCATGGCGACACTCCTGCTCGTCCTCGTCTCGGCCATCGCGGATCCTGGGCTCTGGGTGCAGTGGCTGGCGAGCCTGAGCCAGACTCGGCCGGCGGGCGACTTCAGCATCCCGATCCCCCTGCCGGTCCGCCTGGCCGCGGCCGCCGGCCTGATCATCTGGGCCGCGCCCAGGGATCATCGGTGGGCGCTGCCGGTCGCCGTGCTGCTGGCGCTACCCACACTGTGGGTCCACGGGCTCTCGCTTCTCGTGGCCGTTCTGCCGTTGGCGGGTGCCCCGCGCTGGGTGCCTGCTCTGTGGCGCGGGCCATCACGCGCTCCGGCTCCGCAGGCTCTGGCACCTGAGCCGGCACGCAGCGGCGACGCCCTCACGAGCTAGGGAGTTCACCCTGCCGATTACCCTGCCCAGGGATGCTCAGGGGCAGCTCGCCTGCAAGCCCCGTGGTCCCACCACGCTCGTTGGCAGGCGCTGGCCGATGGTCGCAGCCTGCGGCACGAGCAGCTCGGGGAGCGACTCCACCTGGTAGATCAGGACGGGAACGATGTCGAGGCTGGAGAGTGATCGCTGCGACGGCGGGGCGGGCACGGAGCCACGCACAGTGCCGACGATAGCGGCATTGTGCGGGGCAAGAACACCTAGCCATGAACGGTATCGGTTCAGCGAGGCAGCGTCGGCCTGGAGCGCTGCCAGCCGCGCCAGCCAGCGCACCGGCGCTGGCGAGAACGGATCCGCCTGCGCCAGGCGCTCCAGCTCCCGGCGCAGCAGCGCGGGTCGTTGGGCGTGCTCGAGTACGAGTTCCCGCACTGTCCTGTCGGTACCCGGGCGCGCGGCGCTCAGCTCGGCCGCGGCCTGCCGGGCGCAGCCCGCTTCGAGCCATACATCCGCTGCAACCACCGGCCCCAGCCGCTCCGATGCCCTGGCCAAGGCGGACGCCTGCGTGAGCACCGATGTCCGATCGACGACGCGGGCAGGATCGAGCCAGTAGTCGTCGGCGGCGAACGACGGGTCGACCACCAGCGCGCGCGCGTATGCCTCGGTGGCCAGCGAGCGCTCCCCCGCGCGCTCGGCGATGACCCCGACATTGAAGGCGACGACGCCATCGGCCAGCTGCCAGCGGACATCGGGCAGCCCCGTTCGCTCCAGTGCGGCCCTCGCAGTGAGGATCGCCTGCCGATCCCTCCCATCCGCGATCTGTAGCCAGGCCTGATCCACGAGGACTTGGTTGTGCTGGTCGACCGTGACGACCTGCTCGAGGCGGCGCAGAGCATCCGCGGGGTCGCCGTTCCTGGCGTTGGCAAGGGCGATGCTCCATTGGACGATCGGCAAAGCCGGGTCTAGCCAGGCCGCTTCGCCCAGCTCGACCGCGGCCTGTCCCCAGTCACCTCGTGCGCTGGCGCCAGATGCCTGACCGATCCGCCACTCGATGACGTCACTCCGCAGCCTGAGGCCGAAGACGAGGATCGCCAGCATCCCCAGCGCGAGCCACGAGCGGCGGCCGGGCGCCATGCGCAGCCCGAATCCTGCCGGCATCGGGGCGGCGTCCGTCCGGCGCGCGGACAGCGAGGCATCGAGGACCGCCACGGGAACCATGAGGCAGATCAGAGCCAGGGGGACGTTGCTGGAGTTCTCGGTCAGCTGCGAGCCAAGGTAGATCGCCACAGCCGTCGCAGCCACCGTCGCCCAGCGCCGGACCATCGGGTCCGACGACCGACGCCCGGAGTTGATCATCGATGCGACCCTTGCAGCCAGCGGCACGGCGGCGAGCACACCCAGCAGGCCGTACTCTGCGAGCGCTTCCAGATACATGTCGTGCGCATGTGGCAGGTGCAGATTGGGCACGCCTGCTGCCAGGTGCCGGTCGTTCCACAACCCCCAGTTGCCAGGGCCGATGCCGGTGAGCGGATCCGCCACGAATGCCGCCACCGCCGTCTCCCACAGCGGAACCCGTAGCTCGAGGCCTTGGAGGCTCGCCCGGCCGATGAGGATGGGCAGGAGCAGCAAGCTCGGGATGCCCACAAGGCCGGCGAGGGCGACGAGCAGTTTTCGCTGTCCGGTGCGACCGAGCCGAGCCACGCTGACCCGAGCGCGCACGGAGCCGCCCTCGAGGACGAGGAAGGTGATCAGGCCCGCGGCGCAACCGATCCAGACACTCCGGGCCGCCGACACGATGATGGCGACGGCGACGAGCGCCGCGACAAGCGTCGCCAGCGATCGTTCGCGCCGGCTGGACGGCGGGGCAAACCCATATGCGACAGGCGCGAGGATGGCGAAGAAGAGCGCCGCCAGTTGCGGGGCACCGAACCAGAGTGCCCCGCCGCCGGGGCGCGGTGGCGGGGCCAAGAGTCTTCCCGACGCGGACATCAGCGTCACCCATTGCAGCGCGGCGTCGACCACGTAAAGGATCGCGCCGGCGGTCAGGGCCCCGATCGCGAGGCTCGCCAGACGGCGGCGGAACCAGGGATCACCGACCGCCCGGACGAGGACCGCGTACAGCAGGACAAGGCTCCCCGCCAGACCGAGCCGCGGCCAGGCAAGACTGGGCGATATAGCCGTAGCGGCGGCGATACCCTGGCCCCCGAGAAGGACCATCAGAGGCGCCAGCAACTGAGTGCCCGCGGACCTTGAGCGCAGCGACCGTAGAAGCGCGGCGACAAAGGCAACGCCCACAAGGACGTCGAAGCCGATCTTCGGTACCGGATGCGAGATCCCGAAGTAGGTGCCACTCAGGAAAAGCACCCACAAGCTGAGCGCGACCGTCAGCAGCCAGCCGAGGGCTCGGGCGGCCTGAGCGCGCCGCGGCATCACCGGCGCGGATGCTACACGTTCACAGCGATGGTCCGGGACGTGGTCGCGGTTCCGGTCGATGTACGACGGCCGGCACGTTGACCGATGAGTGGGCCACCAGGTGTGCTTTGGGATCCTTGCATGCGTGTCCTGCCTAGACTTGGCATGTGCCGCCGCGCCGCCGCGCTCACCTCGCGCCCATCCTAGGAGCCTTCGTGGCCAGCCGCGCCATCGTGCTGCTGGCTGCGTTCGCCGCCGAGCGGCTCATGGTCCGCAATCCGGCCCTCACGAGCGGCGAGCAGGCACCGCTGCTGCGCAGCCTCACCTCGTGGGACGGCTGGTTCTACCTGGGCATCGTGCGCGAGGGCTATCACGCAGCCCCGGTCGCCGGCGTCTACCACGACTTCGCGTTCCTGCCGCTCTACCCGCTGCTCGTCAGGGTCCTCTCGTGGCCCTGGCCAGAGCAGGCGGGCCTGGTCGCGGTGCTGCTGTCCAACGTTGCCTTCCTGGTCGCCATGGTGCTGCTGTACGAGCTCGGCCGGACGCGGATGCCGGCGCACCGGGCCGCGCGCGCTGCCACGCTCATGGCCATCTTCCCGTTCGGCTTCGTCTTCGCCATGGCCTACACCGAGAGCCTGTTCCTGGCACTGACCGTCGGCTCCTTCCTGGCAGCGGAGCGAGACCGGCGCGTCCTCGCCGGGCTGCTGCTTGGGCTGGCCTGCCTGACCAGGATCCAGGGCATCGTGCTCGTGATCCCGCTGGCCTGGCTCTGGCTGTCCCGGGATGGCTGGCGACCGCGTCCGAACCTCGTCACGCTGGGGCTGGCTCCGCTCGCCGTCGTCGGGTTCTTCGCCTACACGACGTCTCTGACCGGCGACCCCCGAGCCTTCTTCACGGCGCAGGTCGCGTGGGGGAGGGCCGGGCCGGGTACGTCGGGCTCGGTCGAGGCGGGCACGAACCTCGCGGCCGGCCTGAGCCCATACCTGATGGCCCTGCTGGTCATCCTGTGCCTCTCCGTGTTCCTCCTCGTCTACGTCAGGCCGGATGGACTGGGGATGGCGTACGGCTGCATCCCTGTGCTCTATCTCGGCATGGCCTTCGCGAGCGGCAGCCTGGAAGCGATCGGGCGCATCGCCATGGTCGCCTTCCCCTACGCCTGGATCCTGGCGAACCGACGCAACGGTCTCTTCCGCGCCGGCTGGCCGCTGCTCTCGGCGGGGCTGCTCGGCCTCTTCGCGCTGCTCGCCTTCGGCGGCTACTGGGTGCCCTGAACGATCTCGGTCCGTGCCGCCACGGCCCGATGGAGCAGCGGGATACGGAGTAGGTCCCACGCCACTCGCAGCGCCAGCCCCGGCCGCAACCGCATGCGTGAGCCGCGCTTGTCGCTCCAGTGCACGGGCACGACGGCGATGCGGTAGCCACGGCGCCGCGCGAGGTGGATGATCTCCACGTCGAAGACGATGCTGGTCACACGCTGGCGCGCGAAGAGGTCGGCCGCAGCCTCCCGCCGGAAGCCTTTGAAGCCGCACTGCGTGTCGGGTACGGGGCCGGTACTCACCCAGGCGCGTGCCAGGGCGCGGAAAGCGCGCCCGAGCAGCCGCCGGTAGAGCGGCTGGCTGGCGCGGCGGTCGCTGCCGTCGGGCTGGACGCGCGATCCCAGGGCGACGTCGGCCGCGCGTAGCGCGTCCACCAGGTCGGGGACCTGGTCGGGCGGCGTGGCGAGGTCGGCATCCGTGAAGATGACCAGGTCGCCCGTGGCCGCGAGCATGCCGGCCCGTACCGCGGCGCCCTTGCCGCCGTGCTCGATGCGCAGCACCCGCAGAGTGGGCGACTCACCACCCGGGCCGGGCTGGGCCTCCGGGCGACCTTCGACCAGCGCGGCCGTGCCGTCGTCGCTGCCGTCGTCGACCACGATCACGTCGACGGGGCCGAGTCCCGAGGCTGGCCTGCCGCCGTCGCGGGCCGGTCCCGGGCGCCTGAGATAGCCGAAGAGCTCGTCGAGCGCAGGGCCGATGCGAGCGGCCTCGTTGTAGGCGGGGATGACGAGGCTGAGGCGTGGGGGCACCGTCGGCATCGGGGCATCGTACCAGCGGGCCCGCGGTCGATCGTCCGCCTCCCTGGCAGCGCGCGGGACGGCCAGGAGCGCCGACAGCCGCGACAGGAAGAGGGTCGGCGAGGCCAGGATCGAGACGGCGTAGGCCAGCCGGTCGGAGCCTCGCCAGGCGGCGACGAGGATCAGGGCCAGGCCGAGCGTGAAGCGCAGCGCGAAGTCGGCGCTGGCCGTGGGCAGGATGGCCACCAGCAGCGGACCGTCGAGCGGCACCTGGGCACGCCAGCCCAGAGAGCGGAGATAGTCGAACCAGGCGCCGGGCGCGATGGCGAAGCTGACCAGGCAGGCGAGGCCGACGGCCACGCCACCGGCGAGCAGGCCACGGCGCTGCGAGGGTCGGACCAGCAGGACGTAGAGCCCCGTGAGTGCGGGGCCGAACTTCCAGAGCGCGGCCAAACCGAGCCACTCGGCGCGCCCCCGCAGCGCGGCCAGGGTGAGTGCCGCCACCGGGAAGGTGACGTTGGCGATCGAGATCTCGCGGATGGTCAGCGGCAGCAGGAACCAGAGGCCGACGTTGCGCAGCGACCCGGCGAGGTAGAGCAGGGCCGCGAAGCAGACGGCGCGCCAGGCCCAGGCGAACGCGAGCTCTGGCAGCAGGGCGAGCGGCGCCCAGAGCTGGGCGAAGATGGGCGGGTAGAGGTACGCGCCGAGCTCGGAGATGCTGGCGGGCTCGTAGAGCGTTCGGCCCTCGAGGACCGCGCGACCCGCCAGCCAGTAGGCATGCGCGTCGTAGGCGCGTCCGCCGTCGTGGCGGATGAGCACGATGAAGGCGGCCAGTGCCAGGCCCCAGCCGACACCGCTGCCGACGAGGGCGAGGCGGCGCAGGATCGCCCGCCGCTTCACTCCCCGCTGAGGCGCTGCGGGCGGAGGCTGCTCAGGCTGGCGGCAAGCATGCCGGCTGCGCCGAGCACTGCCAGGGGCAGCCAGGCCAGGGCGGCCGAGACCAGTGCGCCAGAGGCGACCATCGCGATGCGCCCGCCGGCCGTCGCGCGCGACCACGCCAGCGCGGCCACGGGCAGCAGGAGCGCCAGGTAGTGGTACCAGATCGAACTCGGCAGCAGCAGCATCGCCGCCACGCCGCAGGTCAACGCGAGCGGCCAGAGCTGTGTCGCCCGGGCGGCACGACAGCCGGCGAGGAGGAAGCCGACCCCGAGCGCGACCGTGACCAGTCGGATGGGTCCGGCCAGCCATCGGATGGCGTCCGGGCCGTGCTGGGAGACCAGCGCGTCAGGCGCCAGGTTGGTCGGGAAGGCCGCCGAGCCAGCCACCAGGTTGGGCAGCACCGCGGCGTAGTCGAGCCAGGCCCCTGGCGCGATGAGCAGGCTGACGATGCCCAGCCCGGCGGCGATGGCCAGCCCGCGGCGGGCCGAGCCCGGCGCGAGCAGGGCCATCGGCACGAGCGTCAGCGTGGTGCCCTTGATCAGGGCTGCCAGGCCGGCCGCGGCGCCGGCGCGCAGGCCGAGCAGCGCGCCAAGGCCCACCATGAAGGCGAGCAGCCCGCTCACGTTGCCCTTCCAGAGCGTGTCGAAGATGGGCAGGTACCAGGTCGCCGCGACGCCGCTCCAGAGGAGCCGTTCCGGGGTCGCGGCGAGACCGCCTGCGGAGCCGGCCAGCCAGACGCCGGCCACCACGAGCATCGTCTGGAGCAGCAGCCACGCGAGTTGCGCCTGCGGCAGCGGCAGGACGGCCAACGGCGTGAGCGCCTCGGCGAAGACGGGCGGGTACTTGTAGACCTGGGCACCGGGGCCCTGCGCGGGAACGGGCGCCCGGAACATCTCCGGGGCGTACGGGGAGCGCCCCGAGAGCATCTCCGCGCTGGCCCGGTGATATGTCGCGAAGTCGAAGCCGTACTGCCCCCCAGGGTCGGCAGCTTGTCGCGCGAGGATCGCCGCCAGCATGACCGCCCCGACCGCCCACAGGGTGGCGGCCACGACCATGCGGAATCTCCGAGAACCGAACGTGCGGATACCGGGCCGCCCCGTCCAGGTCCCCGAAGCAGACGGCTCTGCGCCACGAGCGACCACGCCGGAAGCCTAGCAGCGGCCGAGCCGCTTCCGGGTGGGCCATTCGTACCGTCGGCGGCGCTCCCGGGCGATGGTAGATTGCCGCGTCGTGGGACCGTTCTCCGTCACCGCGCCGCTGACTCGTTGGCGCGCCCACCTGCCCGCGGCCGTCGCTGGGTCCCGGCAGGAGCGCCGGCGTCAGGCGGTCGTCCACGGGCTCGTGCTGTCCGGCCTGCTATTCGGCGGCTATCTCTTCCTCGTCGTCACCCCGAGCGTGCGCACCTTCGGATTCGATGCCATGTCCTGGTGGGCAATCGACCTGGCGCACCTCTACTCGGGTGCCACGCCGGAGGGTCCGGGCCTGGGTTCCTTCCGCTACGCGCCGGTCATCGGGCAGCTGCTTGACCCCCTGGGTGCCCTGCCGTTCTGGCAGTTCCTCTGGCTCTACTCCACCGTGCTGCTGGGCACCGCCCTCTGGCTGGGGGGCAGGCGGCGCTGGCTCGCCGCCTTGGCCTTCCCCCCGGTCGCCCTCGAGCTCTATCACGGCAACATCCATCTCCTGATGGCGGCCGCGATCACGCTCGGCTTTCGGTACCCGGCGGCGTGGGCCTTCGTGCTGCTGACCAAGGTCACGCCGGGCGTCGGGCTGGTCTGGTTCGCAGTCAGGCGCGAGTACCGCTCCCTGGCCATCGTGGCCGGTGCGACCGCCATCGTGAGCGCCGTCTCGCTGGCCACGACACCAGGCCTCTGGCTGGAATGGGTGGGCTCGCTGCTGGCGACGCTGCCTCGCTCGACCACGAGCGGCGCGCTGATCCACGTGCCCATCTTCGTGCGCCTCCCCGCCGCCGCGCTGCTCGTGGCCTGGGGCGCGCGCAGCGACCGCCATTGGACCGTGCCCGTCGCCGCGACCATCGCCATGCCCGTGCTCTGGGCGACGTCGCTGGCGGTGCTGACGGCCGTCATCCCGCTGACCGACGCCAGCCGGCGCGCTGAGCTGCGACCGGCCGGGGTAAGGGCCCGCGGTCTCGGTGCGGCCGTCGCCGCCAGGTCACCGGAGTGACGGCGGTCGCGCCGGCCCAACACGCAGGCGATCGCCCGACCCTCGCGCGGACGGGGCTGGTGCTGCTTGGCGTCTTCCTGGTCGCTCTCCTCGTCCGTGTCGTCGCCGCGCTGCCCTTCACCGGACCCGCCTACGCCGACTCGTTCTACTACGTCTCGGTGGCGCGCCAGCTGGCGGCCGGCGCCGGCTACACCATCGACTACATCTGGAACTTCGTCGACGTGGGCGGCCGACTGCCGGCCGTCGGGCAACTGCCGATCCCGGCCGGAGCGCACTGGATGCCCCTCGGCGTGCTCGTGCAGGTGCCCTTCATCCTGCTGCTCGGCGACCACGCGCTTGCCTACAGCCTGCCGTTCTGGCTGGTGGGCGCGCTCGTGGCGCCGCTGGTCGTGGTCATTGCCCGCGACGCAGGGCTGCCGCGCACGACGGTGGTCGGCGGGGCCGTCCTTTCGGTGGCACCGCTGGGCGTGCTGCCGTTCCTGACGCAGCCCGACAACTTCGCCCTGTACATGCTGCTGGGCGCGCTCGCCCTGTGGCTGTGCGCGCGCGGTGCTGCGGGTGACGGCCGAGCGTTCCTGCTGGGTGGACTGATCGTGGGCCTGGCCACCCTCAGCCGCAACGACGGGGTCCTGCTCGGCCTCCCATTCGCCCTGACCTTCCTTGCGGGGCGCTGGCGGATCTGGCGCGACCGCGGCGACGACCACCGGCCGGCCATCGGCTGGGGCGCAGCGTTCGGCTGCTTCGCCATCTTCCTGATCGTCGTTGCGCCCTGGTATGCGCGCCAGCTGGAGGTGTTCGGCTCACTCTCGCCGTCGGCCGCGAGCGGCCGCATCCTGTTCATCCAGAGCTACCGCGAGCTCTACAGCGTGACCACGGAGACGACCCTCGGGTCCTTCCTGTCACAGGGGCCGGGGCCGATCCTCGCCAGCCGGCTGCAGGGCCTCGTGGATGCTGTCAAATGGTTCGCCGTGGTGCCCTTCCTGGTCTACCTGGTGCCCTTCGGTGTCATCGGCTTCTGGCACCATCGACGGGCGACCTGGAGCCGCCCGTGGGCCGTCTATCTCGTGGCGCTGTTCGCCTTCAGCGCGCTGGTTTCCGCGTATCACGTGGATCACGGCACATTCCTGCACTCGGCCGTGGCGCTCGTGCCGCACGGGTACCTGCTGGCTTTCGAGGGCATCCGGGTGGCCGTCGTCGCGGCGGCGCGACGCTTGCAACATTGGGAGCCAGGCCGCGCTACCCGTAACTTCACGGTGATGGCGCTGGGCGTCTCGCTGGTCGGCTCTGTCGGTGCCACCATCAAGGCCACGGGCGGCTGGCGAGACGTCCAGGACAGCCGCGAAGCGATCGCTGCGTACCTTCGTGCTCGTCCCGCGGAGGAGCGCGTGATGAGCCCCGAACCGGGTGCCTACCACCATCTGGCCGCCCGCTCGGGCATCGTCACGCCTGATGATCCGCTGCCCGTCGTCGAGCAGGCGATGCGCCTCTACGACGTGCGCTGGCTGGTGCTCGAGCGTGACTACACGACCGAGGCCCTCGCTCCGGTCCTCCTGGGCGAGGCCGAGCCTAGCTGGCTCTCGGATCCTTTGGTGCTCATTCCGGGCGGGACCGCGGGCGGGCAGGACCCCGCGCCCGCGCCGGGAAGCCCAGTGCCGGCGCGTCTGCGGGCTCCGCGTGCGGTGTTGTTCGCCGTCTGCTTCCAGCCGGGTGACGACCGCTGCGACCGATAGGGCTCGAGCCGCCTGCGGCGCCGCGCTGGGCACCCGCGCTGGGGCTCTATCTTGCGGCGCTGCTCGTGCGTCTCTGGACGATCGCCCAGGTCCCGTGGTGGCCGACCGAGGGCAGCGCCTACTACGTCGGCGTGGCGCGCAACCTGGTCGAGGGACGCGGCCTCGTGACCGATGCACTGTGGAGCTACGCCACCGGGCCGCTGGGCGCCCCACGGCCGGCCTTCGAGCTGTGGATGCCGATGGCATCGCTGCTGGCCGCACCGGGCATGCTGCTGTGGGGCCCGAGCCTTTCCGCGGCGCAGCTGACCTTCGCCGTCCTCGGCGCGCTGCTGGCCCCGCTGGCCTGGTTCGTGGCCCGGGATGCCGCCCAGCGCATCTCCCTCCCGTCACGCCGCGCCTCGATGGTCGCGCTCTCGGCCGGGGTCTTTGCCGCGCTGCTGGCGCCGTTCCTGCTGGCGACGGCCGGTCCCGACTCCACCCTCCCCTTCGCCCTCTTCGGGAGCCTTGCCTGCGTGCTCATGCCTGGGGCGCTGCGGGACCGGCGGCGCGGCGCGCTGCTCGGCCTCGTGCTCGGCCTGGCGTATCTCTCGCGCCAGGAGGGAGCGCTGCTCGGGATCGGCTATCTCATCCTCGCCGCCGCTGATGGGCGCGGAGACCCGGTCGGGAGCCGCGCCGCGGGGTTCGCGCGGCGGCTCATGCCGGCCATCGCGGCTGGCGCGCTGGTGACGGCACCCTGGCTGTTGCGCAACGCCCTCGTCTTCGGCTCACCGTTCTCCGGCCAGGCGGTCGAGAACCTCTTCTTCGTCGCCAACAGCGACGTCTTCGCATACCTCGAGCGCCCGACGCTCGAGCGCTTCCTGGCGCAAGGCCCGGCACGGCTGCTGGGCAACATCGCGGAGGCCTTCCGGCACGACCTCGTCAACGTCCTGCTGCTGCCGACCCTGCCGGTCGGGCTCCTCGGGCTCGCGACCCTGCCGTTCATGGCACGGCGCAGGGCACTCCCGCTCGGCACCCCGCTCGGGGCGCTGACGCTCGCTGGTGGCCTCATCTTCGGCGTCATCGGTCTCCTCTTCCCGGTCGCGACGCTGTGGGGCACATTCCTCCACTCGGCCGGGCCGGCACTCCTGGCGCTCGTCGTCCTGGCGGCGCTGGGCCTGGATGCGGCGACCGCGCGGATCCGGGCCGCGCGGGCATGGTCGCGTGACAACGCTTGGCTGGGTCCGCTCGCGGCCCTCGTCATCGCCCTGCCCCTGGTCGGGCTACAGGTCGGGCTCACGGCGGACGCGGCCCGCGGCAACGCGGCGCGCTTCGCACTGCTCAGCGCTCTAGTGACTGATCACCTGCCGCCTGCCTCGAGCGACCGTCCGACCGCCCCGCGCGCAGACGTCATCAGCGACCGCCCGATCTGGCTGGCGGAGACGCTCCGCCGGCCCGTCGCCGCGCTGCCCGACGAGCCGCCGGCCGCCATCCTCCGCCTCACGCGGTCCCTCACCGCCCCGGTCGTGCTGATCGTGGACGGCCCGAGCCGGCTGTCGAGCGACGCCTCCGGCTGCTTCGTGCCGATGCCCGTCCCGCTCCCCGGGATCGAGCTCTACGAGCTGAGCGCCCGATGCAGCCCCTGACGCCGGGTGCGCGCGGCCTATACTCGGCCGCGATGGAGAGCGCCACCGGGGACGAGCGCCAGCGCACGCGATTCGATGCCCTCTACGAGCAGGCCAAGGAGACGGTCGGCTACAGCGCCAACCAGGTGCGCGCCCTGACCGAGCTGGCCCGCCAGATCCTGGCCGAGATGGCCGGCAGCGCTGGCCAGGCGCCCGCGCACGGCGGTCCGCCGCGCATCGACCTGGCCGCCGACGATGTGGCCCGGCGCCAGGGCGAGGTCACCCGCCTCGAGCTGGCCGTGCGGAACCTGGAGCAGAGCTGGCTCTTCCTCGAGCGCGGCATCGAGCCGGCCGCACCGACCGGGGAGCCGCCCGACGACGCCGCTGCCGGCATGCGCATCCTCGACGCCCAGGAGGCGGAGCGCTCCCGGCTGGCGCAGGAGATCCACGACGGCCCGGCGCAGTCGCTGGCCAACGCCGTCTTCGTGGTCGACATCATCGAGCGGCTCATGGAGCGGGACGAGGCGGCGGCGCGCAAGGAGCTGCGCTCCCTGCGCGAGCTGCTCAACAAGGAGCTGAGCGAGATGCGCAGCTTCATCAACCAGCTGCGCCCGCCGCTGCTGGACGAGCTCGGGCTCGGCCGGGCGTTGCGCGAGGCGGCCGAGCAGGTGGCCGACAGCATCGAGGTCCGCGTCGACCTCGCCGCGCCGGACGAGCTCCTTTCCGAGGCCCAGCAGACGGTCGTGCTGCGCGTGGCCCAGGAGGCCCTGCGCAACATCCGCAAGCACGCCGCGGCGTCGAGCGTCGAGATCCGCACCGCCTACCAGCCTCCGGACGGGGAGGACGCGTCGGCCTGGATGCTCGAGGTGCGCGACGACGGGCGTGGTTTCGACGTGGCCCAGGTGCTCGGCGGCGCGGGGGACCGCAACTTCGGGCTGCGCTTCATGCGCGAACGGGCCGAGCTCATCGGCGCCGACCTCGCCATCGACTCGGGGGTGACCGGGACGAGCGTACGACTTACCATCAGCGGACCGGAGAGGAGATAGCCCATGGCACAGGACTTCGGCGGCCAGGATCGGCGGCGCGGTGGGCCGGATCGTCGCAACCCCAACCAGCGCACGAAGCTGCTCATCGTCGATGACCACGCGCTCTTCCGCGTGGGCATCCGCCAGATCCTCGAACGCGAGTCGGACTTCGACATCGTGGGCGAGGCGGACGACTCGCGCAGCGCCTACCAGCTGGCCGAGGAGCAGACCCCGGACATCGTGCTCATGGACCTCTCGCTGCCCAGCCCCGGCGGCATCGAGACGACGGCGCGCATCAAGCGCGAGGTGCCCAGCGCGGGCATCATCGTGCTCGCCGTCAACGAGGACGAGGACCAGCTCTTCGACGCCATCAAGGCCGGCGCGGCCGCCTTCATCCTCAAGGATGTCGACCCGGCCGACCTGGTGACCATCGTGCGGCGCGTGGCCAACGGCGAGTACCTCATCAACGACAAGGTCTTCGCCAAGCCGACCGTCGCCAGCCGCGTGCTCAAGGAGTTCCGCGAGCTGGCCGTCTACGGCCAGGAGGCGCAACCGATCTTCGCGCCCCTCTCACCGCGCGAGGTCGAGATCCTCGACAACATCGCCCAGGGCATGACCAACAAGCAGGTCGCCTATGCCCTCTCCATCTCCGAGCAGACGGTCAAGAACCACATGAGCTCCATCCTGCGCAAGCTGTCGGTCAACGACCGCACGCAGGCGGTCGTCTACGCCATGAAGCAGGGCTGGATCCGGATCCCGGAGGACTGATGGCCACGGCGGCGGGAGCGAGCCTGCTCGACCTCGCGCGGCAGGCCCGGGCCGAGGCGGAGACACTCGACCGTGAGCTCGAGGAGATCGCGCTGCTCATCGCCCAGGCGCGCATCGAGGCAGGCCGCCACGAGCAGAAGCGGGCCCAGACGGCGGAGCGTGTGGCCGGCCTGGAGTCGCGCCAGGC
>DASSPM010000090.1:0-2842 GCA_035699625.1 Candidatus Limnocylindrales bacterium | reverse complement strand
ACGCTGTGCGCTGCTATCCTCCGGGTCCGTGACGCACGTCTTCGTCTCTCCCCACCCCGACGACGCGGCGCTCTCCTGCGGCGGCCTCATCGCCGGCCTGCGCGAGCTCGGCCACAACGTGACCATCATCACCGTCTTCGGCGGCGGCCCTGCCGCGGGCGGCGAGCTGACCGACTACCAGCGCACCTCGCTCGGCTTCGGCACCAAGGCCCTCTGGCCCAACACCGAGGCCTTCCGGCGGACGGCCATCGAGAACGACCTGCCCGTGCCCGTGGCCGCCGGCGGTGCACCGGCCTGGATGGCCGAGCCCGACCGCATCGCCATCACCCAGGAGCGCGCCAACACGCAGGCGCGCCAGTTCTGGCAGCGCGCCGCCTGGCTGCGCAACGCCAACGTGACCAACGCCGAGTCGCCCGACCGGCCCCTGCCCGACACGGTACCCGGCCAGGGCAGCAACGAGGCGGTGGACTGGGAGGCGGCCGAGCCGACCGAGATCCGGCAACTCGAGGACGAGCGCTACGCCTGGTTCGCCGAGGCCTCGATCGTGCAGCTCGACCTGCCCGACGCCGTCTTCCGCGGTTACGATGGCGACGACCAGCTGCTGGGCGAGGTGCGCGAGGACGACGAGGCGCCTTTCGAGCTGCTGCGGCGCGAGATCCTGCGGCTCGAGCCGCAACTGGTCTACTTCCCGCTGGCCGTGGGTAACCACGTGGACCACCAGCTCTGCCGCGAGGTCGGCCTGGCCATGCTGGCCGAGGGACGCCGCTGGGTGATGCCCGGGCCCGACCTGGCCGGCCGGATGACCTTCTACGAGGACTTCCCCTACGCCTGGTGGAGCGACTTCGAGGGCCCAGCGCGCTGGACCGACGGCCGTCTCGAGCTGCCGCCCGGCGTCGAGCTCCAGGCGCGCTACGCCGACATCAGCGACTCGATGGAGCGCAAGGCGGCCGGCCTGCGCGTCTACGCCAGCCAGGTGCAGCGCCTCTTCGACGGCGAGCGCGGCATGCTCGATGACCTCGCCGGCTACCACGCGCGCGTGGCGCTCGCCGGCGGCGTCGAGGGCTACGCCGAGCGCTACTGGAGCCCGGTCAGGGCCTGATCGGAGCGGATCTCTACGCTGAGCGAGTCACGTGGTGTTGGTGGCCAGTACCATCGGGCATCTTGCAAAGAGCGCCGGGCAGGACTATGGTGCGCGGGCTTATCTCCCTGTATAGGAGGCACCGTCACTTGATCGCTCTGTTCCGGAATGACGAGCGCGGCCAGGGTCTGGCCGAGTACGCGCTCATCCTTGCGCTCATCGCCATCGTCGCGATCCTCGCACTCATCTTCCTCGGCACCCAGATCAGCACGATCCTGTCGTACATCGGTCAGGCCGTCTAGCCGGTTCCTGACGCTCCAGCGACAGCACCGCCGGTCGTCCACCTCGGACGGCCGGCGGTTTCATGTCGTGAGCCTCGGTCTTCCTCTGGACCGCACCGCGCTCCGATGGCGCGCAGTGCGCGACGGCCTCCTCGTGGGCAGCGCCATCTTGGCGGTGATCTACCTGCTGATCCATCTGAGCGGGACCCACACGGACGCGCACGACTACTGGTCGACAACACTCCGCGACGTCTACACCGACTACTGCATCTGCGGCCGCCAGTACGCCTACTCGCCGGTCTTCGCCCTCGCGTTCGTGCCCTTCACGCTGCTGCCGTACCCGGTCTTTTACGTGATCTGGGCGGGCATCAACATCGGCATCGCCCTCTGGCTGACGAACAGGATCCCGTGGCCGTGGCGGACGTCACTCCTGCTCTTCGCGGTGCCTGAATTCCTCAACGGCAATGTCCATCTGCTGCTCGCTGCCGCGGTCTACGCCGGCTTCCACTGGCCATCCGCGTGGGCGCTGCCGCTCCTGACCAAGGTCACGCCCGGGATCGGTCTTGCCTGGTTCGCCGCGCGCTTCGAGTGGCGCAGCCTCGCTATCGCCTTGGGTACGACCTCCCTCCTGGCGGCGGCGGCATTCCTGCTGGCCCCGGAACTGTGGCCCCGCTGGCTGGCCGTGCTCTACGAGAACCGAGAGGCCAGTGGGCCGGCGCTGTTAGCGTTGCCGCTGATCGTCAGGCTTCCCGCCGCGATCCTGCTCGCGGCGTGGGCCGCCAGGACCGACAGACGGTGGCTCCTGCCGGTCGCCGTCCTGCTGGCGCTGCCGCACATCTGGCTCCAGAGCTTGACGCTCCTCCTGGCGTCCGTCCGCCTCGCGATCGACGATGGGGTCGTGGCGTTCGGAAGCGCAAGTATGCGCCTCACCCGGCAGGCGCCAGCGACGTAGGCGACAGGTCAGCCGCGCCGGACCAGCAGCCTGAATACGGGCTCGTCCACGGCGCCCCACTCGTACTTGTAGGGCTCGTCGCCACGCAGGAAGTCGAAGCGGCGCCGCCCGGCGGCGATGCGGTCGCGCAGATAGAAGGCGGCGCCCGCGACGCCCGGTGAGAGGCTGCGCGCCTGCGGGTTCATGCCGGCGTTGTAGAAGTAGGTCGTCGTGCCGTCGTCGAAGCCGAGCGCGGCGAAGATGACCCGGTCGTCCGAGAGCAGGTGGCCGAGCTGCAGCTGGCGGCGGTCCTCCTCTGCCAGCTCGAGCTCGGCGAGCCGGGTGATGAAACGCCGGCTGCGTCGCCCGCCCTCGGTGGGCGGGAAGAGACCCTGCTCGCCCCAGCGCGCCTGGTGGAGCTCGATGAAGGCGTCGATGGCCTCCGGCGTCGGCTCGACCAGCCGGAACTCGAGCCTGCCCTGCGCCGCGGCGCGGCGCAACTTGCGCCTGATCTCATGGCGGTCGTGCTTGTCGAGCGTCTGCAGGTAGGCC
>DASSPM010000089.1:0-21974 GCA_035699625.1 Candidatus Limnocylindrales bacterium | reverse complement strand
ATCGGGGCCGTCGGTCTGGCCTTCGCCCTGCGTGGCGCAGCGCCGACGGCCAGTGCGCCCGCGACCACCCTCGCCGCGTCTCCGCCCAGCGTCAGCGGTAGCCCGACCGCCGAGCCGTTCCCGAACACGGCCGAGCGCCGGCTGATGCAGCGCCTGCCGCCAACGATCGGCCGCGACTGTCAACGCATCAACGGTCGCTCGGGAGACCCGGCCTCCGGCCTGTTCACGGCGCAGATGTCTGAGACCAACCTGCGCTGCGCACCGACGGCGTCCAACCCGGAGGCGGTGCGAGTCTACGAGTTCCGGAACGTCGACACGCGTCTCGGCAGTCCCAAGACCGTGCTCTTCTGGGAGGGCGGCAACCGGGGCATCTTCCAGAGCGGAGCCTGTGCCACGGATGAGCGCGCGCTGCAAGAGTGGCGGACCGGCGGAGAGCGAGCCGGCTACCTCCTCTGCTACGTCGAGAAAGGCAAGGCGAACCTGTGGTGGACGCACGACGCGTCGCGCATCCTGATCTGGGCCGTCGCGCGCGACGCGGACCGTAAGGCCCTCTGGGAGTGGTGGCTCCGGACCGGCCCCTTCCTGGGCCTCTGAGTCTGAGTCAGGGCCCGCGCGCCGGATCCTCCGCCAGGCGCGTGGGGCCGGGCTCGATCAGGTAGACCTGCTCGGAGCCGAAGCGCGCCACGGGCCTGATACGGCCGGCGAGTTGATGGGCACGCAGCACGTCGTTCGTGCGCGGCGACACGTCGGCCTCGTGCACCACGAGATAGCGCGCGCCCAGGTCCTGCACCTCGCGCAGCCAGGCCGGGTCCTCCTCGGGCACCACGCCCGCCCAGAGCAGGCCCGCGTTCACCTCGGCGCTGACTGGCGGAACGAAGCCGCTCCATCCGTTGAGGCGCGGATGACCGTCGACGGTCGCGCCGTGCAGTGCTCGGTCGGGCTCGTTGGTGGGCAGCTCGATCACCGGCCCGGCCGGCTGGTCGCGTAGCCACTCGTAGACGAGGGGCGGGCGGGAGAGGGAGAACGTGGGCGCGGTCGGCAGCAGAACGCTGTACTCGAGGATGAAGACGAGGGCCAGCCCCGCCACGAGGCGCAGCGGCAGGCGTCCCTGCGCGGCGAGGGCCCGGGCGCGCCACCAGCGCGCGGTCCAGGCGCCCGCCAGCAGCGCCACCGCCAGCAGGACCAAAACTCCGAAACGCGCCGGCGAACGGATCGACTCGAGCGGCAAGAAAGAGTCGAGCCAGCCGAAGGGCATCACCAGGTAGTCCTCGACCTTCCCCGGTAGCCAGCGCGCCTCGGGCCAGAGCCGCGGCCCGAAGCTGAAGGTGAACGCCGCCGCACCGACCGCGAGCCACGGCCCGAAGGTGCGCAGCCAGCGCCGTCGGCCATGCGCGCGGCGCAGGGCCACCGCGGCGCCTACGGCAGCCAGTGCCAGGGCGGCCCAGCCGGGCGAGAGCGAGCGCTCGTATTGCCCGGTGAACGGCCGCCAGAACGAGGAGAGCGGCCCGGTCAGCACGCCGTGCTCGGCCGGCACCAGGTAGTCGGTCGCGCGAGCGGAGAAGTCGAAGGTGTCGATCTCGCTGCGCGCGAAGCCCTCCTCGCGGAGGGCGATGTAGGGCTGTGCCAGGACGGCGATGGCCAGGGCGGCGAGGAGTCCCGGCAGGACCAGCAGCCCGACGCGCCGCAGGGCGGCACGCCGGTCCTCGGCCAGGGCAAGTCGTGCCAGGAGGTAGATCGGCTCGGTCAGGGCCAGGATCAGCAGGTAGTTCCAGGCCGTGCCGGCGACCACCACATGGAGCGCGCCCCAGGCGATGGCCGCGCGGCGGCTTCCCGAACGCAGCACCAGCTCCAGCGCCAGGAAGACCAGTGGCAGCGTCCACGACTGGAGCAGGTTGAGGTGCCCGATGTGGGCGAAGCGGAAGGCGGCGAAGGCGAAGATGGTGCCCGCCACCCAGCCCGCCACGCGCGAGCGGGTCAGGAGGCGGGCCAGCAGGTCGGCCGAGATGGCCGCCAGTGGAAAGGTCGCCACCAACAGGATGTTCGCCACCAGGATCGGCTCGCGCAGCAGGAGCAGTAGCGGCAGGGCCACTGGCTGAAGGGCGACCAGCGAATCGGACATGGCCAGGGTGTTGGTGGCGGGATAGAAGAAGCCGCCCTCCCAAAGGTGCGCGAAGTCGAGCCGCACCAGATGGTCGGCGATGCGCTGGAGCACGGTGGCCTGGAAGACCGGGTCGAGTGGCACGGCGACGACGGTGCGCTCGGGCGCGCGCAGCAGAGGCCAGACGCTGATCAGTGTGAGCAGGCCGTACCACGCGAGTGCCAGGCGATCGATCGCGGCCGCACCCAGCCTGGGCAGGGCGGCACTACGCGTCGCGACAAGCGTCGCGGCACGAGCCTCGGTCCGTGCGGTTCCCAGTCCCATGGTCGGCTCCGGTGGCGTGGCCGGAGTCGTCTCCGGCGTGCATCGAACACGTCGTCCCGCCGTCGGGTCGCGCGGCGAGCAGAACGGGCAGGTGCGTAAGGACGTGCCGGACGGCGATCCGGTGCCCTGACGACAGGCGGCGCCGACCCCTGGCCCACTGGTCCTCCGACCCCATGGTCCCGTCCGCGCCTGCCGGCTGCGGTTGTCAGCGTGACGCGGTCAGCCTGCGGCGCGCACGCGTGCATCCCCGGCCGCATCTTGCAGCGGTATTGAAAACCCGCCCCGCAGCCGCCCGTCGCCGGGTGGGAGGCAGGGTGGTGGGCGATACTGGATTCGAACCAGTGACCTCGCGGATGTGAACCGCGCGCTCTAACCGACTGAGCCAATCGCCCCCGGCGTCCGGGCCGTGCCGGACGGGCGGATTATCCGGCGGCTCGGGCGGAGGCGTCAACGACGCGCACCCCGGGCCAGCGTGCGGCCACCGCGTCGGCCGTGATGCCCGCCAGCTGGAGGCGCTTGCGGCGGCTTCGGCCGCCGGAGGCGATGGTCACCGCACCGCGCGGCAGCCCGAGCTGGCGCGCCACCAGCCGGCAGAGAGCCTCATTGGCGGCATCGTCGACGGGCGGCGAGCTGACCCGGGCCGCCAGATCACCATCCGCGCGCGGGCCGTCGAGCGTGTCGCGGCCGGCGCGCGGCGTGAGCCGGACCGAGAGGATGGCCGCCGGCGCGCTCAGCGCAGGCCGATCGCGGCGGCGATCACGGAGAGCAGCAGGAATGCCACCAGCGGCGAAAAGTCGATCATGCCCGTCTGCGGCAGGAGGCGCCGGATGGGAGCCAGGATCGGCTCCGTGGTCTCGTACAGGAAGCGTCCCACGGGCCCGTCGAAACGCGGGTTGATCCAGCTCATCAGGACGCGCCCGAGGAGCACCACGTAGAGCGCGATGACGAGGAACTTGACGAAGATGAGGACGACTGCCACCGCCAGCGGAGTATAGCCAGCGGGTCGCGGCGTCTCGGAGGCCGCCGCCAGCCGTGAGCCGCGGCTCCGAAGGAGCGTGCGCGGGGTAGCTCAGTCGGCCCGACGCTCCCCGAAGAGGGCGCGCCCGACCCGGACCAGCGTGCTTCCCTCCTCGACGGCCACCTCGAAGTCGTCGCTCATGCCCATCGAGAGGCCCGGCCCGAGCCGGCCCTCCCGGGCACGCAGGCGCTCCGACAGCTCGCGCAGCCGCACGAAGGTCGGGCGGGCCTCCTCCGCCCGCTCGACCAGCCGGCCCACGGTCATCAGGCCGACCAGCTCGAGCGCCGGCAGGCTGGCCAGCTCGCCGATGGACGCGGCCAGCGCGTCGGGCGTGAAGCCGGCCTTGGCAGGATCGGCGTCCACGTTGACCTGAAGGTGGACCGACAGGGGCACGCCAGGCCGCGACTCGGCGGCCAGGCGGTCAAGGCGCACGGCCAGCTCGAGCGAGTCGACCGACTCGATGGCCGCGAAAAGCTCCACCGCGCGGCGGGCCTTGTTGGCCTGCAGGTGCCCGACCAGGTGCCAGCGGGCGCCGGGCACCAGCGGCGCCTTGGCGGCGGCTTCCTGGACGCGGTTCTCGCCCAGCAGCTCCAGTCCGGCCGCGACGGCAGCCACGAGCCGCTCGGGCGGGACCGTCTTGGAGACGGCGACGAGTGTCACGCCCGCCGGGTCGCGGCCGGCGGCGTCGGCGGCGTCCGCGATGCGTTCGAGCACCCTCCGTCGGGCGGCGGCCAGGACGGCCACCTCTGACGCCTCCGGGTGCAACGCGATCTCGGTCACCGTCGGCGGCAGCCCGAGGCTCAGCGCGGGCCTCCCGCCCGCGCGGCGTCAGCCCTTCCGGCGCAGGAAGGCCGGGATGTCGAGGTCTTCGGTCTCGTAGGAGGGACGCCGCGGCGAGGAGTCGGCGCGCACCGAAGGCATCTCGGCGCGATCCATGCGCTCGGCCGCCGGTCGCTCCCTCTCGAGCGCCGGCTCGGGCATGGCGGCTGCCGGCATCGCCGGGACGGGCGCCGTGACCGCGGCTCGCTCGGCCTCCAGCTCGCGCAGGAAGTCGCGGTTCTCACGACCGGTGCGCAGGCCCGAGGAGACCTCGTAGGCGGACGCCGACTCGGAGCGCGCGAACTCGCGCCGCTTGGCGACATCGAAGCCGGTGGCGATGACGGTGATCATCACGTCCTCGCCCATGCGCTCGTCGATGACCGTGCCGAAAATGATGTTCGCCTCGGGGTCGGCCGTCTCCTTGACGATCTCGGCCGCCTCGTTGACCTCGAAGAGGCCCAGGCTGGGGCCGCCCGTGACGTTGAAGAGGACGCCCTGGGCGCCGGTGATGCTGACCTCGAGCAGCGGGCTGGCGATGGCCTGGCGAGCCGCCTCTGCCGCGCGGCCCTCGCCGCTGGCACGACCGATGCCCATGAGCGCCGAACCGGCGTTCTTCATGATGGCGCGCACGTCGGCGAAATCGAGGTTGATCAGGCCCGGCACGGTGATCAGATCGCTGATGCCCTGGACGCCCTGGCGCAGCACGTCGTCCACGACCCGGAAGGCATCGACGATCGAGGTGTTCTTCTGGACCACGTCGAGGAGCCGGTCGTTGGGGATGGTGATCAGCGTGTCGACCTTGTCGCGCAGCGCCTCGCTCGACTTCTCCGCGTTCAGCCGCCGCTTGGCGCCCTCGAAGTTGAAGGGCTTGGTCACCACGCCGATGGTCAGGGCACCCACGTCGCGGGCCACCTCGGCAATGATCGGCGCCGCCCCGGAGCCGGTCCCGCCGCCCATGCCGGCGGTCAGGAAGACCATGTCCGAGTCCTTCAGCGCCTCGTAGATCTTCTCCGAGTCCTCCTCCGCCGCCCGCTGCCCGATGCTGGGGTCGCCGCCGGCGCCGAGGCCGCGCGTGATCTTGTCGCCGATGCGGATCTTGTGCGGAGCATCGGACTGCAGCAGGGCCTGCGCGTCCGTGTTCACGGCGATGAACTCCACGCCCATCATCTCGGCACGGATCATCCGGTTGACGGCGTTGCTGCCGCCGCCACCGATGCCGACGACGCGGATGAGGGCGAAGTTCTCGGAGTCGGACCGCAGCGGCATGGGTGTCCTCCGGGGCGCTTGAGGGTCGGTTGTCTGACGGTGCGCGGCGCCGGTCCCGGGGCTGCGGGGCGGTGCAGCGACGAGTCCGGCGAGGTCCGGCGAGTATAGCCCGGGCGATGCCGGGGGGCGCAACCCCTGCCGAGGCCGGTGCCCCGGAGCCGCGCTGCAGCCGGTGCGCGGATGCACCAGGCGCGCCCTGCAGATCGGAGCTCGACCTCGTCCGCTCCGTCAGCCGGCCAGGAAGGAGAGCAGCACCGTCCGCATCCCGTTGTCCGCATTGGGGTCCAGGAGGGCGATCGACTGCCAGGTGCCGAGCGCCAGGCGGCCGTCCACGACCGGCACGGTCAGTGATGGCGGCGCGAGCAGCGGCAGCACGTGATCCGCGCCGTGGCCCGCCGAGCCGTGCCGATGGCGCCAGCGGTCGTCGCGCGGCAGGAGACGGTCGAGTGCCGCCATCAGGTCGCCGTCGCTGCCGGCGCCGAGCTCCAGCACGACCAGCCCCGCCGTGGCGTGGGGCACCCAGATCGAGAGCAGCCCGTCACCCTCGCCCGCCACGAAGCTGGCGCACTCGGCGGTCAGGTCGAAGACGCCGCGGGCGCTGCCCGTGGCGATGCTCAGCCGGCTGGTCTTCATCGACCCTCGGGACGGCCGATCGCGCGCCACACTCGCCTATGGGAAGAGGTTGCGCAGCCAGTCCCGCAGCCGGCCCATGGCGCCGAATGCGGGCGCCGACTCGTACCGCCCCGGCTCCTCGCCGAGCGACCGAGCACCCCACAGCAGCAGCCCGATGGCGGTGCTGAAGGAGGGCGTGATGAGGTGGTCGACGAGGCCACCGACGCCCGCCGGCGCGGCGACCCGCACGGGCATCTGGAGCACCTCGCGGCCGAGCTCGGCGACGCCTGCCAGCTGCGCTCCCCCGCCGGTCAGGACGAGGCCTGCCGGCAGCATGCCGCCGTGGCTGGCGGCGCGGATCTCCTCGCCCACCTTCTCGAAGAGCTCGCGCATCCGGGCGTCGATGATCTCGGCGATCTCGCGCCGCTGCACCGTCCGACCCTGCTCCTCGCCGATGGTCTCGACCTGGACCAGCTCCTCGGGCGCGACGGAGGCCACCGAGCAGGTGCCGTGGCGGATCTTGAGGTCCTCCGCGGCCTGCAGGCTGGTCTTGAGACCGATGGCCACGTCGTTGGTCACGTTGTTGCCGCCGATGGGCAGCACGACCGAGTGGAAGGGCGAGCCGTCGAGGAAGAGCGCCAGGTCGGTCGTGCCGGCACCCAGGTCGGCCACGGCCACCCCGAGGTCCTTCTCGGTGTCCGAGAGGACGGCCTCGGCCGAGGCGTGCGAGGCGGCCACCAGCTCGTCGATGCGCACGCCGGCGTGCTGCACGCACTTGCGCAGGTTCTGCACCGCCGTGGCCGAGGCGTGCACGATGTGCGTCTCGACCTCGAGTCGGACGGCGCTCATGCCGACCGGGTCCTTGACACCCTCCTGGCCGTCCACGATGTAGCCGCGCGGCAGGACGTGCAGGACCTCCCGGTTGCTGGGGATGGTCACCGCCTGGGCGACCTCGCGCGCACGCGCCACGTCCTCGTGGCTGACCTCCTTGCGCGGGCCGCTGACGGCCACCGCGCCACGCGAGTTGAGGCTCTCGACGTGCGCGCCGCCGACCGAGACGAAGGCCGACTCCAGTTTGTAGCCGGAGTGCCGCTCGGCGGCCTCGATGGCCGCAGCGATGGACGAGACGGTCTGGTCGATGTTGATGACGACGCCCTTCTTGAGCCCCGACGAGGCCGGCGTGCCCTTGCCGATGACGTTCAGCGACCCGTCGCGCGTCGTCTCGCCGATGAGCGCCACGACCTTGCTGGTGCCGACGTCGATGGCGACCAGGACGGCTTCTCTGTCCACGGCTTCCTTTCGCTGGCTGGCTGGTGGTTCGACTTGACTGGCTTCGGCCGGCTCAGGCGACGATCACAGGAAGTGCCGCCGGATGAGGGCCACGTTCTGGAAGATGCGCAGGCCGAAGGTAAGCAGCGCGACGAGGTACAGGTCGAGCCCGAGCCGGTCGCCGACGAAGGTCAGCAGCACGGCCACGAGCGCGTTGGTGATGAAGCCCGAGACGAAGATCCGGTCGTTGAACGCGCCTTCGAGTTCGGCGCGCACCGCGCCCAGGACCGAGTCGAGGGCCGCCAGGATCCCCACCGCCGAGTAGCGCGCGAGCTCGAAGCTGACGGTGACCTGCAGGACGAGCCCCAGGAGGACGCCCAGCAGGAGTCCCGCCAGGGGCAACCACACGTCCTCGCCACCTCCGCCGATCGTGCGCCCTTGACCCGCCAAGGCTACCCGACGGCGGTGCATCGCGGCAACCGCGCACCGGGTCATGCCGGCCACCGTGCGGCTGCCGTGCTGCTCGGCGTCGCGGCGCCGTCATGGTGCCGGAGCCGGTCGCTGGACGAACGTGCCGCAGCGCTCGCCGGCAGGCGCCAGGTAGACCGTCGCCACGCGCGGCTCACGCCCCGCCAGCAGGGAGGTGAGGCACTGGACCTGCTGCGGCACGAGCGTCGGCGGCCGCAGGGTGGCGGTGTAGATGCCGAAGACGGCGCGCCACAGGCCAGGCGCAGCGTCCATGGTGTAGCCCTCGCCGTCGCTGATGGCCAGCACCAGCGACGCGGCGCTCGAGCCGAGCTGGGCCGGCCTGATGGCACCCAGCTGGCGAGCCACGGCCAGGTCGACAGGCTCCAGCCGCCCGCCCACCGCCAGCGCGGCCGATGCGGCGCGTGCGTCCCCCACCGCAGGCAGGGCTGCGCCCGTGCCGCGATCCTCGGCGAAGAGGAAACCCTCCACGTCGACCAGCAGCCGGCGCGTGCCGACCACCCAGACCAGGATCGGCTCTCGCTCCCGCAGCTCGAGGATGAGCCGGTCGGGCAGGGCCACGCGCACGCCTGCCTCGGCCACCGCGGGCAGCCCCTCGAGCTGCGCGGCCACGGCGTCCGTGCGCAGCGCGAAGAGGTTGGCACCAGGGCCGCCACCGCCTCGCTCGGCTGCGGCCCGCACCGCATCCGAGCCGGTCAATCGAGCGCCGCTCACCTCGAAGCCGTCCGAGCGGAGTGCGAACGCCTCACTGACGCTGACGCCGTAGAGGCTGGCCGCCGCGGCCACGAGCACCACCAAGGCCAGGATGCGCGTCGAGCGACGCCGCGCCGAGACGCGCGCGACGCGCGGCCGGCGCGGCCGGCGCGATCCACGCACGGGCAGCGTCACGGGCCCGCCTCGAGAGGACAGCTCAGGGCAGGTCAGCCCGCGTCAGGCGGGCCCGCGGCCGATATGCCTCGCGCTCCACGGCCAGCTCGACGATGCGGGCCGCGATACCCCCGAAGTCGTAGCCGCCCTCGGCGCAGAGCACGGGAAAAAGGCTGATGGGCGTGAAGCCCGGGATGGTGTTGATCTCCGAGATGTGCACCTCGTCGCCGCGGGCCAGGAAGTCGACGCGCGCGAAGCCGCTCGCCCCGATGGCCAGGAAGGCGCGGGCCGCCAGCTCGCGTACCGTCCGGCGCATCGACTCGGACAGTTCGGGGCGGTCCGTCGTGCGCGAGACGCCGGCGCTGTACTTGGCCGAGTAGTCGTAGAACTCGTGCCCCGGGAAGACCTCGCCGGGCCCGTACGTGGCGAGGTCGCGGGCGCCGTTGCCGACCACGCTCACCTCCAGCTCGCGTGCGCCGGCCAAGTAGGCCTCGGCAAGGGCGAGGTCGTCGTAGCGGAAGGCCTCGGCGAGGGCCTCCTCGAGCTCGGGACCGTCGGGCCGATGCACGATGCGCATGCCGATGCTCGAGCCGAGGCGGGCAGGCTTGACGATCAGCCGCCGGTCGGGAAGGCCGGCGGCGAAGGCCCGCAGCCGTGCCAGCCCCGCCCCGGGATCGCCTGCCTGATCGGCGGCCGCGATCTCCAGCCAGGGCAGCACCGGCATGCCCAGGGCGCTCACGAGGCGCTTGAAGAGCGACTTGTCCATGCCCAGGGCGGACGCGGCGACACCGGAACCGGTGTGCACCAGCCCGGCGGCGTCGCACAATGCCTGCAGCGTGCCGTCCTCGCCGAACGGTCCATGCAGGGCGATCCAGGCCACGGGCGCGGGCCGGCGCGCGGCCAGTGCGGCCAGCACCTGCCCGGCGCCGCGCGGTCCCTGGGCACCGAGCGCGGTCGGGTCGTCGTAGGCGGTCGCCGGCAGGGCCGGGTCGCAGGCCTCCCGTGGCAGCTGCCACCACGCTCCCGCGAGATCGATCAGCCAGCACTCCACGGCGTGGCCCCGGGCGGCCAGCGCGGCCGCGATGGCACGGCCGGAGACGAGCGAGACGTCGTGCTCCGCGGACGGCCCGCCGAGCAGCACCACGACGGGCGTCGCACCAGCGTCGAGGCCGCTTCGCGCCGCGCTCACGCGGCCGCCTCCCAATCGCTCCAGTCGCCCACGAAGGCGATCTCGAAACGAAGCCGCACGCCGCGCTCCCGCAGCACGCTCGCCTGCACCTCCTCGGCCAGGCGCCGCACGTCGGCGGCACTGCCCTGGCGGTCGTTGACGATGAAATTGGCGTGCTTCTCGCTGACCACTGCACCGCCCACGCGCCGGCCCTTGAGACCGAGCTCGTCGATGAGCTGGCCGGCGGAGGGACCCTCGGGCGGGTTGCGAAAGACGCTGCCGGCCGAGGGCAGTCCGAGCGGCTGGTGCGCCTGACGCCAGCGCCGGATCTCGTCGAGGCGGGCGGCGACCTCCTCGGCCGTCGCCGGCGTCAACCGGAAGCGCGCCCAGGTCACGACCTCCGGCTTGCCCTCGGGGGCGGCCTTGAGCGCGCTGTCGCGGTAGGCCAAGCCGAGCTCGTCGGGCGTGAGCGTCGCCTCGCTACCGTCGGCGCGCAGGACGCTGGCTGCCTCGAGCACGGCGCGCACGTCCGATTCGTGCGCTCCGGCGTTCGCCCAGACGGCACCGCCCACCGTGCCCGGGATGGCCAGGCCGAACTCGAGGCCGGAGAGGCCGGCATCCCTGGCCATGGTGGCCGCCCTGGCCATGGGCAGGCCGGCGTCGGCGGTGAGTCGGCCGTCCTCGACCTTGGCCTGCTGGGCCCGATCGAGCACGACCAGCCCGCCCATGCCGGCGTCGCTGATGACCAGGTCGGAGCCGCGGCCGATGATGAAGAGCGGCACTTCCCGGCTGCGCGCGAAGCGCACCAGGGCGCGTAGCTCGAAGAGGTTGTGCACCTCGGTGAAGAGGTCGGCCGGGCCGCCCACGCGCATCGTGGTGAAGCGGGCCAGCGGCTCGTCGCGGCTCGTCTTGACGCCGATGCGCCGCTGGATGTCGCCTCCGAGGCGGAGCTTCTCCTCCTCGCTCAGGCGGCGCACGCCGGGCGCCACGCCCGGCCCGGCCGTCACGCGGCGCCCCGCGCGAGCCGCTCCAGGGCGGCCGCGGAGGGGGCCTCGCGGCGCTCGGCGAGCGCCAGCAGCAGCTCCGCGTTGGCAGCGGCCGCGCCGGGCCGCCCGAGGGAGCGGCTGGCGCTGGCCATCGCCGCCAGCCGCTCCACGTCGACCAGCAGGGCGGCGGCGGCCAGCAGCGCGGCGCCGTCGAACTCGTCGTCCTCGACCAGCACGGCCGCGCCGGCCTCGACCAGCTGGCGAGCGTTCGCGCGCTGGTGCCCGGCGGCGTGCGGATAGGGCACCACCACCATGGGCAGACCAGCGGCGGTCACCTCGGCCAGGGTGGACGAGCCTGCGCGCCCCACGACCAGGTCGGCCGCCCCGAGCGCGTCGGCCATCTCGTCGCGCAGGAAGGGGTAGGGCCGGTAGCGCGCGCGGCGCTCCTGGGGCAGCCGCTCGCGGCGGCGCAGCGCCTCGGCGTAGGCCGGTTCGCCCGTCACGTGGAGCACGATGCAGCGTTCGACCAGCGCGGGCAGGGCCTCCTCCAGGGCCGCATCGAAGCGGCGTACCGCCTGGGAGCCCCCGAAGAGCAGCAGGCACGGCTCGTCGGGCGGCAGCTCGAGGCGCGCCCGCGCCGCCGCACGGTCACCGCCCAGATCGCGGATGGGCGTGCCCGTCACGTAGCAATCGTCGCCGCCCAGCGCGGCGCAGGTGGCCTCGAAGCTGACCGCGATGGCATCGGCCAGGCGGGCCGTGACCCGCGCGCTCCGGCCGGGCACCACGTTGCCCTCCCAGAGGAGTGCCGGCACGCCCAGGGCGCGCCCGGCGAAGAGCACCGGCAGCGAGGCGTAGCCGCCCGTGGTGAAGATGGCGTCGGGCCGCCAGGCGGCCAGGATGAAGGCGGCCTGCGAGACCGACGCGCCCAGCCGCAGCGGGTCGAGCACGGCGTGCGGCGACAGGTCCACCGAGCGGAGCGAGCGCAGCCAGAGACGGCGCAGCTCGATGCCGGCGGCCGGCACCAGCTGCGCTTCGAGCCCGCGGTGGCCGCCGAGCCAGAGCAGCTCAGCGTCCGCGCGGCGCTCGCGCAGGTTGCGGACGACGGCCAGCGCGGGGTAGATGTGCCCGCCCGTGCCGCCCGCCGCGATCAGGATGCGCATCGGTCCAAGTGCCTCGTGGCTGGGCCTCCCGGGAGATGGAGAGGAGGATACCGACGGCGGCGAAGCTGACGATGAGCGACGAACCGCCGGCGCTGATGAAGGGCAGCGTGATGCCCGTGATGGGGATGAGCGAGACGACCACGGCGATGTTGATGAAGGCCTGCAGCGTCAGCCAGGCGGTGATGCCGGTCGCCAGGAGCCCGCCGAAGGTGTCGGGCGCCTGGAGCGCCACGCGGATGCCCTGGTAGGCCAGGACGAGGAACAGCCCGACCACGAGCAGGCCACCCAGCAGCCCGAACTCCTCGCCGATGATGGCGAAGATGAAGTCGTTCGACGGGTTCGGCAGGTAGAGGCCGCCGGCCTGCTTGCTCTGGCCCAGGCCGGTCCCGATGAGCCCGCCGAGGCCGAGTGCGAACAGCCCCTGGATGGTATGGAAGCCGGCCCCCAGCGGGTCGGCCCAGGGGTCCACGAAGGTGGTCACGCGCGACAGCATGTAGGGGTTGCGGTTGATCACCAACCAGACCGCGGCCGCACCCGCCGGCACCAGCAGCGCGAACTGCCAGAGGTTGGCGCCGGCCACGAAGAACATGGTGAAGGCGGTCAGCGTCAGGACTCCCGTCGTGCCCAGGTCCGGCTCCTTGACCACGAGCAGGATGACCGGGCCTGCCAGCAGCAGGAAGGGCAGAGTGCCATGGACCACGCTCGAGACGCGCGTGCCGCGCCGCGCCAACCAGTGGGCGAGGTAGATGACCAGGGCCAGCTTGGCGAACTCAGCCGGGTGCACGGCCGGCAGCGGACCGATGCGCAGCCAGCGTGCCGAGCCGCCCACGACGACACCCAGGCCCGGCACCAGCACCAGGACCAGCAGCACCAGCGCGGCGAGGTAGAGCGGCACCGACACGAGACGCCACCAGCGGTAGTCGATACGCATGGTCAGGAACATCGCCAGCATGCCCAGGCTGGCCCACAGGAGCTGTGGGCCGACCACGGCGAAGGTGTCGTCGCGCTGCACGTAGGCGCGCACGCCGGAGCTCGAGAAGACCATCAGGATGCCGATGGCGGCGAGGGCGACGACCGAGACCAGGATGAGGTAGTCGGGCTGATGGCGATCGCGCTGCAGGCCACGCGCCAGGGTGCCCGCCGGGCGTCCCAGCCAACCCTCCAGCCAGTTCCCGAGGCGCAGTCGAGGCGAGCCGACCACGACCGAGTCCTGCCTCATGCCCTGCCCTCGTCGTCGGGCGCGCCCCCGCGACCCGCCGCGAGCTCGGCCACGGCGGCCTTGAAGGCGCGGCCGCGGGCGGCGTAGTCGACGAACATGTCGAAGCTCGCCGCGGCGGGGCTGAGCAGCACGGTCGCGGGAGGCGGTGCGCCTGCCGCGAGCAGTCCGCGCGCGATGGCGTCGCCGCGCCGCACGGCGGCCTCCAGCGTGGCGGCCCGTTCGATCGAGGCCTGGCCCGCCACCCGCAACGCCGCCTCGAGGCGATCGGCGCTCTCGCCGATGAGCACCACCGCGTCGGCCCGCAGGGCGGCGACCGCGGCCAGCTCGTCCAGCGGCACGCCCTTGTCCCGGCCGCCTGCGATGAGCACCAGCGGCCGATCGAAGCTGCGCAGGGCGGCCACCACGGCGTCGGGCTGGGTGCCCTGCGAATCGTTCACGAAGCGCACGCCGTCGATGGTGGCCACGCTCTCGAGGCGATGCTCGACACCGGCGAACGCGGCCACGGCCTCGCGCATCGCCGGCCCGGTCACCCCGAACAGGACGCCGACGGCGACCGCCGCCAGCACGTTGCTCACGTTGTGCGCGCCGGGCAGCGGGATGTCGACAAGCGGCATCAGCTCGCCCGTCAGCCGGGCGCCACCAGCGAGCGGCAGCACGCCGCGGGCGACGATGCTGCCGGCGTCCACGCCCACCTCGCCCTCGCCGGGCGGACGGCGCGCGTAGCGCACGACGCGCGCGCGGGTGGCCGCCGCGTACTCGCGGCTGACAGGGTCCTCGTCGTTGAGGACCAGCACGCCGTCGGCCGCCAGCAGCTCGGCCAGCCGCCGCTTGACGGCACGGTAGGCCTCGACCGTGCCGTGACGATCGAGGTGGTCCTGGCTGACGTGGGTGTAGACCGCCACGTCGGTCCCCCGCGAGAGCGTCGGCAGCTGCAGCTCCGAGAGCTCCAGGACGACGCGCTGACCCGGCGCCAGCTGCGGCAGCCGCTCCACGAGCGGCCTGCCGATGTTCCCGCCCAGCAACACGGACGCCTCGCCCGCGCCGAGCACCGCGGCGCAGAGGGCGCTGGTGGTGGTCTTGCCCTTGGTGCCGGTGACCCCCACGGTGGTCGCCGGGCAGAGGCGCAGGAAGAGGTCCACCTCGCCGACGACCGGCACGCGCGCCTCGGCTTCCAGTGCCGCCAGCGCCGCTCGCAGGCGCGGCTCGGTGGTCGGGAAGCGGCTGCTCACGGAGGGCGACGTGGCCACCAGCGCCTGGCCGCGCAGCGCGTCCGCCGGGTCCACCTCGGGCCCCAGCAGGAGGCGCGCGGGGCGGCCCTCGAGCGCCGCGGCGGCCTCCGCCAGCTCGGCGCGCGGCCGGCCGTCGTAGACGGTGACCTGCGCGCCGCGGTCGGCCAGGAAGCGGGCCAGGGCGATGCCGCTGCGGGCGAAACCGAGCACGGCCACCGGCCGGCCGCGGAAGGAATCGAGCGACAGCCGCCGCAGGTCGATCGGCTCGACCCCGCCTGCGGGCGTGCCCGTCGCCACGGCCTGCTCGCTCACAGCCGGTCGATGGTCGCCAAGAAGAAGACCACGCCCAGCATCGCCGCCAGCACGGCCACGATCCAGAAGCGCATGGTGATCTTCTCCTCGTCCCAGCCACCCAGCTCGAAGTGGTGGTGGATGGGGCTCATCAGGAAGAGGCGCCGGCCGGTCGTCTTGACGGCGATGACCTGCAGGACCACCGAGGCGACCTCGGCCACGAAGACGATGCCGATGAGCGGCAGGAGCAGGATCTGGCCGGCGACCAGGGCGATGACGGCCAGCGTGGCGCCCAGCGAGAGCGAGCCCGAGTCGCCCATGAAGATCTGTGCCGGGTGCACGTTGAACCAGAGGAAGCCGAGCAGCGCGCCGATGATGATGGCGCAGAAGACGGCCAGGTTCGGCTGGTTGACGATGCGCCCACCGACCTGCACCGGATTGAGCAGGGCGATGATCATGAAGGCCACGAAGGCGAAGATGAGCGTGCCGCCGGCGAGGCCGTCGAGCCCGTCGGTGATGTTGACGCCGTTGCTGGCGCCGATGATGGCGAAGGCGGCGAAGCCGACGTAGGCCAGCGGGGCCACATCCACCTTGCCCACGAAGGGCACAGCGATGGCCGTGATGTCGTAGGTCTGCTGGATCTGCCAGGCGATGAAGACGGCTACGGCGGTCTGCCAGAGCAGCTTCTGCCGGGCCCGGATGCCATCGCCGGTCTTGGCGTTGAGGATGTCGTCGGCCGTGCCCAGCAGCCCCACCAGGCCGAGCGTGGCGATGGGCGCGAAGGTCGAGGCATCGACCAGGTCGAGCGCCAGCGCCAGCCCGACGATGACCACGATCATCAGCAGGCCGCCGAGGGTCGGCGTGCCCTCCTTCACCTGGTGCGAGCCCGGGCCTTCTTCGCGGATGCGCTTGCCGAAGCCGAGCTGCCGGAGCAGCTGCAGGAAGGGGCGCATCAGGATGACCACGAGGGCGAAGGCGAGCAGGATGCCCTGCACGATCTGGACGTTCATGCTCTGGGCGCTCCGCTGCCGCTGCCCAATGCCGCCAGCTGCTCCACCAGCAGGTCGAGCTGCACGCCCCGCGAAGCCTTGACGAGCACCGTGTCCCCCGGCCGCAGGCGCTCCGCCAGCAGCGCCAGGGCAGCCTCGCGGTCCGGGACCTCCAGCACGCCCAGCGGCGGGCCGCTCTCGGCGCGTGCCCCCTCGGCGATGCCGGCTGCCTCCGCCCCCACCACGACCAGCAGGTCCGTCGTGGCAGCGGCGCGGCGTCCCACTTCCCGATGTGCCTCGGCGGCCATCTCGCCCAGCTCGCGCATCTCGCCCAGCACCGCCACGTGGCGGCCGGGCAGCGAAGCCAGCAGATCGAGCGCGGCCGCCATGGAGTCGGGTGCAGCGTTGTAGGAGTCGTCGAGGATGCGCCATTCACCGGCCGGCAGCAGCGTCGAGCGATGCGGCGCGCGGGCGCCCCGGGCGATGCCCGCCACGATGGTCGGCGCGTCGAGGCCGACGGCCAGGCCGACGGCTGCAGCGGCCAGCGCGTTGTGGACGCTGTGCCGCCCCAGCGAGGGCGTGGTGGCCGGCAGCCGCTCGCCGCCGGGGAGGTGCAGCACGAAGCGCATGCCGGCCTCGCCGAGCGACTCGACCGCCTCGGCGCGCACGTCCGCGCCGGCGTCGAAGCCGTAGCCGAGGCTGCGGGCGCGCGTCCGGGCAGCCATGCGGCGCACCCGCGCGTCGTCCGCGTTGAGCACCGCCGTGCCGTCGAGCGGCAGCGCCTCGACCAGCTCGCCCTTGCCCCGCTCGATGGCGTCGAGGGAGCCGGCCCGGCTCAGGTGGGTCGCCCGCACGGCGGTCACGACGCCCACCCGGGGCCGCGCCAGCCGCGCCAGAAGGGCGATCTCGCCGGGCACGTACATGCCCATCTCCAGCACCGCCACCTCATGCTCGGGACCGAGGCGCAGCAGCGTCAGCGGCAGCCCGATCTCGTTGTTCTCGTTGCCCTCGCTGCGCAACACCCGCCAGCGCTCGGTGAGGGTCTCGGCCACGGCCTCCTTGGTGGACGTCTTGGCCACCGAGCCCGTGACGCCCACCACGAGCGGCGAGAAACGGCTGCGCCATTCGGCCGCCAGGGCCTGCAGCGCCCGCAGTCCATCCTCGACGCGGATCACGCTGACGCCCGCCTCCGCGGCCATCGCTCGCAGTTCGGACAGCCGGTCCTCCTCGAGATCGCGGCTCACGAGGAGGGCCGCGGCGCCGGCGCGGACGGCGGGCTCGAGGAAGCGATGGCCGTCGGTCTGCTCCCCCGGCAGCGCCACGAAGAGCTCACCCGGGCGGAGGCGTCGACTGTCGACGCAGGCGCCGCGTACCGGGCGGTGCCCCTCGAGGAGCAGCCGGCCGCCCGTGGCATGGGCGATGGTGGGTCCGTCGAGGGCCGGCTCGCCTGCGGCCGAATGGACAGGGCTCGGCGCGTCACTCACGGTCGGGCGCCATTCTCGCACGGGCGTGGCTACGGACCGGGCGACGGGGAGGGCGCCGGGGTGCCGGAAGCCCCGGGCGGCGGTTCGGGTGGCGCGCTCGAGGGTGCCGCCGGGGCAGGACCCGGGCGGTCGGGCGTGGCCTTCGGACCGGGCTGGATGTCGAGCGCCTCGATGGTGTCGAGGGCCAGGCGGCGGAAGAGCTGGTAGGAGGTGATCTGAAGCTGGAAGTCGCCCTGGCGCACGATGCGTGGCTTGGCATGGGCGATGCGTACCGCGATCACGGCGCGCGGAGCATCGACGGTGCGGCCGACGAAGCCGACGAAGCTGAAGTTGAAGGTGTTGGGCACCCAGTCGCCTCGCTTGGGATCCCAGATCTGGGCCGTGCCCGTCTTGCCGCCCACGCTGTAGCGGGGGATGAGCGTGCCCTCGGCGTACCAGGGCACCTCGGTCACGACGTGCACCATCAGCCGGCGCAGCTCCGCCGAGAGGGCCGTGTCGAGGACCTGTTCGCGCTCGGCCGCGCCACGCTCGACCGGCCGGCCGTCGGCGTCGGCCACGACGTGCGGCCGCACCCGGTAGCCGCCGTTGACCATGGTGCTGAAGGCGCTCGCGAGCTGCAGTGGCGTGACCGCGACGGCCTGGCCGAAGGACCGGTTGGCGAGGTCGATGGCGGCCCAGCGCTTGACGGCCGGGTCGACGGCGATGCCGGCCACCTCGCCGCTCACGTCGACGCCGGTACGCTGGCCGATGCCCAGCTTCGACCACATCTCGTAGAGCATCGCGGCAGACGTGTCCAGGTCCGGGCCGAGGGCCATGGCGGCCTTGGCCGCGACGACGTTGCGCGAGTAGGCGATGCCGTCGTCGAAGCGCATGCGGCCCTTGGCCTTCTTGTCCGCGTCGTCCACGCGGAAGCGGCCGATGCGCAGGCTGCCGGTGTCGTTGACGATGGTGTCCGGCCGCACGCGGCCGCTCTCGTAGCCCGCCGCGGCCACGAACATCTTCATCACCGAGCCGGGTTCGTACACCTCGCTCACGAGCGGGTCCAGGAAGCGGCCCGGCCCGCCCGTGCCGAAGCGGTTCGCGTCGTAGGCCGGCACGGTCGCCCAGGCGAGCACCTCCCCGCTGGCGGGGTCGAGCACGACGGCGCTGGCGTTGACCGACCGGTCGGCCACCCAGGCGGCGTAGAGCTCCTTCTCCACCTGGAGCTGGAGGCTGGCGTCGATGGTCAGGCGCACGTCGGCGCCGGGGCTACCGGGGTCGACCACGCGCGCCGAGTCGGCGATGGCGCGGCCGCCGATGTCGCGCTGCGCAGTGACCACGCGCGGCCGCCCCGCGAGCAGCCCCTGGTAGCGCTGCTCGACGCCGTACTGGCCGTCACCGCCGCTGTTGACGAAGCCGAGCAGGTGGCTGGCGAGGGTGGTCCCGGGGGCGCCCCCCTGGCTCGGATAGTCGCGCAGCGGCTTCGGCTCGAGGGTCAGCATCGACAGCCGGCCATCGGCGAGGCGCTCGCGGACGAGGCGGCTCTGCTCCTCGGTCAACTGGCGCGCCAGCACCGCGTAGGCCTCACCGCCGGCAAGCGCGGCCTCGAGCCGCGCTCGGCCGGCATCGTCGAGGCCGAGGATGGCGGCCAGCTGCGCGACCATCGGCCCGCGCTTCTCAGCGGGGATCTCCTTCGGGTGCGCCGCCAGCAGGTCCCGGTAGCCGGTCGTGGCCAGCAGCACCGTGCCCGTTCGATCGTAGATGTCGCCCCGGCGCGCCGGCTCGGTCGTCGTCCGCTCGAGCTGCGCCCGCGCCATCGCCTGCAGGTCGCCGGCGCGGACCACCTGCCAGTAGGCGAGGCGGACGCCGATGGCCGAGGCGATGGTCACGAAGGCGCCGAGAAGGAGGACCAGCCTCAGGCGGCGGTCCGTCCGGCCGAGCATCGGTCGATCAGCGGGCCGGGACGCGCAGCGGACGGCCCAGGCGCGACTGCCCCGCGGCCGTGGCGCCCTTGACCACGGCCGGCTCGGCCGCCCAGCGTGCGATGTCCGCCTCGAGCGAGGTCAGCTCCTGGCCCAGGCGGTTGCGCTTCTCGAGCAGCGTGTCCACGTCGTAGTTGGTGGCCGCCACGTGGATCGTCTGGGTCAGGTAGAAGAGCCCGAGGAGGAAGGTCGTCAGGATCGCCGCCAGGCTGAGCCCGACGGGGCTCGACCCACGCCGCGCGCGGCTCCGCCGGCGTGCCCGCGGCGGCGTACGCCGGTCCGGCAGACTGGTGACCCGGCGTCGCGGCAGCTCGAAGGTGCGCGGCCGCGCGCCCTCGTAGACGGCCATCAGCGGCCGCCCTCGGCGAAGCGGAGGCGGGAGCCGAAGAGGTCGAAGAAGGCGTTCGGGGCCTCGGGCTCATCCAGCTCGGGTTCGGGCTCCTGGTCGAGCTCGATGACCCAGGCCTGGCCGCGCGCCTGGCGCTCGTGCAGTTCGTGCTGCCGACGGCCGTAATTGCGGCGGCGGCGGGACTGGTGACGGCTGGCCATCGGGACTCCTCCTGCTGCTGACCGGACGACCGGTCTTCGTGGCGTGGGCGTGGCGCTCAGGCGGCGAGGCGCTCGGCGGCGCGCAGGCGCGCGCTCCGGGCACGGGGATTGGCGGCGACCTCCTGGGGGCGTGGACGGGCTGGTGTGGGGCCCACCGCGCGCAGGCGCGGCGAGCGACCACAGACGCAGACGGGCAGCTGGGGCGGGCAGACGCAGCCGCGACGCTCTGCGGCCATGAAGCGCTTGACGATGCGGTCCTCGAGGGAGTGGTAGCTCAGCACCACCAGGCGGCCCCCCGGCCGGAGCAGCTCCAGCGCCGCCGCGAGTGCCACGGGCAGCGTCTCGAGCTCTCGGTTGACGGCGATGCGCAGGGCCTGGAAGACACGCGTCGCCGGATGGATGCGCCGCGGACCGCGCGCCGGCAGCGCAAGCTCGACGACCGCCGCCAGCTGCTCTCCCGTCGTGATCGGGGCGCGCCCCCGCTCGGCCACGATGGCCCGCGCCACGCGGCCGGCATGCGGTTCCTCGCCGTAGCGCCGGAAGAGGTCGGCCAGCGCGCGTTCGTCGAGCTCGGCCACGAGCTCCGCGGCCGGCCTGCCTCGCGCCGTGTCGAAGCGCATGTCGAGCGCGCCCGGGGCCCGGAAGCTGAAGGCGCGTTCGCGGTCGGCCAACTGGTCGGAGCTGAGGCCGAGATCGAAGAGGACACCGTCGGCCGGCGAGAAGCCCTCCTCCAGTGCGACCGCGGCGAGATGCTCGAAGTTGGTCTGGCGCAGCACGGCCCGCGCGCCGAAGCGCTCCAGGCGCTGCCCTGCGGTGGCGATGGCCGCCCGATCAGCGTCGAGCCCGAGCAGGCGGCCATCAGGTGAAGTGGCCTCCAGGATCCGGACGGCGTGCCCTCCGGCGCCGACGGTGCAATCGACATGGGAGCTGCCCGAATGCGGCGAGAGAGCCGCCATGACTTCCTCCACCATCACGGGCACGTGCCCTGTTCCCATGTCACCGTCCACCGGCACCGGATCCGTCCGGATCCTGGAGATGCGGGGGTGTTCGCTCAGATGCCGAGCCCCTCGAGGTGCTCGGCGAGGACCTCGGGCGAGTTCATCGCCTCGCTGTAGCGGGCCCAGCGATCGGGCTCCCACAGCTCGATGTGATCCCGGGCACCGACCACAACGGTCTCGTCGCCCAGGCCCGCCCACTCCCGGAGCCCGGCCGGGACGAGCACCCGACCCTGCCGGTCGGGCTCGACCTCGAAGGCACTCGAGAAGACGAAGCGGGAGAAGGTCCGCGCGTTGCCATCGGAGACCGGCAGCGCCGCGACGCGTGCCGCCAGGCTGTCGAAGGTGTCGCGCGGGAAGATGGCCAGGCAGGCGTCGATCCAGCGGGCGACGTAGGCACCATCGGCGAGCTGCGCCCGGAAGCGGGCGGGCACGGCGACGCGCCCCTTCCCGTCGACCGAGTGGCGGTACTCCCCGGTGAACACGTCTCGCCTCGATCCTCACGCCGTCGCCGGCACTCCCATGGATGCGGAAGCGGCCCGTCGAGCTGCCGTTGCGCTGCCCGAGGACCGCTGTCCTCACCCTTGTTCCCCACTTGGCGCCACTTTGCGCCACTTGCGGGCATGATACACGCCGGAACCGGGCCGTCAACCCTCCAGGCATGGAGGGTCTCTTGGCGATCGAGGACGCTCCGGGGTGGCCTGCCCGCCCTCAGCAGGCCGCCGGCAGCCAGCGGTCGTTTCCGGCTCCAAATTGCATCGGATGCAACACAGCGACCGATCCCGGGGCCGGAGTTGCAGCGAACGACCCAAAACGGACGAACCCGCCCCGAAGGCGACCCCGGCGACCGCTCGGAGGAGGCTCGCACGGACCACCTGCGCCAGATCCGTGCAGCACGTGCAACGGAAGGCGCCGTCGGTGGTCGACTCGTTGCAGCGGATGCAAGGCTGGCCGAAGTCGCGACGTGAGCTTGACCCGATTTCACGGACAGCGAATTGTTTGCATCTGCTGAGGAGGTGTCCGTTGGGCAGGAAGTCCAAGTACTCGGCCGAGTTCCGGGCTGAGGCGGTGCGGCTGTCGCGCGAGCCCGGGCAGTCATCGGAGTCGGTGGCGGCCGACCTGGGTGTGTCGGGCATGACGATCCGGAACTGGCGCAAGGAATTCGAGGCGGCGGCTGATCCCGA
>DASSPM010000088.1:0-32418 GCA_035699625.1 Candidatus Limnocylindrales bacterium | reverse complement strand
GAGGGCCGCCGGGCAGGCTGACGCCGCCTCACCGACCGAGGGCCGCCGGGCAGGCTGACGCCGCCTCACCGACCGAGGGCCGCCGGGCAGGCTGACGCCGCCTCACCGACCGAGAGCGACTCCGCCTTCCCTGATTGACAGCGCGCGCCCGCGGTGCTAGCGTGCGCCGCCATAACCACGCGAAGTGGTGTCAATAGTCGGGAGGCGCCTGCGGGGGCCACAGGCGCGCCACTTGAGGAGCGATCGATGCCCGGATCGTCCCGGTCTTGGCGTGCAGCCCTGTCCGTCGCCCTGGGTCTGCTGCTGACCCTGAGCCCTCTCGGCGTCTTTGCCGCACCCGTCGCAGACAGCGACGCCGAGTACGACGTCTGCGGCCGCGTCTTCCCGGACCCGCACGCCTACTGGCCGTCGCCCTCGCAGGCGCCCTCGCGCTCCCCGTTCGCCAAGGGCAACGCCGCCTGTGCCTCGGTGGACTTCCTCGACTACGACGAGATGGTCAGCGGCATGACCTACCTCGAGCAACTCTTCCCGACCTTCGTCGAGTTCTACAACCTCGAGCAGGACTTCGGGGACGGCTCCGACTGCGCCACTTCGACCAGCCCGGACGACATGTGCTCGGCGGGCCTGCCCCGGCAGGGTCTGCCGCCCGGCCGGGTCCGCTCCGATCTCTACATGGTGCGCCTGACCGACGAACGCGTGCCAGACAAGGACAAGAAGTTCTTCACCTTCCCGCTCTCCATCCACGGCATCGAGCGGGCCGGCGCAGAGGCCGGCGTGCGCATCGCCGAGGACCTCGCCACGTGGGCCTATTGCGAAGCACGGGCCGCGGGCACGATCGCCGCCAACGGCCGCACGAAGTGCGCCGCCGAAGGCGCCATGCCCCACGCCCTGCTCGAGACGATGCCCGGGCAGAGCATCTCCGCCGGCGAGGCCATGCGGCGCTCGGCCGTCTACCTCGTCTTCGCCAACCCGGACGGCTGGAAGCGCGGCGACCTGGACAACGGCGCGCGGTTCTTCCAGCGCTACAACGGCAACGGCGTGGACATGAACCGCGACTGGCCGACGATGGGCTTCTCCTTCCGGCCCTACACGCCGTGGTCCGAGCCTGAGACGCGCTCCTTCGGCAAGGTGCTGCGGCAGATCCGGCCCAAGTGGGACGGCGGCATCGACCTGCACGGGCAGCTCATCGATCGGGCCTTCAGCTTCACCCTGCTCGGTGCCGGGCAGCAGGACTACGCCAAGAACCAGCGCATCCTGCAGACCGTCAAGGGCGCCTGGGCGGACGCCGAGTCGCGCCTCAGCTGGTCGCCGCTGATCAAGCCCAACACCGCACCCAAGGACGACCAGCGCCTCTACGGCGTCCAGTGGGGCACCGTCTGGGACACCATCGCCTACACCACCACGGGCTCCTTCGGTGACTGGATCAACTCGCCGCTCGGGCTCGACGGCGACGGCATCGACAACGAGATGAGCCTGTCGCATCTCTCCAACTGCGGCGTCGGCTCGTGCTACCTGGTCGACCCAGAGCAGCTCCACGTCGACGGCAACAAGAGCCTCGTCTACTCGATGGTCAACTTCTCGCTGCTGCCCGAAGACACGCAGTTCCGCGTCCCGGGCTCGGTCGCCTACGTGCATAGCCCGAAGGTGCTCGTCAACGACGGGACGCCGCTCGAGCCGCCGCCCGGCGCCGGCCTGCCGGCCCAGGAGCCCATCCTCGACGCCCGACTCGACACAGCGAACGGCTTCCGCTACGAGTTCGTCGTCAAGGGCTTCGCCGACGGCGTGGCCAACGGCGGCCTCGAGGGCAAGGTCACGGCCCAGAACGTCGGCGGAGTCGGCCAGCTGGCGACCACCGAGCTGATCCTCGAGAAGTACCGCGCCGGCGAGGAGGACCCGGGTCCCGCGACGGCCTGCGGCGACGCCGGGGATGCCTGGGAGGAGCTCAACCGCTACTTCGACCAGGCCGACACCTACCAGCAGGCGGGCGCGGCGGTCCACACGAACCTGCCGCTCCCCGGGCGCTACCGGATCTGCCTGACCGGCGGCCTCGTCACCCAGCTTCGCGCGGCCGGCGGGTCGGCCGACCTCGACATCACCTTCTCCGGCGAGAAGGCGTGGGAGGATCCCGGCCAGAAGCCGTACCGGGCGACGAACATGGCCTTCTTCGACGACCTGGCGAAGGCCATGAAGCCGGGCCAGCTCACGAAGGTCACGGCGGATGACATCCTCGCCGGCCGCGTCAACCTCGACCGGTTCTCGAGCTTGGTCATCGCCGACGATGCCTTCCCGGGCGACGTCGAGCCGATCCGGACCGGCCCCGCCCAGGGAGCGACCGTCTTCCCCGGCAGCGAGGTCGCCGCCAAGACGGCGGCCACGGTGCCCTGTGCCTATCAGCCGAGCATCGCCGACGTGCTGCCCCCGACGTGCGCTGCCGACTTCGAGTTCGACGTCGATGGCAACTTCAACAACCAGCAGATGACGATCGCATTGACGGCCGCGAACGCCATCGACTACGACCTCTACATCGAACGCCAGAGCCGCATCTCCGGCCAGTGGTCGCCGGTCGACAGCGCTGCCACCGAGGCGGCGAGCGAGACGCTCACCCTGCTCCGGCCGCTGCCCGGTCACTACCGTGTCCGTGTCGTGAACTGGGCCGCCGGTGGGCCGGCGGACGGTCTCCAGGTGACCTTCTCGAACGAGTACGTCGGTCCTCAGCCCGGTCCGTCAGAGCGGACCGACGCGCAGCGCCAGGCGTGGGGCGCGGCCCTCCGGAGCTACGTCGAGCGGGGCGGGAACCTCGTGCTGACCGATGCCGCCGTTCGCGACCTCGCCTTGATGGGCCTCGTCGGCCGCGGCTTCGTCAACGACTTCAGCGTCTATGCCGGCTACATCGCCTTCACCCGCGACGGTGCCAGCGATAGCTACGACGACCCGCTGGCCCATAACGTCGATCAGCCGGGCGCCGCGGAGGGTCCGGGCTTCCGCCATCAGACCTACGAGCCCGTGCCCATCGGCTACGCCATCACACCCGCCGACGACGACAGCGACCTGAACACCGCCCCCGTCTGGAGCGTCGACCAGGTCGAGTGGGAGCGCCTCGGCGGCCGGACCGCCGGTACGACCACCGCCGACCAGGTCACCCTCGGCGAGATGCCACTGGGGCGCGGGGTCGTGCGCGTCATCGGCGCCCTGTTGCCGATGCCGACCGAGCAGTTCTACCACCCCTTCGGCCTGGCGAACTACGCCCTGACCTACAGCGGCTACCAGGTCCTCAACAACGCGCTGCAGTGGCAGCGGCCGCTGCCCGACCTGACGGTCACGAACGTCGAGGCGACGAGCACCAAGGCGACCAGGAGCGCGACCATCACGGCCACGGTCGGCAACCTGGGCAGCGTGCCCGTCAGCGGCGCCGTCGTCCGCTTCCAGGTGGACGGCACCGCCATCGGCGAGCGGACCCTGGGCGAGCTGGCCGCCGGCGGCACGGCCCAGGCCTCGATCGCCTGGTCGCTCAAGGGCGTCGCCAACGGTGCCCATGTGATCGAGGCCGTGGTCGATCCGGCTGATGCCATCGCCGAGACGAGCGAAGCCAACAACAGCGGCACTCGCCAAGTGGACGTACGCGGCAACAAGGTCAAGAACGGCGACTTCGAGGCATCCACCGATGGCACCTCGCCGGACGCGTGGACCGCCTCCGGCCAGACCTCGTACGACGGCCACACGGCGTCGGCCGACCCGGGAGGAACCTGGACCTCCGCGCCGATCCCGGTCACCGCCGGCATGAGGCTCGGCTTCGAGGCGGCGATCAGCGGTACCGGCACGGCCGTCCTGCAGCAGCTCTCGGCGACCGGGGCCGTCCTGGCCACGGCGCCCCCTGGCGCCCTCACCACCGTCCTCGGCACCACCCAGGTCCGGGTCGTGCTCGCGGGCGGACTCGCCGGTACCACCACCTTCGACGACATCCGCCTCTGGGAGGAGTGACCTGATGGGGAGGACGATGATGCGATCGCTGGCGCGTCCACTGGGCGCCGCTGCCCTGCTGCTCGCGATGCTCCTGGTGCAGGTCCCGACGGCAGCCGGGCACGATGCTGCCGACCCGCTCGACCCCGCGCACAACGTGGCTTTGCCCTGCGAGGCACTGGCCACGCCGGGCCTCGTGCCGCGCTCGGCGCGTGACATCAGCCACGTGGCCAACGTCTGCGGTTTCGTCGGCACGGACGTCGAGTTCCAGTCGCGGATGGCCGCCGACGGCCTCCACGACTACGCCTTCGTGGGCACCATGGGCGCGGGCATGCGCATCTTCGACATCAGCGACCCCGCGCACCCCACGCTCGCCGGTGCGTACACCGATCCGGGCTGGCAGAACGACGTCCAGGTCCGCGGTGACACGGCGATCATCGCCTTCGATCCCGTCGGCCTCGCGGTCCATGCCTCGGCCTGCCTGCGCTCCAAGTCGCCCACCAGCACGCGCGGCGGTGTCGACATCGTGCGCCTCGCCTTCGATCCCGCGACGGCCACCTTCAGCACCAGCCTCGTGGGCTGCTACCTGAACGCGGTCAGCGGCGGTGCCCACAACTCCACGCTGCATCCGAGCGGCGAGTGGCTGGCCGTCGCCACGTCCGCGAGCGGCATCGAGGTGGTCGACCTGCGCGGCGCGCAGCCGACCTTCGTGCGCAAGCTCGCGGCCGGGCCCGACACCGCGGTCGGCTCGGCGCACGACGTCTCCTTCTCCGCCGACGGGCGGACGATGTATGTCGCCAGCCCCGATTCGGGCACCTACATCGCCGACGTCTCGAACGTGCTCACCGCGGGCGCCAGGCGCATCGGCTTCATCCCCGAGAACACCGAGCCCGGCGGCTCGGCCAACCCGCGCAACGTGGTCACCTCGCACCAGGCCGACACCAGCTCGGACGGGACCATCCTGGCCTACACCGACGAGCGCGGCGGCGGCCTCTCCAACACCGGCTGCAACACCGCCCCGGACGGCATCATCGGCGGTATGCACTACTGGGCCCTGGCGCCCATCGACGGGTTGGTCTCGACCGCCGATGCCTCGCCGGCCACGCCACGCCGCCTCGGCTCGTGGTTCTACCCGGACCCCGGGCTGCTGGCGGATCCGCTCGAGCCGGTCCTGGCCGGCGTCGGCCGGACCGAGCGCGCTTGCACCATCCACGTCTTCCGCAACGGCGGCAACGGCACGGCCGGGCCGGGCGAGATCGCGGCCGGCTACGGCGGCCTCTCTGACCTGCCCGCCCGCCGGGCGGTGAGCGCCCACTACGGCGCCGGCGTCTGGTGGCTCGACTTCTCGTCGGCGCCGACGAGCAGCGACGGCACCCCCGAACACCCCCAGACGGACTGGGGGAACACGCTCGGCTGGAACGTCATGCCGGGCGCAGACACCTGGTCGGCCAAGGAGTACAAGGGCTACGTCTACGCCGGCGACATGACCCGCGGCTTCGACGTCTACGCCTTCACCGACTGTGTCGATGCGGGCTGCATCGTCCGACCCAGCAACACCCCGGGCCGTGTCCACGGTGGCGGCAAGCTCGAGGGCGAGCTGGCCGAGTTCACCATCCTGCGCGGCACGGCCGTCGGCGGCACGGGCCAGTTCTCGCTCGACGTCAGCTACACCACCGGCGCCGCCAGCCCGCTGGGCAGCCTCTCCTACCGGGACAAGCCGGCCGGCAAGCGGGTCGAGGCGACCGCCATCGACTCACTCACCATCGCCGGCAGCAAGGCCACGCTGACCGGTCGCGCCACCGTGGACGGGACGCCGGGCATGGCCTTCTTCGTCGAGGTCGAGGACCTCGGCGGCAAGGACAGCCCCGACAGCTTCCGCATCGTCCTCGGCGACGGCTACGGCGCGGCCGGCGTGCTCACCAAGGGCAACCTGACCGTCGAGGGCGGCCTGCTTGGCCTTCTCGACGGCGGCCACGCGTTCGTCGCCCTGTAGCTCACGGAGGTCCGTCATGCGCTCGTCGAACCTGCGGCGCGCCCTCGCGGCAGCGGCCGTGCTGGCACTCCTGCCCGTGCCGGGGGTCAACGCCGCCAAGCCCGGTGGCACGAGCATCTTCGGGCCGCCTGTGTACGTGTCGCAGGGTCTCGCACAGCAGGCAGCCGAGCCATCCATCCGGGTCGACGCGGCCGACCCCAACGGCCGCATCTGGATCGCCGCACCCGCCGGCATCGCGCCGGGCTCGCGCTCGCTGCCCGACAGCACCGAGTCGGGCGACCTCGTCTGGTACTCGGACGACGGCGGGAAGAGCTGGCACTTCGTCACCGCTCCCGGTCGCCTGACCGGCCCGACCATCATCGGCGGCGGCGACAGCGACGTCGCCACCGGCTACGACGACGAGATGTACGCGACGGGACTGACGTTGGCCAACATCACCCTGGCCGCCTCCTGTGACAACGGCCGGACCTGGGTCAGCAACCCCATCAGCAACATCGGCACGGTCGAGGACCGCCAGTGGATCGACAGCTACGAGGACGCCCGGCGCCCGTCGGTCGGCCCCGACTTCGTGCTCGACTACGGCGGCGTGGCCGAGCGGCGCATGTGGTTCCACCAGGTGACGGCGCCCTGCGTCGGCGGCGTGCCCACGGCGCCGGTGGCCGGCCCGCGCATCGACGTCTCGAGCGCCGAGTGCGTGGAGGGCCTGCTCGACCCCGACTGCTACCAGTGGCCGGGCAACCTGGCCGTGGATGACGCCACGGGCGACGTCTACGTCACCCACAACACCTTCGGCAACGACGCCAACGAGGACCCGACGGTCCCGGATGACGTCATCGTCACCCGCGTGGACGGCGGCGCCCGGCGCGCGGTGACCCAGGCGGACGTCCATCCGGCCGTGGCCGCGGACGCGCGACCGGACACCTTCGACTCCTTCACCGTCGTCGCGGTGGACCGCGCCAGCAACGTCTACGTCGTCTGGTCGGAACGGCGCCCGGAGCTCGGCCGGACCGACACGATGCTCGCCATCAGCCAGGATCGCGGCGTCAGCTGGAGCGCGCCGCGACGCGTCAACACGGTGCGCACCACGACCTTCCCCTGGATCGTCGCCGGCGACGCCGGCCGCATCGACATCGTCTACTACGGCACGAGTGCCGCCGGGCCGTCGCCCGAGGAGGTGCCGGCAGACTCGACCTGGCGGGTCTACATGGCGCAGTCGCTCAACGCCCTCGACGCCAGCCCGACCTTCAGTGAGCGGGCCGCCTCGCCCATCATCCACCAGGGCTTCATCTGCACCTCGGGCACCGGCTGCGACGCCGGCACGCGCGACCTGCTGGATTACTTCCAGGTCGACATCGATGCCCGGGGTATGGCCAACATCGCCTACACCGACAACTACAACACGCCGCCCGACGGGAGTGATCCCCACCAGGAGTGGATCACCTTCGTGAAGCAGACGCAGGGCAAGGGGCTCTTGGCGCCCTAGCTTCGCGCGACCGCTCGAGCTCGAGGGATCAGCGGTCCTCGGGCTCGAGCAGCCGCCGCAGCGCGGCGAAGGGCGAGTCGGCGCCGGCCGGCTCGTCCTCGTCGCCGAAGCGCAGGTGTGCGCCCTCACGCGCGGCGCGATCGACCGGCGCAACCTCCTCCCCTGCCGCCCGTCGGGCATCGCGCTCGCGGCGTGCGCCGACGTTCGCGTCGGCCTCGTCCTGGGCGGTCTCGAGCAGGGCGCGGTCCTCATCCTCGAGCAGCTCGCCGAGGTCGGCGATGGCGAGCGGCAGCAGGGCACGTCCCGGAAGGCTCGCCCGCCCGACGTCCTGTGGACGCAACCAGGCCAGCTCGGCGAGACGCGAGTCGTCCCGGGGGAAGACGCCGCGGTGGGCCTGCACGGCTGCCACCACCTCCTCGACGCGCGAGCCGCTGAGGCGCAACAGGCGCGCCGCTCGCCGCAGCTGGCGGAAGCCGCGCAGGATGGCAGCGGGATTACTGGTGAACTTGATCTCGTAGACGCGCACGGCCGGCGGCCCGACCGGGTCGGGGGCGCCCACGACCTGCACGGCGTCGAGCTCGAGGTAGAGCGGCTCATACGCCCGCGCGCCGCTGCGCAGCACCTCGGCGGCCACGATGCGCTCCGGCAGGAGCCTGGACTGGCGTCCCAGCCAGGTCCTGACGACCTCCTCGATGCGGCCGCTGACGCGGTAGCCGGCGCTCTGCTCCTCCTTCGGCCCGAAGCGCCGGTGCGCCAGAGCCTGCTCGGCCATGGCCGCCAGATAGGCCGGGTCGTCGACCGGCACGAGGCGCACCGAGCGCACCTTGGCGATGCGCCCGTCGGCCTCGTCGTCCTCGGGCCGGGCCGCCATGCGGCTGGCGCGCGGCGGGCGTCGGTAGGGTCCGCTCATGCGTGCGCGGGGGCGGTCACGGCGGCGGGACGTCCCGGGCCGCGCCCAGCGACGGAGCGCGGGCGCAGCCTCAGTAGTAGTCCGAGCAGGAGAGGAAGTAGCCGCAGCGGCAGCGCAATTTGCACGCTCGCTCCCCCATGGTCGCGCCGCAGTTGAGGCAGACGCGGATCAGCTCCACCTCGCCCGGCTGCGCCAGGCCCCGGTCCGGCGGCTCGAGCCAGCGCATACCGCCCACTACGGGCACGGCGTGCTCCTCCAGCGACCCGTGGGCCGTCAGCTCGTCCACGGCGCCGAGTATATGCCTCGCAACCAGGCCCGAGGATGGGCTAGGCTGGCCGGCGATGCCGCCCGCCGACAAGCCCACGCCGCCCGACCTCCGCTCGGTCATCCGCCTGGCGGACTTCGAGGCGCTCGCGCGCGCGCGCATGGACCCGGCCGCCTTCGACTACTTCGCCGGGGGTGCCTGGGACGAGGCGACCATGGCCGACAACGAGGCCGCCTTCGCGCGCCGCCGGCTGATGCCGCGCGTGCTCGTGGACGTCTCGCGCTCCGACACGGCGACGACCATGCTGGGCACACCGGTGCCGCTGCCGGTGGCCGTCGCGCCCATGGCGATGCATGGATTGGCGCATCCGGAGGCGGAGCTCGCGACGGCCCGGGCAGCGGCCGCCGAGGGAGTGCTCTTCTGCATCTCGACCGTCTCGAACCGCTCGCTCGAGGAGGTCGCCACGGCGCCGCCCGGGCCCCGCTGGTTCCAGCTCTACGTGCACCGCGCGCGCAGCCTGACGGAGGACCTGGTGCGTCGGGCCGAAGCGGCCGGCTACGGTGCCATCGTGCTCACCGTCGACCTGCCGGTCATCGGCTATCGGGAACGGGACCTGCGCCACCGCTTCGCACCCGACCTGCCCTACGGCAACTTCCCGGTACCCGAGGGAGGCGAGCTGGGCGAGGTGCTCAGCCAGCGCCACGACCAGGCCCTCACCTGGGACGACCTGGCGTGGCTCCGCTGCTCTCCGGGCTGCCCCTGGTGGTCAAGGGGGTGCTGCATCCGGACGACGCGCGACTGGCCGTCGAGCACGGTGCGGCGGCGGTCATCGTCTCCAATCACGGCGGCCGTCAGCTCGACCGCGTGCCGGCCACCATCGAGGCGCTGCCGGCCGTGGCCGAGGCTGTCGGCGACCGTGCCGAGATCTACCTCGACGGCGGCGTGCGCCGCGGCACGGACGTGGTCACGGCCCTCGCCCTCGGAGCGCAGGCGGTCTTCCTCGGTCGGCCGGTCCTCTATGCCCTGGCCGCGGCGGGCGAGGCGGGCGTGCGTCACGCCTTGGCCCTCCTGCGCGCGGAGCTCGAGACGGCCATGGCCCTGCTCGGCACGCCGCGCCTGGTCGACATCGACCGGAGCCGCCTGGCGGGCTGAGGCGCTCCTTCAGTCGGCCAGGTCGATCCAGAGCGGGGCGTGGTCGGAGGGTAGCTTGCCCTTGCGCGCGTCGCGGTCGATCTCGGCGGCGGTGCAGCGGGCGGCCAGCGGCGGCGTCGCCAGCAGGTGGTCGATGCGCATGCCCATGCCCTTGTGGAAGTTGCCCGCCCGGTAATCCCACCACGTGTAGCGGCCGGGCTCCGGGTGGTGCAGCCGGTAGGCGTCCACGAGGCCCCACTCGAGGAGGCGCCGGAAGCGCTCCCGTTCCGGCTCGGAGACGTGCGTGCCGCCGTGCACGGCGGCCGGGTCCCAGACGTCGATGTCGGCCGGCGCGAGGTTCAGGTCGCCGCCCACCAGCAGCGCGTCGCTCGCACTGGCCGACGCTGCCAGCCAGGCCGCCAGCCGGTCGAACCAGGCCAGCTTCAGCTCGTAGAACGGGCTGCCCACGACCCGGCCGTTGGGCGCATAGACGCAGACGACGCGCACGCCGCCGCAGGTGGCCGCCAGCATGCGTGCCTCGCGCGCCGGCTCGTCGTCGGGCGCCGCGCCCGGGCGCACCGGTCCGGCGCCGAAGTTGGCCACCGCGTCGGTGATGCCGATCCGGCTGGCGATGGCCACGCCGTTCCAGCGCCCCTCGCCGTGGTGGACGAGGTCGTAGCCTGCCGCCCGGAAGGCAAGCAGGGGCGCCGCCTCGTCGGTCAGCTTGGTCTCCTGCATCAGCAGCACGTCCGGGGAGGCCAGCTCGAGCCAGCCGAGCACGCGCTCCAGGCGCGCCTTGAGCGAGTTGACGTTCCAGGTCGCGATGCGCATCGGGCCGAGCCTAGCAGCCGCGGCGGTGCGGAGAGCCGCACGCTCGACCCCACCTGGCCGCGTCCGCGAGGCGCCGGTTGTCCACGGTCCATCCACGGTGCGCCGAATCTCGTGGATAACCGCGGCCCGGCCGGGCGCAGTTCGTGGATAACCGCGTTGACCCGCTACGGGCGGGGCCGATAAGGTTCTGTCTGTCCGGAGGAGCTAGCCTCCGAGGACCCGAGATCACATCAAGGGTGCTTGGAGCGTTCGGTTCCTCCGGACGTTTCGATTCCTGGGCCCAGCGCCAGGGTCGCGCCCCGCGCAGCGGGGCCCGCCGGACCGGCCCCGTCCCGGGCATACTCGCCGCCAGTCGATCCGACTCGCGTCGTGGAGGTGGCCGCAGCGTCGATGGCGCCAGGCGAGGGCAGCCCAGCGGGGCAGCTGCCGAGGCACGTGCGCTTCCTTGTCGTCGGTGGCGGCATCGCCGGCGCGAGCGTCGCCTACCACCTCGCCGGCCGTGGCGAGAAGGTGCTCCTCCTCGAGCAGAACGTCGTTGGCGGCGGCACCACGCACCACGCCGCGGGCATGGTGGCGCGCACCCGGTCGAGCCAGGCGCTGACGCGCATGACCGTCGCCAGCGCCCGCCTCTACGCAGGACTCGAGGCCGAGACGGGCGTGGCCACCGGCTGGATCGGCTGCGGCAGCCTGCTCCTGGCACGCACGCCCGACCGCCTCACGGCGCTGCGCCGGCACGCGGCGCTGGGGCGGCTGTGGGGCATCGAGGCCGAGGAGCTCGCGCCGGCCGAGGCCGCCCGGCATTGGCCCGGCATCCACACCGACGACCTGGCCGGCGCCATCTGGGTGCCCGGGGACGGCAAGGTCGACCCGCTCGCCACGGCACGCTCGCTGGCCGCCGGCGCCAGCGCCCGCGGCGCACACCTCGCGGAGGGCGTGCGTGTGGCGCGCCTGCTGCGCGAGGGCGATCGGGTGCGCGGCGCGGAGACGGCGGACGGCAGCCGCATCGAGGCGGAGACGGTCGTGCTCACGGCCGGCATGTGGACGCGCCAGCTGGCGGCGGCCATCGGGGTGCCGCTCGCCCTCCACGCCGTGGAGCACCATTACGTCCACCTGGCGCCGGTCGAGGGCGTGCACGACGGCCTACCCTGTATGCGCGACTACGACGCTGCGCTCTACTTCCGCCCCGACCGTGACGGTCTCTGGCTGGGCGCCTTCCAGCTGCGCTCCACGCCCTGGCGCCGCTGGCCCATCCCGGACGACTTCTCGATGCGCCTGCTGGAGCCCGACTGGCCCGCCTTCGAGGTGCCCATGCGCGAGGGCGCCCATCGCCTGCCGGCCCTGGCCGGCGCGCCCGTGGAGCGCTTCGTGAACGGGCCGGAGAGCTTCACCCCCGACGGCCAGTATCTGCTGGGGCCGCTGCCCGGTCTGGACGGGATCTTCGTGCTGGCGGCATACAACTCGTTCGGCATCGCCCAGTCGGGCGGGGCGGGGGAGGTCGTCGCCGAGTGGCTCATCGACGGCGACCCGCCGATGGACCTGTGGGGCCTCGACCCGAGCCGCTTCCAGCCGCTACAGGCCGGGGCCGAGTACCTGCGCGAGCGTGTCGCCGAGACCCTCGGCGTGCACTACGCGGTGCCCTGGCCCAACCGCCAACTGGAGACCGCGCGCGGCCTGCGCCGGACGCCGCTGCACGACCGGCTCGCGGCGCGTGGTGCCGTCTTCGGCCTGCGCGCGGCCTGGGAGCGGCCGCTCTTCTATGCCCGCGACGGGCGCCCGGCGCGCCTCGAGTACGGCTGGCAGCGGCAGGCCTGGTTCGCCGACTGGGCCGTGGAGCATCGCGCCACGCGCGAGGCGGTCGCGATCTACGACCAGACCAGCTTCGGCAAGCTGGAGCTGCGCGGGCCGGACGCACTGGCCGCCCTCCAGTGGCTCTGCACTGCCGACGTCGACGTGGCGCCCGGCCGCGCCATCTACACGGCCATGCTCGACGAGCGCGGCCGGTTCGTGAGCGACCTGACCGTGCTGCGCCTCGGCGCCGACGAGTTCCGGCTCATCGTCGCCGCCGCCACGCAGCTGCACGACGCCGACTGGATCCGGCGCGGCCTGCGCGCGGCGGGCGTGCATGCCCAGCTGACCGACGTCACCTCGGGGGGCGCGGTGGTCGGCCTCCACGGCCCGCGCAGCCGGGAGCTCCTGGCGGGTCTCACCGAGCTCGACCTGTCGACGGAGGCGCTGCCCTACCTGGCCTTCTCACCGGCCGTCGTGGGCGGCGCCGCGGCGCTCGTGCTGCGCGTCAGCTACGTGGGCGAGCTGGGCTACGAGCTGCACGTGCCGTCGGAGCAGGCGGCCCACCTGCTGGAGCGCGTGCTCGAGGCGGCCGGGCTGGGGGACACGCCGGGCCCGGGCGGACCGCTCGGTGCCGTGCTCGCCGGCACGGTCGCCCAGGACTCGCTGCGCCTGGAGAAGTCCTTCGGCGCCTGGGGCCACGACCTCTCGCTCGACGACACGCCGCTGGAAGCCGGCATGGCCTTCCTGTGCGCCTGGGCCAAGGAGCCCGGCTTCCGCGGCTGCGAGGCGCTGCTGGCGCAGCGCGAGCGCGGCATCAGGCGCCGCCTGGTGACGCTCGTCCTGCAGGACCCCGAGCCGCTGCTCTGGGGTGGCGAGGTCATCCTGCGCGACGGCGAGCCGGTGGGCGAGCTGACCTCGGGCAGCTTCGGCCACACCGTCGGCGCGGGCATCGGCATGGGCTACGTCCACCGGCACGATGGCGCGACCATCGACCGCGACTGGCTGGCCGGCGGCAGCTACGGCGTCGATGTCGCCGGCCGCACCGTGCCGGCCACGCTCCACCTGCGAGCGCCGCACGACCCCGAGCGACGGCGGATGATCGGATGAGGAGCGTCGGGGCGCTCCAGCGTATCGACAGCGGGAGGGCGGTGGCGTGAACGAGGTGCTCGAACTGCTCACCGGCCAGGGGGAGCTGGCGGTGCGGCTGCTGGTCGCCTCCGTGCTGGGCGCGGCCATCGGCTTCGAGCGCGAGCTCCACGCCCATCCCGCGGGCATGCGCACGCACCTGCTCGTCTCGCTCGGCTCGGCCATCTTCACCGTGCTCTCCATCCACGGCTTCGGTGGCTTCCTTGCGCCAGGCGAGGGAGGCACCATCGACCCCACTCGCATCGCCGCCCAGATCGTCTCGGGCATCGGCTTCCTGGGCGCCGGTGCCATCATCCACTACGGCACCTCCGTCAAGGGCCTGACCACGGCCGCCAGCCTGTGGGCCACGGCGGCCATCGGCCTCGCTGTGGGGGCCCAGGAGTACGCCGTCGGTGTGGTCGGCACGGCCATCGTGCTCTTCTCGCTGGGGCCGCTGAACCGGCTGGCAGCGCGGGTCGAGCCGCGCGGCGGCCGGCGCCGCGACCTGCGGCTGCGCCTCGAGTTGACGCGGCTCGAAGCCCTTGGCGCCGTCTCGGACCGCCTCAAGGGGGCCGGCGTGGAGATGACCGCGGTGGAGAGCCGCACCCTCGCCCCCGGCCGCTACGAAGTCGAGTTCGACCTGCGTGCCGAGGGACGCGTGACGCCGGAGCGCATCACCGCCGCCATCGGCGGCCTGCCCGAGGTGACCCTCCTGGAGGTGAGCGAGGCGGCCGAGTGAGGCCTTCCGGCTAGCATGCGCACGAAGGAGGCGACATGGCCATCTGGTTCACCGTCCGCCTGGCGGACAGGCCCGGCTCGCTGGCCACCCTGGCCGGAGCGCTCGCCGCGCACGGCATCAACATCACCGGCATCGTCGGCGTCGCCGAGGACACCGACGGCACGCTGATGCTGACGACCTCCGATCCCGAGGCGACGCGCGCGGTGCTGGCCGAGCAGGCCATCGCCTACGAGGCGCATGACTCTGCCGGCGACCCCGCCCCAGGCGGGCTGGGCGAGGTGCGGCGTGGCCTGGCAGACCGCGGTTTCGACATGGAGCGCCGCTGACGCCGGGTCATCAGGTTTGAAAATCGAGATCGCCATTCAGCGTTCTCGATCGAACCAAGTCTACGAATAACCGCTTGCACAAGCCTGCACCAGCGCGTAGATTCTCGGCCTGTCCCTCCAGTCGGGGAGTCTTGAAGGAGCATGCCGTCGATGGTCAAGATCACCCGCGCCGATCCCGCACTCATGGATGCGCCGAAGCGGGCGGCCGCGCGCAAGCGGGCAGTCAGTCCGCGGGCCCTGGAACGTGAAAAGCAATACCGTCAATTCGGGCGTCTCATCCGCAAGCTGGATGGGCCCGAGGCAGTCTTCCGGGTCAAGCTCGGCCGCGACGAGAAAGCGGTCACCATCCGCCAGCGGCTGCTGAAGGTCGCCGGCGACGAGGGCAAGGAGATCGCCGTGCGCAAGCACACCGGCGGCTTCCTCGTCGGGCTGATGACCCCGGAACGCCGCACGCGGCGCGGGCGCAAGCCGAAGGCCGCCTGACCGTCCGCTGACGCCGCCGCTCGGGAGGGGCGAGCGCGCGGTCGCCTCGGCGACGGCGGCGCTAGCGGTCGATGGCGCGCGGCCAGCCGGCCGGGCGCACGAGGGGCACGCGCGGGTCCGTCTCCATGCCGCTCCATGCGGCGCGAGTCCAATCGAGATCGGGGTCGAAGCTGCAGGCCATCGTGCGCCGGTCGCCGGCCAGTGCGTTGAGGTAGTAGGCGTCGTAGCCGTGCGCGGCGGCGAAGGGGTGGTAGCCGTCCGTGACCAGCACCAGGTCGCCGTGCGCCACGGCCCACAGCGCGTCGCGCGAGCCGTCGCCGCGATAGAGCCGCTGGATGGCCCAACCCTCGGGCCGGCGCAGCCGGTAGTGGTAGACCTCCTCGAGCACGGCTTCGGCGGGCATGGCGTCCACGTCGTGCTTGTGCGGCGGCCAGCTCGACCAGTTGCCGGCTGGCGTGAAGACCTCCACCAGCAGCAGCCGGTCGGCGGGGAAGTCGGGCGCGATGATGTGGTTGATCTGACGCGTGGCGTTGCCCGCGCCGCGCACCTCGACCCGAACGTCGTCGGGCCCGATGCGGATGGGCGTCTCGGCCACGCCCGACCGGCCCGAGGCCGGCGCCTGCGCCAGCGCCAGGTGCACCGCGCCCCCGTCCTGTCGAGGCTGCGAAGCGATGCGCGCGCGGGTGCCCGGCGGTAGCCAGGCCGCCCAGGGCAGTGCCTCGAAGACCGACTCGCGCCCCGGCAGTTCCAGCGGCGGCGCTGCCTCGGGCACGACGCTGGCGCCGCCCCCACCCAGGACGACCACCGCCGTCTCCAGGCCGTCGCTACCGACCGCCATCTCGTCCCCCGCGCCGAGCGCGGTCACCCGGAAGGAGAGGTAGCGCCAGCCGGCGCGCGAGGGATCGACCGCCAGCTCCGGCCGGTCGCGGTCGGCAGGCCGGATGCGCAACTCCTCGGCGCTGAGCGTGTTGGGCAGTGCGCGCGGGTGCACCACGGCTCCGGTCACGGTGTGGCCCTCGGCGTTCCGCCACCTCCCACGGCCCCGGCGACGGCCTCGGTGCTGGCCGGGGCGAGCGCGCGACCGGCCGTGTCGTGGACCACGCCGTCGCGTACGCTCCCGCCCGCCAGGAGCGCCTCCAGCTCGTCGCGCGTGGGCGTGGCAAGGCTGCACGAGAGCCGCGTGGCGACGACGGCGCCGGCGGCGTTGCCGCGGCGGACCGCCTCCTCCGGGTGCCGGCCCTCGAGGAGTGCCGCACCGAAGGCGGCCGCGAAGGCGTCGCCGGCGCCGAGGCCGTTGGTGACCGGCACGGGCAGGCCGGCCACGTGGCGCTCGCCCGCGGCGCTGAGCAGCGTCGCGCCATCGGCGCCGCGCTTGACGACGGCGACGCGGGGCCCACGCCGCAGCACCTCCGCCGGCGTCAGGCCGGCCGCCTCGAACTCGGCCGCCCCGCCCACCACCACGTCCGCCAGCGCCACCGCCGCAGCCACGGCAGCAGCGTACTCGTCGGCCGATGGCCAGAGCTGTTGGCGCCAGTCGAGGTCGAGCAGGATGCCCACGACGCCGCCGGCACCGCCGTGCAAGCGGTCCGGGCCCCGACCAGCATCCGGCCCTGCCGCCATGGCTGCCATCGTCGCCGCGCGGCTCGGCTCGCGCGCCAGGCCGGTGCCGGTGACATAGAGCAGGCGCGCGGCGCCGATGGCCCCGAGCGGCATCGACTCGGGTCGCAGCTCCCAATCCGGGCAGGTGGGCGTGCGGTAGAAGGTGATCGGGAAATGGTCGGGCGGCCAGGCCTCGCAGAAGGCCAGCGCCGTACGCAGCGAGGGGTGGGTCGAGAGCCAGCGCACGTCGACGCCCTCGCTGGCCAGGAAGTTGCGCACGAAGCGGCCGTGGCCATCGTCGCCGACGGCCGAGATGATGGCCGTGGACACGCCCAGGCGCGCCAGCCCCGTGGCCACGTTGCCCGCGAAGCCGCCCACGAAGCGGGCGAAGGCGCGCACCGCCTCGAGCGGCGTCTCCAGCTGCAGGGGGTAGAGGTCGGCTCCCACGCGGCCCAGCACCACGGCCTGCGGGGGAGGCGCTTCGGCCGCCCCCGGGCCGCCGTCCGGGCCGCCCGGACGCGGCGTTGACACCGGCATGGCCCGTGCGTATCCTCGCGCTCGGCGGTCGGAAGTAATCGTTTACATCATACCGACGTGCGGTCCGCGCGGGCCACCGGGATGGCCGGCATCGCGGGACGCCAGCGCCGCCGGGGAGGCTGCCCGCGGATGGCCGACGAGCGCGCCTGTCAACGCCTCACGGGTGCTCGCATCGTGGTCGAGCACCTCGTCGCGCAGGGCGTGCCCTATGCCGTCGGCATCCCCGGCCATGGTTCCTGGAACCTGACCGACGCCCTGCTCGACCGGGCCGACGCCATCCGCACCGTGCAGGTGATGCACGAGCAGTCCGCGGTGCACCTGGCCGACGGCTACTACCGGGTCACGGGCCGGCCGCTGCTCGCCTTCACCAGCATCGGCCCGGGTGCCGCGAACACCGTCGTGGGCATGGCCACGGCCTACGTCGACTCGACGGCCGTAGCGCTCCTGACCGGCTCGACGCACACCTACATGCGCGGCCACGGCGTGCTCCAGGAGCTCGAGCGCCGCCACGTGGCGGACAACGCGCGCATCTTCGAGCCGGTGGTCAAGGAATGGTGGCAGCCGTCGCGCGTCGACGAGCTGCCCTTCGTGCTGCATCGCGCCTGGAACCGGATGCTCAGCGGCCGGCCGGGGCCGGTGCTGCTCGACCTGGCCATGGACGTGCAGGCCGAGGCGGCGGAGGTGCGCCTGCCCCTGCCCGTCGAGCGCGAAGCGACGGGTCGACCGCGGCCGGCAGCGGACGAGATCGAGCGCGCCGCACGCCTGCTGTCGGGCGCCGCGCGGCCGGTCATCGTGGCCGGCGGCGGTGCCGTCAGCGCCGACGCCGGCGCTGCGCTGACCCGCCTCGCCGAGCGCCTCGGTGCGCCAGTGGTCACGACCTGGATGGGCAAGGGCGCCATCGACGAGACGCACGAGCTGGCCGCGCTGACCATCGGCGACACGGCCTCCACCTGCGGCAACAGCCTGGCCGCGAGCGCCGACGTGATCCTCTCGGTGGGCTGCCGCTTCACGGACTGGTCGGCCTCGTCCTGGCGGCGCGGCGTGACCTTCGCCATCCCGCCGACGCAGCTCATCCAGCTCGACGTCGACGCGCGCGAGATCGGCAAGAACTATCCCGTGGCCGTGCCGCTGCTGGGCGACGCGCGCGCCGGCCTGGAGGACCTGCTGGCGGCGCTCGGGCCCGGCGGCGGGCCTGGCACTTACCGCGAGACGGCCTACTTCGGCGAGATCCAGCAACGTAAGGCGGCCTGGTTCGCGCAGGTCGAGCAGAAGTCGGGGGCGGACGTGGTGCCCATGACCATGGCGCGCGCCGTGCGCGAGGTGCAGGCCGCGACACGTGACGACGCCATCGTGGTCACCGGCGCGGGCCTGCCCCAGGGCATGGTCAAGCAGCGCTGGGTGACGCGCCGGCCGCGCACACACCTCACCTCGGGCGGCTTCTCGACCATGGGCTTCACACTGCCGGCGGCCATCGGTGCCCAGCTGGCGGCTCCGGAGCGGCAGGTGCTGGCCGTCTGCGGCGACGGCGACTTCCTGCAGACGATGCAGGAGCTGGCCGCGGCGGCCATGCTGGGTGTGCCGGTCTGCGTGGTCGTGCTCGACAACTCGGGCTGGATCAGCATCAAGGGTGGCCAGCAGCACTTCTTCGGCCGGTCCGCGGCGACCGACTTCCTGCGTCCCGACGGCACGCCATACTCGCCCGACTACGCCGCCATCGGGCACGCCTTCGGGCTCGAGGCCGTGCACGTGCGCCAGCCCGGCGAGGTACGCGGCGCGGTGGAGCGGGCACTGGCCAGCAGCGGTCCGTCGCTGGTGGCCATCGACGTCGCCCGCGAGCTCGACCTGGCCGGCCCCGACAAGACCGGCTGGTGGGATGCGCCGGTGCCCGAGGGGGCGCCGCGCCATGCCGATCAGGCTGCCGGTCGTGCCGAGGAGCAGCACCGGTGAGCCGCCTGCCGCCGGCGGCGGCCGCGCTGCGCCGCCCGGGCGACGCCCTGCCGCGCGCCTCGATCGGCGTGGTGCCCATCGTCTGGAACAACGCCGACCTGACCGATCTCTCGCCGCTGGTGCCGGCGGCCACAGTGCTCGATGAGGTGGCCCGCCTCGGCTACGAGGGCTGCCAGCTGGGCCGCGGCTTCCCGGACGGGACGGAGCTGCGCGACGCGCTCGCGGCGCGCGGCCTGCGCCTGGCGGAGGTCTACGCCGCGCTGCCCTGCGGGCCCGATGGGCCGCTCCCCGCTGCCGGCGCCGCGGGGCGGGAGCGCCTAGCGGCGCTGCACACGGCCGGCGGCGAGGTGCTGGTCGTGGCCCTCGACGGCAGCCCGGAACGGGACGCGGTGGCCGGCCGGGCGGCGGCAGCGGAGGCGCCGCGCCTCTCGGAGGAGGGCTGGCGCCGGCTGGCCGCGCTGCTGGACGAGCTGGCGCAGGAGGCGCAGGCGGCAGGCCACCGGCTGGCCTTCCACAACCACACGGGCACCTACGTGGAGACGGCCGGGGAGCTCGACCGCCTGGTCGGCTCGACATCGCCCGGCGTCGGGGTCTGCCTCGACGTCGGTCACCTGCTGGTCGGCGGCGGCGACCCGGTGGCGGCGTTGCGCCGGCACGGCGAGCGGGTGGTCCACGTCCACCTCAAGGACGTGGACCGCGAGGTTCTGGCGCGCCTGCGCGGGGGCGCTCTGCCGGGCTTCACGGCGGCCATCGCGGAGCGGCTCTTCACCGAGCTCGGTTCGGGCGTGCTCGACCTGCCTGGGGTCGTGGCCGAGCTCGCGGCGCGCGACTACGCGGGCTGGCTGATGGTCGAGCAGGACACCTGCTGGGGACCGCCATCGGAGAGCGCCGCCATCGGCCGCCGGGTGCTGGCCTATGTCCTGCGCGACGCCGGCCGCCAGCCGGCGGCCGCCTGATCGACCAAGCCGACGAGCAACAGAGGAGGATCGGATGACGAGCATCAGCGCCGCAGGGACGGACTCGTGAGGGTCGCCGTGCTGGGCGTGGGACGCATGGGCCAGCTCCACGCGCGCGTGCTGCGGGAGCAGCCGGCGGTGAGCGAGCTGCTCGTGGCCGATGCCGACGCCGAGCGTGCCGCGGGCGTGGCCGCCGAGATCGGCGCGACCCACGTGCCGTCGGTGGAGGAGGCCGTCGAGCGTGCCGAGGCCATCGTCATCGTCGCCGCCACCGACGCCCACGCGGCGCTCGTGCGGGCCGGTGCGCAGCGAGGTATCCCGGTCTTCTGCGAGAAGCCGCTGGCCGCGGAGTTGGACGAGACGAAGGAGCTGGTCGAGCTGGTCGAGCGCACCGGCATCGCGCTCCAGGTCGGATTCCAGCGGCGCTTCGACCCGGCCTATCGCGAAGCCCGCCGGCTGGTCGAGAGCGGCGAGCTCGGCCGCCTCTACCTGGTCCGCCTCGCCGGCCACGACCACCTGCCGCCGCCGGAGTCGTACATCCCCGTCTCGGGCGGCTTCTTCCGGGACTCGTCCATCCACGACTTCGACCTGCTGCGCTGGCTGAGCGGCGAGGAGGTCGAGGAGGTCTACGCCGACGGGGCCGTACACCTGCCGCAGTTCGGGCGCCACGATGACGTGGACACGGTGGCCGTGGTGATGCGCACCACCGGCGGCACGCTGGCCGTGCTGGGCGGGACGCGCCACGACCCGGTCGGTTACGACGTACGCACCGAGCTCTTCGGCTCGCAGGACAGCGTCTCGATGGGACTCACCGAACGCACCCCGCAGCGCTCCCTGGAGCCCGGCGCGGCGCCGCCCGTGGACCCCTGGCAGTCCTTCCTGACGCGCTTCGAGGAGGCCTACCGCCAGGAGCTGGCGGTCTTCCTGCGGGTCGCCGTGGGCGAGATCCCCAGCCCCTGCACAGCCCGGGACGGTCTCGAGGCGATGCGTATCGCGGTGGCGGCGACCCGCTCCCGCCGGGAGCACCGGCCGGTACGGCTGGAGGAGGTGGCCTAGCGGTTCGACGAGTCGTCCACGGCAGGGTGGTGGGACGGCGGCGCGGGTCGCCGCCCACGGCACACGGGGGACAGGAGGGGCCGGCAGGTACCGGCAGAGGCATCGGAGGAGAGATGACACGGAGCAGGTGGCTGGCCCTGCTGGCGGTCGCGGCCCTGGTGGCCACGGCCTGCCAGCCGGGCGGCACGGGCGGCAAGCCGTCCAAGCTGACCATCGCGGCGGTGCAGGGCAACGAATCCATCGGCCTCAAAGCCCTGGCGCCCGATTACGAGAAGAAGACGGGCATCAAGCTGGAGATCGTCGAGAGCCCCTACGACCAGCTCTACGAGAAGCTGGTCAACTCGTTCAAGGCCAACGACGCGACCTTCGACCTGGTCATGATGGACGACCCCTGGATGCCCAAGTTCGGCACCGACGGCTCGCTCCAGGAGCTCGGCCAGTTCGGCATCACGCGCGACCCAGACATCGCGCCGGTCATCTACGACGTGGGCACCTGGCCGCCGCCGCGCGGCGCAGCGCCGCCGAGCGAGAAGGGCAAGCCGCAGCAGCTGCTGGGCATCACCATCGTCGGCAACGTGCAGATGTTCATGTACCGCAGCGACATGTCCGAGGCGCCCAAGACGTACGACGACGTGCTCGCCAACGCCAAGAAGTTCAACCAGCCCGGCAAGATGGCCGGGTATGCCATCCGCGGCAAGGCGGGCAACCCGATCGTGGCCGACTTCCTGCCCATCCTCTGGTCGTTCGGCGGTGACGTCTTCGACGAGAACTGGAAGGTGGTCTTCGATTCACCCGACTCCGTCGCCGCCATCAAGTTCCTGGTCGAGGACCTCAAGGCGGTCGGCCAGGCCAGCCCGGACACCTCGGATGCGGCCGACCGCGCGCGCCTGATGGCCATCGGCGAGGCCTACCAGTCGAGCGTCTGGCCGGGCGAGGTGGCCGGCATCGTGGGCGATCCGGCCGTCTCGAAGGTCATCGGCAAGGTCGGCTTCATCCCCATCCCGGCAGGCAAGTCGGGCAAGGGCTTCGGCATGATGGGCAACTGGCTGCTGGGCATCCCCAAGGGCTCCAAGAACGGCCAGGCCGCCGCCGACTTCATCAAGTGGATGACCGAGAAGGAGACCCAGAAGACGTACGCCGAGAAGGGCGGCATCCCCTCGCGCACGAGCATCCTCACCGACCCCGCGCTGAACGAGAAGAACCCCTACTTCAAGCCGCTGGCTGATTCCCTCCAGGTGCCGCCCAACTGGCGCCCGCGGACCGACCAGTGGAATGCCGTCGAGAACATCCTCGGCACCGAGCTCAACGCGGCCCTGGCCGGCCAGAAGACGGCCGAGGCTGCCGCCAAAGCGGCCGCAGACCAGATCCGGACGCTCATGACCGGCGCCGGCTATCCCAGCCAGTGATGCTGGCGCGTCACGACTGATCGGCGCGGGATCGCCCGATGTCGGGCCCTGCCGAGCAGGCGCTTTCGGCGCCCGCCCCCCGGGGATGGGGCGGGCGCCGCGCGTCGTTGACGGCGCAGGAGCGGCTGGCCTACCGGTTGCTCCTGCCCGTCCTCGGCGTCGTCGTGGTCGTCGTCACCGTCCCCTTCCTGATGGCCGTGGTGCAGTCGCTGGAGGCGCGAGGCGGCGGTTTCGCCGGCCTCGACAACTACGTCCGGGCGCTCTCGAGCGGGGCGCTCTACGCGGCGCTCATGGCCACCGCCGTCTACGCCGCCATCGTGCTGCCGGCGCAGGTGCTGCTCGGGCTGGGCCTGGCGCTGCTGGTCCATCGCACCATCCCCTCCACCGCCATCCGCGCCGCGCTCTACGTGCTGGCCATCGTGCCGCTGGTCATCCCACCCGTGGCCGTGGGGGTCATCGCCCGGCTGATCTACGCGCCGGACTACGGCGCCCTCAACCACGTGCTCATCTCGCTCGGGCTGATCCGCGAGGAGATCCAGTGGCTCTCCAGCCCGGCGGCGGCGATGCTCTCGGTGGCCAGCGTCGACATCTGGCAGTGGACGCCCTTCGTCTACCTCGTGGCCTACGCCGGCCTGCAGACCGTCCCCCAGGAGACGGTCGAGGCCGCCCAGGTCGACGGCGCCAGCGGCTGGCAGCAGTTCCGGCACATCGAGCTGGCCTACCTGCGCCCGCTGCTGGTGCTCATCGTCTTCTTCCGCGTGGCCGACGTGCTGCGCGTCTTCGACCACGTCTTCATCCTGACCGGCGGTGGACCCGGCTCGACGACGCAGTTCCTGAGCCTCCACCTCTACCGCATCGGCTTCAAGTTCTCCGACCTCGGCCAGGCGGCCGCGCTAGCCGTGCTGGTGATGCTCTTCATGAGCATCCTCTACACGCTGGTCACGCGGCTGCTGCCCCTGGAGCGCGACTGATGGCCGTGACCGTCACGCCGCTGCGACGGCCGGCCGGGCGCCGGCGGCTGGGCGCCGCTCGGCTGCTGGCGCTGGCCGTGCTGCTCGTGGTGGGCGTCGTCTACGCCTTCCCGATCTACTGGCTGCTCATCACCTCGCTCAAGAGCAAGGGCGAGCTCTTCGGCGCGACGCCGACCTTCTTCCCCGGGACCGTTACCTTCGAGCCCTTCTTCAGCATCTTCGGCCCACGCAACTTCGGCGCGCTGCTGGTCAACAGCGTGGTCGTCTGCGGGGCGGCCACGCTGCTCGCGCTGGTGCTCGGCTTCGCCATCACCTACCCCATCACGCGCCTGGCGGTCTCGCGCCGGCTGCGTGTCAACGTCCTCAACTGGGCGCTCTCGCTGCGCTTCCTGCCGCCCATCGCGGTGGTCGTGCCCTACTTCGGCGTGGTGCGCTTCCTGGGCCTCTACGACCAGCCGCTGGCGCTCATCCTGGTCTACACCCTCTTCAGCCTGCCCTTCGCCATCTGGATGCTGAAGGGCTTCCTGAGCGAGATCCCCCTGGAGGTCGAGGAGGCGGCCTACGTCGACGGCGCCAGTCGCTGGCAGGCCTTCCGCTCGGTGCTCCTGCCGCTGGCCACGCCCGGCGTGCTCGCCGCGGGCATCATCATCTTCGCCTTCGCCTGGAGCGAGTTCCTCTTCGCCTTCATCCTGACCGCGACACCGCGCGGCCAGACGTTCCCGGTCGGCGTGCAGGGCCTGGTGACGCAATTCGAGATCATCTGGAACGACATGGCGGCCGCGGGCGTGGTGGCCATCGCCGTGCCCCTGGCGCTGATGCTGGCGGCACGCAGGTACGTCATGGCCGGCCTCACCTTCGGCGTCATCCGGGAGAAGTGAGCGTGTCCCGCGGGCTGCATCTCAACGGCGCCACGATCATGACCACCGACTCGGTGCGCCACCTCGAGGTGGCCCGGCGCGCCGGCTACGCGGGTGTCGAGCTGCGCGCCGAGCGGCTCCTGGCAGCGCCCGACGAGGTGCGCGCGGCAGGGTCACACGCGACCGGCGGCGAGGTCTGGAGCCTCAACGGCGTGCGCATCACGCTCCGATCGGACGGCACGCTCGACCGTGAGACGCTCGAAGCGGACCTCGGTCCGCGGCTGGACGTCTGCCGGGCCGTCGGCGCCGCCTACCTCTTGGCCGTGCCGCCGCGCCTGCCGGGTGTCGATCGCGAGCGCGCCCTGGCGGGTGTGCGCGAGGGCCTGCGGCTGGCGGCCGACCGCGCGGCCGACGCGGGCATCGGCGTCGCCTTCGAGTTCCTCGGCTTCTTCGACTGCCCCATCGACTCGCCCGCTCTGGCCGGCCGGGCTGTGGAGGGGCTGGCCGGCGTGGACCTGGTGCTCGACTCGTGCCACTGGCATGCCTCGGGCTCGCAGTCCCTGGACGGCTTCCCCGTCGAGCGGCTGCGCATGGTCCACCTCAACGATGCACCGGCGAAGGACCCGGACCGGGTCGAGGACGCCGACCGGCTGCTGCCGGGCGAGGGCGTCATCGCCCTGCCCTCGCTCGTGAGCCAGCTGGCCGCGCGCAGCTACCGCGGCCCGTGGAGCCTCGAGACCTTCAACCCGGCCCACTGGAGGGCGGACCCGCTGGCCGTGGCAGAGGAGGGCCGGGCACGCCTGCGCGCGCTGCTCGGCCCGCTGGCCGACGGAACGGACCCTGGTGCATCGCTCGATGGCGGGGAGGGACCGGCCTGATGGCCGCCACGATCCGCGACGTGGCGCGCCAGGCTGGCGTCTCGACGGCCACGGTCAGCCGTGTCCTGGCGGGCAAGTCGGGCGTGCGGCCGGGGACCGTGGCGCGGGTCACGGATGCCGTCGAGGCACTCGACTATCGCCCTTCCGGCGTGGCCCGCTCGCTCAAGCGGCGCACCACGCGCACGCTCGGCCTGGTGGTCACCGACATCCTCAACCCCTTCTACCCCGAGGTGGTGCGGGCGGTCGAAGCGGCCGCCAGGATGCGCGGCTACAGCGTCATCCTCTGCAATGGCGATGAGGATCCCGAGCGCGAGGCGCGCTCGCTGGAGTTGCTCCTGGAGCGTCGCGTCGACGGCATCATCATCGCCAGCAGCCGGCTGACCTCGCGCCACGTGCGCTGGCTGGAGCGCGCGCCCATCCCGGTCGTGGCCGTCAACAGCGTACCCAGCGTGGCCGGTATCCCGGCCATCCTGAGCGACAACGTGGCCGGCGGCCGCATCGCCGCCAGCCACCTGGCGGGCCTCGGCCACGAGGCCATCGGCTACATCACCGCGCCCGAGACGAACGCCGCCGTCTCGGAGCGCCTGGAGGGCGCGCGCCGGGGCCTCGCCGCGGCCGGAGTGGAGGCCCGGCGCATGCCGGTGGTGGTGGGCGACGGCCATGTCGCGGGCGGCGAGCGCGCGGCACACGAATTGTTCGGTTCCCACGCGGACCTGAGCGCGCTACTCTGTCACAACGACCTGACCGCCATCGGGGCCATCCGCGCCGTGCGGGCCCGCGGCAGGAGGGTCCCCGGCGACGTCAGCGTCGTCGGTTTCGATGACATCGACCTGGCTGCCTACGTCGAACCCGCGCTGACCACGGTCGTGCAGGAGAAGGCGGAGATGGGCCGGTGGGCGGTGGAGACGCTCGCGGCACACCTGGCAGGCCAGGACGGTGGCTCGGACGACCCCGTCGTCCGGCTGCCGGTGTCGCTCCGGGTCCGCGCCTCCACGGCGCCCCCGGGGCCTCGGTCCCTTCGAGACCGTCGCGCGGATGCGGGACGGTCGGTATCACGGCCCGAGCACGCGGGGAGCGCGAGCGGGCCTGGGGACGGTCCGACGCAACGGCGGACCGGATGAAGGAGGTGGCAGGTACGGGGAGGAGCCACGCACGCGCCCGCAGGTAGCGGGCGCGCATCGACCGTGTCGTTCGACACGTGATGAGGGAGGAATACGCCGAGATGACATCCAGACCGCGCCTTCGGGCGCTCTTCGCAGTCGCCGTCACGACCATGCTCGTGGCCGCCGCCTGCACCACGGGCACCGGGCCGGGAGCCGGTGGTTCCCCGTCCGCGACGCCCGAGAAATGCGCCGCCGACGACCCGAGCGGCATCAAGGTCCTGTCGCTCTGGGGCGGCAGCGAGCGCGAGAACTTCTGCAAGATCCTCGAGGGCTTCACGGCCAAGACCGGCATCAAGACGCAGTACGAGCAGGCGCGCAACTTCCTGCCCGTGCTCAACACGCGCATCACCGCCGGCAACCCGCCCGACGTGGCGGTCATCCCGCGCCCGGGCGTCGTGGCAGATCTCGCCAACCAGGGCGCCATCAAGTCGCTCGACACCTTCGGCGTCGACCTGAACACCGCCTACGCCAAGGCCTGGGTCGACCTCGGCAGCGTCAACGGCAAGCAGTACGGCGTGCCCGTCAAGGCCAACTCCAAGAGCGTCATCTGGTACAAGCCGGCCTCGCTCAAGGCGCTGGGCAAGGAGATCCCCAAGACCTGGGACGAGTTCATCGCCATCTGCGATGCCTACGCCGCAGCCGGCAAGAAGTGCCTCGCCGTCGGGGCCAAGGACTCCTGGAACCTGACCGATGCCTTCGAGAACATCTACGCTCGCTCCGCCGGGCCCGACAAGTACAGCGACCTCTTCAGCGGCAAGCTGCCCTTCAACGACCAGTCGGTCAAGGACGCCATGAAGACCATGACCGACCTGATCGCCAACGAGAAGTACGTCGCCGGCGGCGTCGATGGTGCCCTGGGCACGGCCTTCGTCGACGGCATCGGCCGCGTCTACAAGGCGACCGGCGCCGACGCCGAGATGTTCATGGAAGGCGGCTTCGTGGGCGGCATCGCCCTCAAGGACGTCAACAAGGACCTCAAGGTCGGCACCGACATCGCCTTCTTCCCCTTCCCGCAGATCAAGGCCGAGCACGGTGACCCGATCGTGGGCGGCGGCGACCTGGCGGTCGGCTTCAAGGACAGCGACCAGGTCAAGCAGTTCCTGCAGTACATGGCCAGCGCCGACGCGGCCAACATCTTCGCCCCGACGGGCACCATCAACCCCAACAAGGGCACCGATGCCTCGAAGTTCCCGACCGACCTGGTGCGGGCCGAGGCAGACCAGCTCGCGGCCGCCACGGTCTTCCGTTTCGACGGCTCCGACCTCCTGCCGGGCACCCTCGGCGAGGACTGGGGCACCGTGCTCCAGAACATCCTGCGCAAGCCCGCCGACGCGGGCACCCTGCTCGACCAGTTCGAGACCAAGGCGAAGGCCGAGTTCTCCAAGTCGTAGCGGCAGCGGGCGGGGCCCGCTGCATATCGGCCGGGCGGCGCACGCCGCCCGGCCACCACCCACCCCGCGGGAGGTAGCCGATGGCGGGTCGAGGCAGTCCCCTGCGCAACCTGCTCTACGTCGTGCCGGCCCTGCTGCTGCTGGCCGTCTTCATCGTCTACCCGGTGATCCGGACCATCCAGAACAGCTTCACCACCGGCCGTGGCCTGCAGGAGAAGTTCGTCGGCCTCGACAACTACGTCACCCTGCTCACGGCCGACCCCCTCTTCCTGGACCTCTCGTTCCCGCCCTCGGGGGCGGTCTTCAACAACGTCCTCTGGGTCTTCCTCTACACCGGCCTCTGCATCGCCCTGGGCATGACCATCGCCGTCCTCGCGGACCGCGTGCGCTACGAGTCGCTGGTCAAGTCGATCGTCTTCCTGCCCATGGCCATCTCGGCCACGGCCATCGGCGTCATCTGGCTGCTGGTCTACTCGCCCGATCCGACCATCGGCCTGGTGAACGCGGTCGTGGGCACGGTGGGCATCACCCCGATCGCTCTGCTCGGGCGGCCGGACACGGTCAACTTCGCCATCATCATCGCCGCCGTCTGGGCGGGCGCTGGCTTCGCCATGGTCATCTTCAGCGCGGCCATCAAGTCGATCCCGGCCGAGATCATGGAGGCGGCGCGCGTCGACGGCGCCACCGAGCGTCAGATCTTCCGGCGCATCACGCTGCCCATGATCAGCCTGCCCGTGGCGGTCGTGGCGGTGACGCTGGTGATCAACGTGATCAAGGTCTTCGACATCATCTACGTCATGACCGCGGGCGGCCCGGGCGGCGCCAGCCGGGTCATCGCCTACACCTTCTTCCGCGAGACCTTCGAGAGCAGCAAGCCGGGTTACGGATCGGCGGTGGCGGTGCTGATGCTGCTGCTGATCATCCCCATCATGGCCTTCAACATCCGGCGCTTCCGCACCACGGCGGTGGTCCGATGAGCGGGCCCATCGAGCAGGCCCTACCGCTCGAGGTACGGCGCAAGGGACTCTCGGCGCGCTTGGCCTGGCTGACCGGGCGGGGCGCGCTGCACGTGACGCTCATCTTCCTGGCCATCGTCTGGCTGCTGCCCTCGCTCGGCCTGGCCATCACCTCCATCCGGCCGCGCGACGACATCCTCAGCACCGGCTGGTGGACGTGGTTCGTCCAGCCGCGCATCACCTTCGAGAATTACCAGGCCGTCTTCAGTGGCGCCGGTATCGGCCAGAGCCTGCTCAACAGCCTCTACATCACCGTGCCCGCGACGATCCTGCCGGTGGTCATCGGCGCACTGGCGGCATATGGCTTCGCCTGGCTGCGCTTCCCGTTCCGGGACACGATCTTCCTGGTCATCGTGGGCATGATGGTGGTGCCCATCCAGGCCGCGCTCGTGCCGACACTGCAGATCTTCAACACCCTCGGCCTGACCAGCGGCTACGTCGGCATCTGGCTGGCGCACACGGCATTCGGCCTGCCCTTCGCCATCTTCCTGCTGCGCAACTTCTTCGTGCAGCTGCCGCCCGACCTGATCGAGGCGGCGCAGATGGACGGGGCATCGTCGCTGGGCATCTTTCGGCGCATCGTCGTGCCGCTCTCGGTGCCCGCCATCGCGTCGCTGGTCGTCTTCCAGTTCCTGGGCGTCTGGAACGACCTGCTGATGGCGCTGGTCTTCGTGCAGAACCCATCGCAGCTGCCGCTGACGGTTCAGATCACGTCGCTGCTCGGGACCTACGCCAGCGAGTTCAGCCTGCTCAGCGCTGCCTCGTTCGTGCTCATGTTCGTGCCGCTCATCGTCTTTCTCTCGCTGCAGCGCTACTTCGTGCGGGGCATCACGGCGGGCTCGGTGAAGTAGCCTCCCGGCGCGGGCCTGCCGATCGTGGTGTCGGCGGGCCCTGGCCGCGGGCGAGCGGCAGGCGGCTGCGGATCGGCAAGGCCGTAGCGGTCGGAAGGCGGCAGGCAGAGCGGCAGGCCGCCGGCAGCCGGAGTCCTGTCGCTGATGCCCCGGGTGACTCGTATCGCGCCAGCGCGCGTCATCTCCTGCCCTTCATGCACGGGAGGACTGGTAGTCGGAGGATCGTCCTCCGGGTAGCGACCTCTGACGTGGAGAGGCGATGAGCCCACGCACGACGTGGCCGCCGGCGTCCGTCGCGCCGGCCTCCAGCGTGGCCAGCTCCCGGATAGCATTCCAGGGACGCATAGACGGCAGGATCTCCGCCCTGGGCCTGCCACGCCTCGGGCCGGCCGGCCGTCGAGCTCAGCGCGGTCCCGGCCAGCCTCCGGCACGGCCACACGTCGACGGGCCTTGCCGGGAACGCGGCCGAGCGGCGCGTCAGCTGCGCAGTCGGACCGTGGCGATCTCCCAGGGCCCGAGCGCCAGCTCCAGGATGCCATCCCGGACGAACAGCGGCTCGCCCTCGCGGCCGAGCAGGTCGGCGCCGCGTGCCTCGGCCACACCGCGCGGCAGCACAACGCGCACTCGGCCGCCCGTCGCCGACAGCCGCATCAGGCGCACCTCCAGCCAGTCGCCCCGCCGGCGGAGAGCCGAGAGCACGGTTGCGCCGTCGCCATCGAGGCGCAGGCCCTCCCCGCTCGGCGGGGTCTCCGTGCGCGGCGCGTCCGGCGCACCCCGTAGGAGCGTGCCCAGGCCGTCGCCTCCGGGGGCCGCCAGGAACGGCGCGCGGTAGGCCTCGGCGGCGACCTGGATGCCGGCGGTCGGCCACTCCCCGGCGTAGGGCAGCAGCGCGAAGCGCACCTGCCACGGTCGCAGGCACTGCGCGTCGGGGATCGGGCGTTCAGGGCCCGCCGGGTCCTCGCGGTAGGGGTTGGCGTTGCGGCTGATGAGTCCGGTCGAGCGAAGCAGCGTCAGGGCCAACTCCGTCGCCCGGCCGTCGGTGACGCCGACCAGCTCGTACTCCATGACGTGCTCCAGCAGCGCTGCCGCACCACCCGCGGCCACGAACTGCTGTGCCGGGAAGGTCGGCAGGGGCACCTCGCCGTGGCCGGCCTCCACCTCCAGGCCGCGTTCGACGACGGCGAAGCTGCCCGCTGCCGCCGAGGTGGTCGCCGGCCGCGCCAGCGGCACGTGACAGCGCAGCCGGTGATCGCGCGAGCGGTTCTCGAGCGTGAAGTCGAGGCGCACGAATGGCTCCTCCGCGCGCAGCTCGACCGACATGAGGACCTCGGTCGGCAGCGTCTCGGCCGTGCGCGCAGACCCGTCGGCGGTCACGCCCACCGGCCAGTCGTAGGTGCGGCGCACGACCAGTGAGCCACGCAGCGGCCCACCGGCGGCTCGCTCGACCGACACCAGCCGCGGCGTCTCGACCAGCCGGTCGTCACCCGGCGGACCGTGGTTGTAGGAGTCGCCGAAGTCGCCGCCGTCCACCAGGCGGCAGGCACCGCTGAGCACCACGCCGCCGCCCTCGATACGCAGGCTGCCGTCGGCCTCGACCTCCACGGCCAGGCGGCCGTTGCGCAGGCTGCGCTCGCCGACGACCACCCCATCGGGTACGGTCGGACCGTCGCCGCCAGCCGCCGCGACCGGCCGGACCGATGTCCAGCCGAGCGCCGGGGCCGGCACCATCGCCTCCACGGTTCGCCGCGCGGCGGCCAGGATGCGCACGCGCCACTCGGCCTCGGGGGCGGTCAGCACGGCCGTGTCGATGGCGGCTCGGGTCTCCTCGACATCGAGCCAGGGCGGGTCCTCGACGTCGTCAACGAGCAGCGTCAGCCAGCGCCGGTCGCCCTCGACGCCGCTGACGAAGCCGTTCAGGAAGCGACCGAAGAGCTCCCGCCCGTGGAGCCGCCGGTCGAGGAACGCGGCGATGGCCGTCCCCGGCAGGAGCGACTCGTGCAGCAACGGGCGGTTGCGGCCGATCTCCTGGGTCGCCAGCCGCCGCCCGTCGGGCAGCTCCAGGGCCACCGCCGGCCACTCCTCCGGTACGAGCAGGTCGAGCCTGACCAGGTCGGCCCGCTCGACCGGCGATGGGTCGAGCACCAGCCACTCCCCGGTGGGCCGGCCGCCGGCGAGGCGGGCCACGGCGCGCTCGGCCAGGCCCCGCGCGATCTGCTCCGCCTCGGCGAAGCGGCTGATGACCTGGGCCACGACCGGGTCGACCGAGCAACCGCAGATGGAGTCGTGCGCCGAACACTCGACCACCTTGCCCCAGGCCAGCTCGAGCAGGCGCTCGGGCCACGCCTCGCCGTGCAGCGCCTGCAGCGGCTCCGCGTAGCGCTCCAGCCAGCGCTCGGCGCGCCCGGCCGCCTGCTTGAGGTCGATGCGCGCCGAGGTCACGCCGGGCAGCCGGTTGGCGCGCGCCGCCGAAGCCAGCTCGCCCTCCCAGAGTTGGAGCGGCCGGCCGGCCTCGACATCGGCAGCCCGGGCTGCGGCGATGTAGCCCTCGAGCGTCTGGAGGCGCATCTCGTAGCCGGACCGCTGCGCATTGACGCCGTCCACCAGCTCGACGAGGTTGCGGGCGGGCACGGCGTGGTCGGTGCCGTACATGGCCAGCACGGAGCGCTCGCCGTAGAAGGAGCGCATGACGGCATGGAACGGGGCCAGCTTGGCCGCCAGCCGGTCCGGCACGGCGAAGAGGTAGGCCGCGCTGCCGTAGC
>DASSPM010000087.1:0-35190 GCA_035699625.1 Candidatus Limnocylindrales bacterium | reverse complement strand
CCTGCGCTACCTCGGCTTCCTGCTCTCGGCCGCCCTGCTCTACATCGGGCTGATCTGGGTCGCCTTAGACGCGCGTAAGCAGGGCTGGCACGACAAGCTCGCCGACAGCCTGGTGCTGCACCGCGCCGGCTGACCCAGCCGGCGACAGGCGCCCGGGCGGCCCGTCGAACGGGCGATCCGTGGGGCGGGCTTGACGGGGTCGCGTATGGTGAGCGCCTGACGTCGGCAATGCCCAGTAGCCGACGCCGGTCCGAGCTCGCTCATCCCGCGGGCCACGGTCCACTGCGCCGCCCCAGCGGCCCAGCCATCCGTCGCCGTGCCCCAGCACGGCGTCCGGCAGGAAGGAGCAGGCATTGGCCGACCGCCAACGCCGTCCCGGACGACGGCTCGCAGTCATCCTCCTCGTGTCGCTGCTCGTCGCAGCGCTCGTCCCGTTGCCCATTGCCGCCCACCAGCCGGCCGGCCTCAAGGAGTTCATGCGGGCGCTTGGGCAGGTCGAATCCGGCGGTCGCTACAGCGCCCGGAATGCCCACTCCGGTGCCTACGGCAAGTACCAGATCATGCCGTTCAACTGGCCCACGTGGGCGCGCCGCTACCTCGGCGACGGGGACGCCCGGCCGACGCCACGCAACCAGGAGAGGCTCGCCCGCGGCAAGCTCACCGCCCTCTATCACTGGCTCGGTTCCTGGCCCAACGTCGCACACTGGTGGCTGACCGGGAGCAGCAGCCGGAACCGGAGCCAGTGGTCGTCCTACTCGCGCCGCTACGTCGACAAGGTGATGCGCCTCTACAAGGAGTACGGCGGCGGTCGCCGAGCCGGGCGGGCGGCCCCGGCACCGCCCGCGACGGTCACCAGGACGGTCGAGGAGTCGAGCGGCAGCATCACCTACCGCGGCTCGTGGCGCAGCGCGCACCACGGTCGCTACTCGGGTGACACCGTGCGCTACGCCACCAGCCGGGGAGCGACGGCCACCTTCACCTTCACCGGTTCGGCCGTGCAGTGGGTGGGGCCGGTGGGCCCCACGCGCGGCAAGGCGCGCGTCTACATCAACGGCCGGTATGTCCGGACCGTGGACCTGCATGCGGCCCGCTTCACGGCGCGTAACGTGCTCTTCGCCCGCACCTGGACCACCAGTGCCGAGCGCACCCTGACCATCCGGGTCATGGGCACGCCCGGGCGGGCCATGGTCGCCATCGACGGCTTCGTGGTGCGCGACTAGCTTCGAGCGATCGACGGGCCCGGAACGACCGTCAAGAAAGGACCGTCAGAAACGACCGTCGGAACGGGCAGTCCGGCGCGCTAGACTCCCGCCATGGCGCTCGACCTCGACCAGCGGCAGCGCCGCTGGCTCAACGCCCTGCTCATCCTGGGCACGCTCGCGGTCGGGCTCATCTTCCTGGGGCTGGCAGCCAACGTGCTGCTCTTCTTCAGCGACCTGCTGCTGATCTTCTTCCTGGCCTGGCTGCTGGCGTTCATGCTCTCGCCGGTGGTGGGACTGATCGACCGGGCTACGCCCCACCTGCCGCGCGGCATCGCCGTGGTGGCCACGTACGGGCTCCTCATCGGCGCGCTGACGCTCGTCGTCGTCGTCGTGGCCCAGAGCCTGGCCGCGTCGATCGGCAACTTCGTGGCCAGCGTGCCGACCCTCCAGGCGCGCCTGCCGGAGATCGTGGCGCCCTGGCAGGAGCGCCTGCACAGCCTCGGCCTCGCCGTCGACCTGCAGGCCACTGGCCGGAGCGTGCTGGCCGGCCTCGGCTCCGTCGGCGGCGACGTGCTCCAACCGCTGAGCGGCCTGGCCCTGGCCAGCATCGGCATCTTCGGCAACTTCCTGATCATCGTCATCCTGTCCCTCTACATGGTCGCCGACCGCGACCACATCCTGGCCTTCTTCATCCGGCTCGTGCCGCCCGGCAGGGTCGAGGAGGCCCGCCTCTTCCAGCGCAGCGTGGCCACCTCGTTCGGCGGCTTCCTGCGCGGCCAGGCCATCACGGGCATCCTCTATGGCCTGGTCGCGGTCGCCGTTCACCTGGTCTTCGGGCTCGCCTACGGGCCCGCCTCCGCCTCCGCCGTGGGGCTCCTGATGGCCATCCCCTTCTTCGGCCCGGGGGTCGCCTGGGTGCCACCCGTGCTGGTGGCCGTCTTCACCCAGCCGGACGCGACCCTGCCGGTGCTGGGCGTGATGATCGCCACCAACATGGTCATCGTGAACGTCATCCAGCCGCGCCTGATGGCCAGCGCCGTGGGGCTCCATCCGCTGGTCGTGCTGGCCTCGATCCTGGTCGGCCTGAAGGTGGCCGGCATCGCCGGCGCCGTCTTCGGCATCCCCATCGCGGCGGTGCTCTCGAGCTTCTTCTTCTACTACCTCAACCGCTCCGGGCTCAACGCGCGCGACATCGCCTCCCGCGCGGCGCGGCGCCTCGAGGAGCGTGAGGGCCGGCCTGTCCGTGTGCCGCAGCCGCCGCCCATCCCGCCTCGCGAGCCGGCCGCTCCGGGCACGGTGGACGCCTCCGGTCGCCCGCAGGGCGAGCCGCCCGACGCGCCGGCGGCGGAAGCCGGCCGGCCATGAGGCGTCGGGCGAAGGGCGACGGGGCCCCAGCCCGGCCACCGGAGGACCCCGAGCCGGTCAGCGGGGGGCGCCGCGTGCGGGGCGTCGAGCGGCGCTCGGTCGATCGCGACCTGGGCGAGCCGCTCGCCGCCGGGGAGCGGCAGTTGAAGCGGCGGCCACGCTCGACGACCAGCCGCGCACGGCCCCTGGCCGAGTGGCCGACGCGGCCGCGCATCCTGGTCACCAACGACGACGGCATCGAGTCCCGCGGCCTGCTGGCCCTGAAGCAGGCGCTCGACGACCTGGGCGACACCTACGTCCTGGCGCCCGAGACGAACCAGTCGGCGGTGGGCCACCAGAAGACGATGATGCGGCCGCTGCGCGTGCGCGAGCGGACGCTTGCCGACGGCTCGCACGGCTGGTCGGTCGATGGCTCGCCTACCGACGCGGTCAGCCTCGCCTTCCTGGGCTACTTCGACGTCGCCTTCGACCTCGTCGCGTCGGGCATCAACTACGGCGCGAACCTGGGCGACGACATCACCTACTCGGGCACGGTCAGCGCGGCCATGGAGGCGGTCATCAACGGCTGTCCCGCCATCGCTGTCTCGCAGGAGTACTACGAGCATCCCGACTTCTCGCTGGCCGCGCTGGCGGCGCGCACGGCTGCCGTCAACGTGCTGCAGAACGGCCTCGGGCCCGGGCAGCTGCTCAACATCAACGTGCCGGCACTCGGCATCGAGGAGTGCGAGGGCTTCGAGGTGACGCGCATGGGCAAGCGCATCTACCAGGACCTGCTCCTCGAGCGCCTCGACCCGCGTGGCATCCCGTACTACTGGATCGGCGGCCCGCCACCGTCGGGTCTCTCGGAGCCCGGCACCGACTTCCATGCCGTGGTCAACCGCCGCATCGCCGTGACGCCCATCCACCTGGACCTGACCGCGCGACGCATGCTCAAGCGGCTGCGCAGCTGGACGTGGCAGCTGCCCGAGGCTGCCCCGCCGGCCGCCAGGCCGGACACGCCCGAGGAGAAGCGCACGGACGAACGCCTGGCCGAGGAGCCGAAGCTCGAGCGCCGCTGACGCCTCCAGACCCGCTGACGCGCTCGGCCGGGCGCGGCCGCCTCAGCGGCGGCCCAGGTCGGCCATCACCTCGCGCGCAGCGTTGGCGCCGGGGGCGCCGGTGATGCCGCCGCCGGGATGCGCGCCAGCCGAGCAGAGGGAGAGGCCGTCGAGCGGCAGGCGGTAGCGTGCCCCGCCCAGGAAGGGCCGCCAGGCGAAGAACTGGTCGAGGCCGGGCTCGCCGTGCAGGGGGTGTCCCTCGGTCAGGCCGTACTCGCGCTCGAGGTCGAGCGGCGTCAGCACCTGCCGCGCCACGACGAGCGCGCCGATCCCCGGCGCGACCGCCTCGAGCGCCCGCAGCACCCGCTCGCCCAGGGCGTCGCGCTCGCCCGGGTCGTCCCAGGAGCCGTCGCGGCGGTGATAGGGCATCCACTGCGCGATGACGCTCATCACGTGGCGCGCACTGGCACCCTCGGCCACCAGTGAGTCGTCCAGCAGTGACGGGATGGTGGCCTCGAGCAGGGGTGACTCCGAGAGGCGGCCGTACTTCGCGGCATCGAAGGCGCGCTCGAGGTCATCGACGCCCGTGGCCCCGACCAGGATGCGCCCGCCGAGCCGCTCTGCGTGGTGGGCACCCGTGCCCGGGAAGTCGGGCAGTTCGGCCAGGGCGAGGTTGACCTTGGCCACCACGCCGGGCAGGCGCAGGTTGCTGGTACGCCAGGCGAGCGTGGGCCCGATGGCCACCGGGTCGAGCAGCCCGAGCAGCGTGCGCTTCGGGTCGAGCCCCGAGACGACCGCGCGCGCCTCGATCTCCTCCCCGTCGGCCAGCGCGACCCCGGTGGCACGGTCGGCGCGCGAGGTGACGGCCGCCACCTCGGCACCGGTGCGCACCTCGCCGCCGGCCGCGCGCACAGCCGATGCCAGTGCCTGCGCCAGCGCGCCGGGCCCGCCGCGCGCGAAGACGGTCTCGCCGGCAGCGCCGGCCTGGGCGGCGTCCGAGTCGGTCAGCAGCCAGGCGGTCGTGCCCGCGGACCACGGTCCCATGGCCACCTGGCGCACGCCGCGCACTGCCAGCACGGCCCGCACCGTGTCGTGCTCGAAGGCTTCGGCCACGAAGTCGGCCACGGCCATCGGCAGCACGCGCAGCAACTCGCGCCCCTCGCGCCGGCCAAGACCCTTGAAGCCCAGCCCGAGCCGTGCCGCCATCAGAGCGTCGGCTACGCGCGGGTCCTTGGGGTCCGGCGGGGTCGCGCCGCCGAGGCGGGCCATGAAGCGCCCGAAGCGCTGCAGGCGCGCGTCGAAGGCAGCGTAGGCCTCGGCGTCCGCCGGCGACCAGCGCCGCAGCTCGTCGATGCTCCGCTCGCGGTCGGCCCACAGGGTGAGTCCCCGCGCATCGGGCTGCGCCGCGAAGACGCGCACGTCCGGCGCCAGCAGCGACAGCCCGTGCCCGGCCAGTCGGAGGTCGCGCACCACCGACGGCCGCAGGCGGCCCACGGTGTGCGCCAGCGCCGGCACCCGGACGCCGGGCAGCAGCTCGGTCGTGCCCGCGGCCCCGCCGACCTCCTCACGCCGCTCCAGGACGAGCGTGCGCAGGCCCGACCGGGCCAGGTAGGCGGCACAGACCAGCCCGTTGTGCCCACCGCCGACGACGACGGCGTCCCAGGCCGTCATGCGGCGCGCGATCGGCGACCGGGCCGCCGGCTGCGCAGGATCTCCAGCGCTGCGATACGGCCCGGGGCACCCATGATGCCGCCGCCGGGATGCGTCGCCGAGCCGCCGATCCAGAGATCGCGGACAGGCGTCCGGTAGCGCGCCCAGCCGGGCACGGGACGGTTGAAGAAGAGCTGCTCGAGCGACAGCTCGCCCTGGAAGATGTTGCCCTCGGTGAGGCCGAAGGTGCGCTCGATGTCGAGCGGCGTGAGCACCTGGCGACCGACGATGATGTCGGGCAGGTTCGGCGCGAACTCGGCGATGGTCTCCACGACCGTGTCGCCGAAGGCTTCGCGGTTGGCGTCCCAGCCGCCCAGTGACGGCTCGAGGTGGTACGGCGCGTACTGCACGAAGCAGCTCATGACGTGCTTGCCGGGTGGCGCCATCGACGGATCGACCAGCGTCGGGATGACGATGTCGATATAGGGCCGCCGGCTCCAGCGGCCGTACTTGGCATCGTCGTAGGCGCGCTCCATGTGGTCGAGCGAGGGGCTGATGCTGATGGCGCCGCGCAGGTGCTCGCCGGCGCCGGGCAGGCAGCGGAAGTCGGGCAGCCCGTCGAGCGCGAGGTTGACCTTGCCCGACGAGCCGCGGAACTTGTAGCGGCGCAGGTCGGCCTCGAACTCCGCTGGCAGCGCGCCCGGCTCGAGCAGATCGAGGAAGGTCACCTTGGCGTCGAGGCTGGAGAGCACGACCGAGGCGCCGATCTCCTCGCCGGACTCGAGCACGACGCCCGTGGCCCGCCCGCCCTGCAGCCGGATGCGCGCCACCGGGGCCTCGGTGCGGATCTCGGCGCCGGCCTCGCGGGCGGCCGAGGCGATGGCCTCCGAGACGGCGCCCGTGCCGCCGCGGGGCAGGCCCCAGGCGCGGAAGGCGCCGTCGATCTCGCCCATGTAGTGGTGCAGCAGCACGTAGGCCGTGCCCGGTGAGCGCACTCCGAGGAAGGTGCCGATGATGCCCGAGGCGGACATGGTCGCTTTCAGCGGGTCGGTCTCGAACCAGCCGTCCAGGAAGTCAGCGGCGCTCATCGTCATCAGCTGGATGAAGGTCGACTGGACCTCGCGCGGCAGCTGCTGGAAGGTGCGTGCCAGGCTGGCCAGCGGCAGCAGCGGCCGCGGGTCGAGGCTGGTCGGGTCGGGCGGCACGATGGACAGGATGGGCTTGATGAACTTGGCCATCTCGAACATCAGCCGGCCGTAGTCCTCGTAGGCCTCCGCATCCGTGCGCGACCAGCGGCGCAGCTCGCGCAGCGTCTGCGCGTGGTCGTCGGTCCGCCAGAGGTAGCCGTCGTGGAGCGGCGTGAAGGTGCCGTCGAGCGGGAGCAGCTCGTAGCCGTGCCTCGGCAGGTCCAGCTCGCGGATGATCTCGGGGCGCAGCAGCGAGACCACGTAGGAGGCGACGCTGAAGCGGTAGCCGGGCACGATCTCCTCGGTCACCGCCGCCCCGCCCAGGACGTGGCGGCGCTCGAGCACGAGCACGCGCCAGCCGGCGCGGGCGAGGTAGGCCGCTGAGGTCAGCCCGTTGTGGCCACCGCCGATGACGACGGCGTCGTAGTGCCGGGACATGGATGAGAAGTATGCAGTCTGCATAGTCCCGGCGTGGCGGCCATGGCCGTAGAGGTGGCAGCAGGCCGGCTGCGCGGCTGGGATCCGGCACGAACGTGACCACCGACGCCGGATACTGGGCGCATCATGGGCAACGAACGCTTCCCGTTCCGCCTCGACGCGCCATGGCGCTGGCCGCTGCTCGCCTACGGCGTACGGCCGGCGACCGCCTGGGCCGAGCTGGTGGACGACCGACTGCGCGCGCGCTTCGGCTTCTGGCGCCTCGAGGAGCCGCTGGCAGGCGTGGCGCGCTGGCGCATCGAAGGCCCCTATCGCTGGTGGCGCGCCATCGGCCTGCGCGCCAGGTGGGGTGGCGGCGAACTCACCTTCGGCACCTCGTCCAGAGGCGGCGTGCGCGTCATCTTCCGCCGGCCCATCCGCTATCTGGGCGTCGCCCAGCCGGACATCACGCTGACCGTGGATGACCTCGAGGGCTTCGCTGCCGCGCTCGCGCGGCGCGGCATTCCCGGCGAGGACGCGCGGGGCCGCCACTGACGCCCCCAGCCGCTACCATCGCGTTGATGAGCCCGTCACCGCCGGCGACCGCCGGCGTCATCGGCACGGCCTTCCACCCGCGCACGGCTCCGCTCAACCGCAAGGCCCAGTGGCGCGAGTGGGCGGGTTACTTCGCGGCCAGCGTCTACCACGACGGCCATCTCATCGAGTACAACGCCATCCGCGAGGCGGCCGCGCTGATCGACGTCTCGCCGCTCTACAAGTACCGCGTCAGCGGACCCGACGCGGTGCGCCTCGTGGACCGGGTCATCACCCGCGACGCCACGAAGATCCGCGTCGGCCAGGTCGTCTACTCGCCCTGGTGCGACGAGGAGGGGAAGGTCGTCGACGACGGCACGATCGCCCGGCTCGACGAGACGGCCTTCCGCTGGACGGCCGCCGACCCGAACCTGCGCTGGCTGCGCCTCAACGCCCGCGGTCTCGACGTCGAGATCGAGGAGATGAGCGAGGAGGTCGCGGCGGTGGCGCTCCAGGGGCCGCGCTCGCGCGCCGTGCTCGAGGCCGCCACCGGCGAGGAGTGGTCGGACCTGCGCTACTACCGGCGGCGTACCACGCGCCTGGCCGGGACGGCCATCGACGTCAGCCGCACCGGCTACACCGGCGATCTCGGCTACGAGCTGTGGATCCCGGCTGGCAAGGCCGCACGGGCATGGGACGCACTGATGACCGCCGGCGCACCGCACGGCATCCGGCCCGCCGGGATGCTCGCGCTCGACGTCGCCCGCCTGGAGGCCGGCCTGATCCTGATCGAGGTCGACTACACCAGCTCGCGCCACGCCTGGATCCCGGAGCAGCGCTACAGCCCCTTCGAGATCGGCCTCGGCCGCCTGGTCGACCTTGACGGGCCGAACGAGTTCGTGGGCAAGCAGGCGCTGCGCGCCGAGCGCGAGGCCGGTGGCCCGAAGCGCCGGCTGGTCGGCCTGGAGATCGACTGGGCGGACGTGGAGCGGCTGCATCAACGGCAGGGCCTGGCGCCGACGGTGCCGGGCGCGGCGTGGCGCACGGCCGTGCCGCTCTACGCCGAGGGGCGGCGACAGGTCGGCCGGGCGACGAGCGGTACCTGGAGCCCGACCCTCAAGAAGCTCATCGCGCTCGGCTCGGTCGATGCCCGCTTCGAGACGCCCGGCACGCCGCTCTGGGTCGAGTGGACGGTCGCGGCCCGGCGGGGGCTGGCCCGCGCCACGGTCGTGCCGCTGCCTTTCTTCGACCCGCCCCGCAAACGGGCCTGAACCCGGGGGCGGCCCGACCGGCAGGCCCTCAGGCTGCCCCGACCAGCGCCGCCAGCGCGCGATCGACGCCGAAGACGGCCTCCACCCGCTCGGCCGCCAGAACCTCATCTGGCGGGCCGTCTGCGACGACGCGACCGTCGGCCAGCAGCACGAGCCGGGGGAAGAAGGCCCGCGCCAGGGCCAGGTCGTGGAGCACGGCCACGACGGTCACGCCATCGCCTTGGTTGAGCTCGGCCAGCAGCTCCATGACCCCCACCCGGTGGCGCAGGTCGAGGTGGACGGTCGGCTCGTCGAGCACGAGCAGCGGTGCCTGCTGTGCCACAGCCATGGCCACCAGTACCAGCTGCCGCTCGCCGAGCGAGAGCTCGCGCGCATCACGCTCGGCAAGAGCGCCGATGCCGACGCGTCCGATGGCGGCCTCCACGGCTGCCCGGTCGGCCGGGCGCAGGCCGCGCAGCGGGTCCTCGTGCGGGATGCGCCCGAGCGCCACGACCTCGCGCACGCCCATGGCGAACGGCAGCGCCGCGAGTTGCGGCACGACGGCCACCCGGCGCGCGACGCCGCCACGGCCGAGCTGCTCGACCGGCACGCCGCCCAGGCGGACGCTGCCCCGGCATCCCTCGGCGATGCCGGTGAGACAGCGCAATAGACTCGACTTGCCGGCGCCGTTGGGACCGAGGACGGCCACCCGCTCACCGCGGCCGATGACCAGGTCCACGCCACGCAGCGCCTCGCGGCCGCGATAGGCAAGACGCACGTCGCGCAGCTCGACGGCCGGCGCCGAAGGGTCCATGGTCACAGCTCGTAGCCGGAGCGAGCCCGGCGCAGCAGCCACAGGAAGAAGGGCGCCCCGACGGCGGCCGTGACGACGCCCACGGGCAGCTCGCCGGGGAGACGCGCCACCAGGTCCGCCGCGGCAAGGAAGGCCGCCCCGAAGAGCGCCGAGAGCGGCAGCACCAGCCGCGCTCCGGGTCCCACCGCCAGGCGCACCACGTGGGGCACGACCAGGCCGACGAAGCCGACCAGGCCGCAGGTCGCCACCGCTGCGGCCGTGACCAGTGCACCGAGCGCCAGCTGGATGGCCCGCTCGCGGCGTACATCGAGTCCGAGGTGTGCCGCGGTCTCCTCGCCGAGCAGCAGCGCGTCGAGCCTTCGGGCGCGCAGGATGAGCAGCAGCGAGCCGGCCAAGATGATCGGCGCGGCCACCGCCAGGCCCGCCCAGCTGGAGCCGCCGAAGCCGCCCAGCAGGTAGAAGACGATCTGGCGCAGGTTAGCGCCCGAGAGGGTCATGGCCATCGCCAGGCCCGCAGCCAGCAGCGAACCGACGGCGTAGCCCGTGAGCAGCAGCCCCGCCAGCGAGTCGAGCGCGCTGACGCGCGAGAGGCGGTAGACCAGCGCGACCGAGCCGAGCGCCCCGGCGAAGGCGAGCAGGTGCAGCAGGCCGAAGCCGGGCAGCAGCGCGCGCACCGGCAGGGCGATGGCGATGGCCGCCCCGAGCGCGGCGCCACTGGCCGTTCCGAGCACGTACGGGTCCGCCAGCGGGTTGCGCAGCAGCCCCTGGTACGTGGCGCCTGCCACGGAGAGCGCCAGGCCGGCGACCATCGCCGTCAGGACCCGCGGTAGGCGCAGGTCGAGCACGATGGTCTCGGCACTGGCGGGCCAGGTCGCCGCCACCGGCAGGCCGAGCAGCCGCCCGGCCAGGATGCCCAGGGTGTCCCCGGGCGCGACGGCGACCGAGCCCAGAGCGACGCCGGCCACGAGCACCGCGGCGAGTGCGGCCGATCCGCCCGCGGCCATGGCCGTCGCGCGCCCCGGCCGCCAGCGGGGCCGTGTGATGCCGGCGACCGCGACGGCGCCGACCGAGCGCGCGCTCACGGGGCGTAGCTGGCCGGCGCGGAGACAGGAGCCGAGGTCGGTGCCGACGCGCTCGGCCCGGGCGATGCGCCGGGGATGACGAGGTCGGGCCGGATGGCCAGTGCCAGGGCCGCCAGGCCATCCGCCAGGCGCGGCCCGGGGCGGGTCACGATGATGTCGTCGACGGGCCGCACCGCACCGCTGCGCACGGCGGTCATCCGGGTCCACGGGGCGCCGCGTGCCAGGACCGACTCACGGCTGACGCCGTACGCCGCATCGCCCAGCACGATCACCTCCGGGTCGGCCGCCACGAGCCGCTCGAGGGGCATCGTGAAGCTGACCCGGTCGCCGGTGGTGATCGGCTCGCCGCCGGCCAGGCTGATCATGTCGGCCACGAAAGATCCGTCAGCGGGGCCGTAGAGGTCGGGCTCGTCACCGAGCTCGTAGAAGACGCGCGGCCGCCGGCCGTCGGCCGTCGCCAGCGCGCTGATCTGCGCGATGCGCCGGTCGAGGTCGCTGGCCATCGCCTCGGCCTCGGCACCGGCGCCGATGGCACGGCCGATGAGGCGGATGTCGGCCAGGATCTCGTCCACCGTCTCGGCGTAGAGGACGACGACCGGGATGCCCCGATCGCGGATGCGCAGCACGTCCGCCGGCGGCGTGAAGTTGTTGCCGGCCGCCAGCACGAGGTCCGGGTCGAGATCGAGCAGCCGCTCCATGACCACGCCCTGGAAGGTGGCCACGTCGGGCAGCGCCTTCGCCTCCGCCGGGTGGTCGTCCGCGTCGGTGCCGCCCACGAGGCGAGATCCCCCGCCCAGCGCGAAGACCGTCTCGGTGTTGGCCGGGGAGAGGCTGACGATGCGCTGCGGCTGGGCGGGGATGGTGACCGCCGTGCCCTCGTCGTCGGTCAGCGTGACCGGGAAGGCGGCCTCGGCGCTGGGCGACGCCGACGGTGAGCCGGCAGCGGGGGGCGAGCCGGAGGCGGCCGTGGACGGGGGTGGCGCCGTCCAGCCGGCCGGGCCGGCGGCCTGGCAGGCGGCGGCCCAGAGCATGGCCAGGATGAGCGTCAGTAGGGGGAGTGCCCCGGCCGCCGCGGGCCGGAGGGTCGAGGACCCCGTCCGCCGCTCCGGGGAAGGGGTCCGCTGGGGGTTCGGTCGCATGGGGTGCCTTCCCTCTCTCTCGAAGGTACGAGCACGACCGCGGGTCCGGCGACCGGACTTCCAGGCTCCCGGGCCTGGTCACCGTAGCGGGACTGTGCCGGACTTCCACCGGCTTCGCGGATCCCGCGGTCCTCTCTTCGGTTGTCGGGCCGAGTCTACATCGCCCGTCGCCCATCGCCCATCGCCCATCGCCCGCAGCCGCTGGCGCACGGCCGATAAGCGCCCGGTAAGCAGTCGGACCTAGCATCGCCGTACCCGCCTCCTCCCGCCCGCTCCGCCGGAGGAGGTCACGATGAGGGAGCGAGGATGGCAGCGACGCCTCGGTCCACCACTGCTGGCGTTGCTCCTGCTATTGACCTGCCTGTCGCCTGGGACGGCCCTGGCCGCCTTCCAGGCCAGCGTCTACAGCAACAAGACGGCCTTCGACCGGTGCGACGGCACGCCGAGCGACATCCCCGACCGCATCCGCATCGCCGCCCGGGACGGCTTCGCATTCCTCGGTTATGCCGCCACCTCGTTCACGGGCACCGGGTTCGACAAGGCCAACGTGCTGGCCCGGACGCCTGCGGACGCCGGCATCTACGTCCACAGCCACGGCGACTGGTACGGCGCCTACGACCACGCCGGCTTCAGGGACGACGACGGCGACTGTGCCCAGGCCGTCGTCTACTCGACCGAGATCCGGGCCAGGAAGGACGCCGCCGGCGCCGTGGCGGGGCAGCTGGTGATCATGTCCACTTGCCACCTTGCGGAGGCACCGCCGAAGGCCGGCGCGCTGAGCATGAATCTGGCCTACGACATCGAACGTCAGAAAGGCATGCCTGACGGCTCGAACTTCCGCGGCCCCGAGTTCTACCTCGGCTACGTGGGCGTCGCCTGGACCAACGAGATGCTCGCCTTCGAGCAGAACTTCTGGAAGTACATGCGCGCTGGCTACTCGGTCGGCGGCGCCTTCGATCGTTCTCGCCGCGACACCGCCCTGCCCAACGGCACCCGACCCGACTGGTTCGGCCAGTACACCTGGATGGGACGACCCGGCCCCTGGCCGAGCTGCCCCGACTGCCTGTAGGAGGCGCGCCGTGACGACGCAGACCTCCCGCCATCAGCCTTCACCGATCTGCGGTCCGCGCGGGCGCCCCCTGCTCGTGCCCATCGTCCTCGGGCTGGTCGTGCTCGCCTGCTCGGCGGGCGTCCAGGCCGGCCGACCCGACGGCTGGCGTGCCGGACAGCCCGACCGGCAGCGGCTGCCGGTCGCATCGGACGATGCCGGTGGGCGCGCGCTGCAGGTCGGCCGCCTCGTGCTGCAGCTGGAGCTGACTGGCAAGCCGGGCCCGGTCGAGCGCTACTTCGAGGCGGTCGAGCAGCGCGTCTTCGACAACCTCGACCTGCTCGGCCCCGACGACGAGCCGGTGGGCAGCTTCCGCTTCGACGCCGCGACGGGCCGCTTGGCCGGCTACGTGCGCACCGAGTGGCGTGCTGACTTCGCCCTGCCGCGCGTCGACGAGCAGGGGGCCGTCCCTGCCGCTCAACGCTTCGCCCTGCGTAGCGGGGTGGCCCTCCCGGCCGTCGAGCCGACCGTCGCCTGGGACGGTGGGTGGCAGGCCTGGGAGGTGCGCTGGCCTCGCCTCGCCGACGGCATCGCGGTCGTTGGCGACGGCGTGACCGTGGCCGTCCTGCGGGGCGGCCAGCTGAAGGCCATCAGCATCCGAGAGCGTCCGCTGCGGCCGGCCCCGCTGCGACCGATCGGTCCGGCCGAGGCGCGCGTCATCGCCGAGCGCTTCGCGACCGGTTCCATCCACGCCCCCGACCTGCGCATCGAGGCGGTGCGCCAAGCCTGGCTGGCCGGCAACGACTTCGCGGCCCCCGACGGTCCCGACGTCGAGTCGGCCGAGCTCCGGCTGGCCTACGTGGTCCGGTTCAGCCACAGCGTCGCCGGCTGGACCGAGCGCCAAGTCCTCGAGCTGTACGTGGATGCCGGCGACGGCCGCATCATCGGAGGTGCCGAGACGTCATGACCCCTGCCCGCCGGCGGCTCTCCTTGCTGCTCGCCCTGGCGATCGCCGCCTGCACCGCGCCAACGCCCAGCGCGACGCCCGGAGCGAGCAGCTCCGCCGGACCCATCGCCGACGCCGACCCGCCCGAGCTCGTGCTCCAGGTCGCCGTCGGCGACTCCCTTGAGCTCTACGTGCTGGACCCGCTGGACGGCAGCCTCTCCCCCATCCGACCGCCCGACGGCGCGTGGCTGCTGGGCGATGCGGACTCTGGGGGCGGCTTCCTGCTGACGTCGGGTGCGGCGGGTGACCGGGCGGCGCTCATCGCCCGTCTCGCGGCCGACGGTCTCGAGGTCACCCGGCGCGTGCCGCTGTCGCGCGAGGTGCTCGCCGAGGACGCCTTCCTCTTCCCGGGCTGCCACTCGGCGGGCGGGAGGATCGCCGTGGCCGGGGCGCAGTCGCTGCAACTGGTGATCCTGGGCGACGACGGCTCGACCACCCCGGTCGCACCGATGCGGGACGTCCTCGGGGAGTGCGCATGGGTCGACGACGACCGGCTCGCCCTGACCCTCGACCGCATCGGCGACCCCATCGTCATCTGGCAAGCCGGCGAGCTGTCGCAGACCACCGCCGCCGGCAGGCATCCGTCCAGCGCGGGCCTTCGGCTCGCCAGCGTGGAGCGGCCGGACGGCCGGTGGCAGGTCGTGGTCCGGGAACGCGCGCCGGGCGCCGCGCCGACCGACCTGGGCGCCGTCCGCTGGCGTTTCGCGGCCCGCGCGCCGACCGAGAACCTCTCGTCGCCCGCGCTCTCCGCCGACGGCCGCTGGCTGGCGATGCTGGCCTACGAAGGCGAGCGCGGCGTGAGCAGGCTGCGCGTCGCCGACCTCGAGCGCGACGGCCTCATCGTGGCCGACCTGGGCGCGCCCGAGGGTACCTCGACGATCGACTGGATCCGCCGCCGGCCCTGAGTCGGCGGGCGCGGCGCGTCAGACGGCGGCGGCCGCCTCCGAGGCAGGGATGAGCGAGACCTGCGCCGACTCGGGCAGCATCTGGCCCAGGATCTTCTGCAGGGCCAAAACGTGGACGCAGACGCTCCACATCTCGAAGTAGTGGCAGTTGCACTGCCAGCCATCGGCACGGAAGGAGACGCGGTGGGTGTCGTTGTCGCCGCGGAAGACGACCGAAAGCTCCTCGAATGTGACCCGGTCGGTCTCGCGGGCGTAGCGCTTCGCCTTCTCGATCTTGCCGATGAGACTGGAGTGCATCGATCCGACCTCCGCGGGCGCGACGGTTGGCGAACCGTCGGCGCTCCCACTCCGAACGCCGGGCCGGTCGCCACCCGGCGACCGGGAGCGGCGGACTGTGGCTCTAGCCTACACTGCCGTCCCAAGAGGGATGTGGCGCCGACAGCGATGTCGTGGGCGACCGGCTGTCGCCGGCCGGCTTGACAATCTGCGACGATCGCCTAACGTCCCAACCGGACCCAGCGACCGCCGGCGGGCCGCGCTGGCAAGATCCGAGCACCGCAGACGCGAGGGAGGCGCATGCCGCTCTACCTGGATACCCACGACCACGTCCCCGGGCTGACGGCCGAGGCCGTCGCCGCAGCCCATGCCCGCGACCTCGAGGTCCAGGGGCGCCACGGTGTCAACTACATGCGCTACTGGTTCGACGAGACGACCGGCAAGGTGTTCTGCCTTGCCGAGGCCCCGAGCGCAGAGGCTGCCATCGCCGTACATCGCGAGGCGCACGGCCTGCTGGCAGACTCGATCGTGGAGGTCAGGGAGGGCTCGTAGCGACCGCCTCCGCCGGACCCATCGCGCGGCCGGCTGCACGGGCGGCTTGTAGTCCCGCACCGCCCAGGCGCTGCTCCAGGTCACGCATGCGCGCCTCGTACGCGACGCGCGCGGCGACGGGCATGGGCGCCCGGATCCGCTCGCGCACGGCTTCCGCGGCCCCCACCAGCCGCGCTGCCGCTTCGGCGTCGTCGGCCATGACCGTCGAGGCCAGGCCCTCCAGCGCGGCAGCCGTGCCGGGCAGGTCGCGCAACCGCTCGCGGATCGCCAGCGACTCGCGGTAGAGCGCCCTGGCCCGGATCGTGTCACCCGTGGCGCTGGCCAGATCGGCGAGGTGGGTCAGCGAGCGCGCCACGCCCCGCTCGTCGCCGATCTCGCGCCAGATCGCCAGAGCCGCCCCGTGCAGTTCGGCCGAGGTGGCAGGGTCGCCCTCGCGCCCGGCCGCCAGCGCGAACGAATCGAGCGCCGCGGCCTCGCCCCAGCGGTCTCCCAACGCGCGGAACAGGGCCACGCTCTCGTCGAAGCGCTCGCGGGCCCCGTCCCGGTCGCCCATGCGAGCCAGCACGTCGGCCATGTTGCTGAGTGAGAAGGCGACACTGTGCCGGTCGCCCATCTCCCTGCCCATCAGAAGGGCCGCGTTGTAGAGCTGGGCCGCCCGGCCCAGGTCGCCCTGCGCCAGGGCGGCGTTGGCCAGGTTGTTGATGGCATAGGCGATGGCATTGGGATCGTTCGATTCGCGGCGCAGCTCGAGCACTTGCTCGTGGAAGGCGACCGCGGCGTCGTGGTCGGCCTGCATCGCCGCCAGCACGCCGGCCCCGGTCAGAGCGTCGGCGCGCAGTTGCGGCGCGGCGTCGCCCGCCGCCGCGCGCAGTAGGCGCTCCAGCCAGGAGCGGCCCTCGACCAGGTGCCCGCGGATCTCCCAGAAGCGCCAGAGCGAGGCGGCCAGCCGGAGACCGCCGACGCCCTCCCCGGGCTCGTCCTCGCTCCACTGGAGGGCCGCCCGCAGGTTGTCGTGCTCGGCCTCCAGCCGATCGAGCCAGACGGCCGACTCGGGCCCTCGGAAGAAGTTCGGTGCCGCCGTATCCGCGAGCGCCAGGTACCAGTCGCGATGGCGCCGCTGCGTAGCGGCCGCCTCGCCCGCCTCGAGCAACCGGTCGCGCATGTACTGGCGGATGGTCTCGAGGAGTCGGTAGCGTGTCTCGGCCGCCGGCTCGACCGTCACGAGCGACTTCTCGACCAGGCGGGAGAGGAGGTCGAGCACGTCGTCGGCCACCACTTCCCCGCCGGGGCAGATAGCCTCGGCAGCCTCCAGGGTGAAGCCGCCGGCGAAGACCGAGAGTCGCCGCGCCACGGTGCGCTCGTACTCGTCGAGGAGCTGGAAGCTCCAGTCGATGGTGGCGCGCAGCGTCTGGTGGCGCGGGACCGTCAGTCGGCTTGAGCCGGTCAGCAGGCGGAAGCGATCGTCGAGGCGCGCCGCGATCTGCTCCACGGCCAGCGAGCGCACGCGCGCCGCGGCCAGCTCGAGCGCCAGCGGGATGCCGTCCAGCCGCCAGCAGATCTGGGCGACGGCCGGGGCGTTCGCAGCCGTCACCCGGAACGAAGGCAGCACGGCGGCGGCACGCTCGGCGAAGAGCCGCGCCGCCTCGCTCCGCTCGATGATCGCGGCACCGGGCGGCATGTCCCGGTCGGGTAGCGAGAGCGAGCGCAGTGGGTAGCTCGCCTCGCCGGGCACGCCCAGTGGCTCTCGGCTCGTGGCCAGGATGCGCACCTCCGGGCAGGCCTGGAGAAGACTCGACGCCAGCTCAGCCGAACCCGAGAGCACGTGCTCGCAGTTGTCGAGCAACACCAGCAGGCGGCGCTGGCGCACGTGATCCGTGAGCGCCTCGAGCATGGTGCGGCCCGGCTGCTCGATGACTCCGAGCGTGGAGGCCACGACCTGCTCGACCAGGGCCGGGTCGGTCAGCGCCGCGAGATCGACCAGCCAGGCGCCGTCGGCGAAGTCGGGCAGCGCGGCCGTGGCGACCTCCACGCCCAGGCGCGTCTTGCCCACGCCGCCGGGCCCGGTGAGCGTCACCAGCGGCGCGCTGGCCAGGGTGGCCTGGATGTCGGCCAGCTCCTCTGCCCGCCCGACGAAGCCGGTCAGCTGGCGCGGCAGGTTGTTGGGCGCGGCGCTCAGGCTGCGCAGCGCCGGGAAGTCACGGGGCAGCCCGTCGGCCACGACCTGGAAGAGTCGCTCGCGGCCGACCAGGTCCTTGAGCTGGTGCTCGCCGAGGTCGAGCAGGCTGACCCCCGCGGGCAGATGGCCACTGGCCAGCTCTCGCGTGGCCTGGGAGATGATCACCTGGCCGCCGTGGGCCGCGGCGCTGATCCGCGCCGCGCGGTGCACGTCGAGGCCGACGTAGCCCTCGCGCGCGCTCAGCGGCTCACCGGTATGGATGCCCATGCGCACGCGCACCGCCGCTCCTTCCGGCCAGGCAGCCTCGACGATCGCCCGCTGCGCCGCCACGGCCCCGGCCACGGCCGCGTGCGCCGTGGGGAAGGTGGCGTAGAGCCCGTCCCCTGCCGTATCCACGATCGTGCCGCCGTGCTGGGCGAATGTCTCGTGCAGCAGCGCGTTGTGCGTCGACAGCAGCTCGGCGTAGCGGTCGCCGAGCGACTGGAGCAACCGGGTCGAGCCTTCGATGTCGGTGAACACGAGGGTGACGGTCCCCCGCGGCAGATCGGTCACGTGACCCCTCTCCGTGTGGCCATCATGATGACGCGTCCCGCGTCAGGCTGCGGCGGCGTTATCGAGGGTCGGCGCCATCCTCGGTCAGGAGGCGCTCCTTGATGCGAGCGATCGGCTCGATCGGCGTCGGGTCGAGGCCGTAGAGGAAGCCGAGGTAGACGCTCACCAGGTCGCCCAGGGCGATGGCAGCAAAGGCCTGCGCCAGGCGGCCCTCGCCGGCGACCGGCACCAGCTGGTGCTCGATGCCGGCCATCGTGAGCGCCTCCATCGAGAGCGTCGCGCGCAGGCGGTTGCGCGCATGGTCCAGCGGGCTGGAGAGGAAGAGCACGTAGAGCCGGTCGTTGATGGTCTCGGGCCGGCCGTAGCCGACCACGGCGTTGTGGGTGGCCTCGGGCAGTTCCTCCCAGATGGCGTGGCTCTTGCCGTTCTCGTTGAGCTGGGTCTTCCAGCGCCGCGCCACCGGCGCCAGGAAGCCGGCCGCCTCGACCAGCGGCACGCGGTCGACGATCGACCAGGCGATCTGCTTGGCCGGGTTGTGATCGGTGGCCACGCCCGGGCCGCAGGCCCGCAGGACGACGTCGACTGCCTGGGCCGCGGCGGACACGTCGGCCTCGCCGAGGTCCAGCACACCGGCGCGCTCGAGCAGGCCCGCCAGCAGCACGGCGGACCAGCCCACTGCCGCCCGCGGCTGGCCGCCGCCCGGGAAGCGCAGCAGTGGCAGGCCGGCCTGCTCGGCCACGTCGGCGAGCGGCCCGCCGGTGGCGATGACCGCCACCGGGCAGCGGCGGCGCACGGCGGCCGTGAAGGCGGCGATCGTCTCTTCGGTGGCGCCGCTGTAGGAGGCCGCCACGACGAGGGAGGACGGGCCGACCCACGCCGGCAGGTCGTAGTCGCGGACGGTCACGAGCGGCACGCGCAGCCGGTCGTCGAAGACGCCGCGCACCACATCCGCGCCGATGGCCGAGCCGCCCATGGCCGCCACCGCCGCGGCGGTCGCGGCGCGGTGCGCATCGCCCAGGCCGAGCTCGCGGGTCAGCGCCCAGGCGTCGCGCAGCTGCGCCGGCAGGCCCGCCACGGCGGCCAGCATGCCGCCCGCGTCGAGGCGCGCCATGGCCTGCCCGTCGTCGAGGACGCCGCTCATGGCCGCTCCTGGGCGGGGGCTCGGAGGGGCATCCGGCGGGCGCTCCGGGGTCTCAGGCGGCGCCCCGCACGAGCTGCTCGCCCGCGTCGAGCATGACGCCCATCTGCTCCTCGGAGACGGTCTCGACATAGACGCGCACGAGGGGCTCGGTGCCGCTGAAGCGCACCAGCAGCCAGGATCCATCGGCGATGAAGAACTTGAAGCCATCACCCGTCGCGAGGGGATCGCTGCGCATCACCGGCTGGCCCGCCAGCTCGCCGGGGGCGCGTTCGCGCAGCTCCACCAGCAGCCGCTCCTTGACCCGAGGGTAGACCGTCCGATCGACGTGCACGTCCACGCGCCGGTACCAGGACGGTCCGGCGATCTCGTGCAGGTGGGCGATGGCCTGCGAGGCTGGCCAGCGGCCGGCGGCCCTCTCCTTCAGGAAGAGGTCCAGCAGGAGCAGGTCGGCGTAGATGCCGTCGCGCTCCGGCAGGTGCATGCCGAAGCCGTAGCCGCCCGACTCCTCGCCGCCCATCATGGCGCCCGTCTCGATCATCTTCGGGCCGAGGTACTTGAAGCCGACGGGGGTTTCGTGCACCGGCACCCCATAACGCTCCCCCAGCCGCTCCGCCATGGACGTGTTGTTGACGCTCTTGACGACCGGTTGGCGCAGGCCGCGGTACTCGCAGAGGTAGTACATGAGCAGCCCGAAGACCTGCAGCTGATGGATGAAGACGCCTTGCTCATCGGCCGCCCCGGCGCGGTCCGCATCGCCGTCCAGCAGGAGCCCCAGGCCGTAGCCCCCGCGCGCCAGCAAGCCCAGTGCCTCGTCGACGTTGGGCCGGATGGGCTCGGGGTTGACGCCACCGAAGTAGGGGTTGCGCTCGGTGTGGATCTCGGTCACCTCGATCCGGCCGCCCGCCAGGAGCCGGCTCATCCAGGTGGCGCCCGAGCCCCACATGGGGTCGACCAGAAGACGCAACGGCGCTGCCTTCAGCTCATCGAGGTCGAGGGTCCGGCGCACGAAGCGCTCGTAGCCGGGGAACGGGTCGAAACGCTCGACCAGCCCGGCCGCCTCCGCCTCGGCGAAGGGCCGCCGCTCGATGGTCGTGCCGCCGTTCTGGGCGATGGCGGCCTCGATGACCGAGAGCACGTCCGGTCCGGCGGCCGAGCCGCTCGGCGATTTGACCTTGAAGCCGTTGTCGGTCCAGGGGTTATGGCTGGCGGTGATGACGATGCCCGCGGCGGCACCCCGCTCGACGACCTCGTAGGAGGACATCTGCGTCGGCACGGCCTGCCTCGAGAAGGCGACAGGGATGTCGTGCGCCAGGAGCACCTCCGCCGCGGCGACCGCGAAGTGCTCACTTGCGAAGCGCCGGTCGTAGGCGACCACCACGCCCTTGGCCGAGTCGCCCTTGCCCAGCACATAGCGGGCGACCCCGTCCGCGCAGCGGCGCACGTTGTCGAAGGTGAAGTCGTCGGCGACGCGTGCGCGCCAGCCGTCGGTGCCGAAGACGATCGCGGTCGGGCCAGCCGCGGCGGCGCTGGTGCTCACGCTGTCGCCTCCTCTCGGGCCACCCGGTCCAGGAGCGCCTGCACCGCTCCGGCACGCTCCCGGGCCGCGGTCAGCAGTGCGGCTGGCCCGTCGGGCACGATGGTACCGCTCGGGCCGGCGATCAGCCCCAAGCGCCCGTCGACCGACTGCACGAGCAGGTCGGCCTCGCCCAGCTCGACCGACTCGCCCGCCTCTACCACGCGGCCGCGCGCCTCGGTCGGGCCGTCTCCGAGTGCTTCGAGCAGGGCCGACCAGCCGCCCAGGTCGCTCCAGCCAACGTCCATCGATCCCATCAGCACGCGGCCGTCGCGAGCGGCACCCTCGAGCACCGCGTAGTCGACGGAGATGGGCTTGATGCGCTCGTAGGCGGCCGCGAGGGCAACGTCCGACCCGGCCGCCGGGTCGATCAGCGTCATCAGCGCCGTGTAGCGCTCGAGCGCGTCCCGGATGGCGCGCCGGCGCCAGAGGAACATGCCCGCGTTCCAGGCCACGCCGCCGCTGGCGAAGAGCTCGTCGGCGCGGTGACGGTCGGGCTTCTCGACGAAGCCCTCCACGGGATAGGCCACGAGTCCCTCGATGAGCGCGCCCTCGTTGAGGCGGGGCCGGATGTAGCCGTAGTCCGTCGACGGGTACGTCGGCTGGACGCCCAGCGTGACGAGCGGCTCGTCCACGCCGAAGGCGCCCCGCGCGATACCGCGCTCCGCGCCAGCAAGCACGCCGCGGAAGGCCTCCTCGTCGGCGATGGTGTGGTCGGCCGGCAGGACGGCCATCACCTCGTGCTCGGGGCGATCGATGGCCGCCACCGCGAGCGCCACGGCCGCCGCCGTGTTGCGGCCCATCGGCTCGACGATGAGGCGCGCGCCGGGCACCTGCAGCCGGACCAGGCCCCCGTAGCGCCGGTCGGTGACGACGTAGACGTCCTCGGGCGGGATGAGCGGCGCGAGGCGCGCCACGGTCCGTTGCAGGAGCGTCTCGTCGCCGAGGAGCGGCAGGAAGGGCTTGGGTCGGTCGGGCCGGCTGAGCGGCCAGAGGCGCGTGCCCCCGCCGCCCGCGAGGATGACCGCGTACATCAGGGCGATTGTACGGGGCGCGAGTGTCGCACCGGTGCTGCCGTTGCTGACGGCGCCATCATGGTCGTCCACGTCGCCGAGCGGTCCGGCGCATCGACTGAAACGCCGGCACCGACCAGCCTGTCACAGGAGGTGGACCCATGGCGGAGCGATTCCCCATCGACAACGTCGACGCGTGGCGTGGGCCCACGGCCTCGCAGGCGGCCGGGCTGACGCTGGCCGCGGCGCGCGCAGCGGTCGACGCCGCCCAGGCCGAGGCGCGCACGCTGGGCGTGGCCATGACCGTGGCGGTGGTCGACTCGGGTGACCAGCTGGTCGCCTTCGAGCGCATGGACGGCGCCGACCTGGTCGGCGTACGCCTCAGCCTGGACAAGGCGTGGACGGCGCTGGTCAACCGGATGCCCACCGGGGAGCTGCCGCCGATCGTGCAGCCGGGGACCGAGTTCTACGGCTACCACACCATCAACGCCGGCCGCAGCATCATCTTCGCCGGCGGCATGCCGCTCGAGCGGGACGGGGTGCTCGTCGGCGCGGTCGGCGTGAGTGGTGGCAGCGCGGAGCAGGACCAGCGGGCCGTCGACGCCGCCGTGCGTGCCTTCGGTGGTGGCTGACCCTCGGCGTGCCGATCTCCGGCCGTCGGCCTGCCGCCAGCTAGTCAGGTAGCGGGTACTCGTCAGCGTCGGCGCATCCTGGGCGCGCATCCCCGATGTCGGCCGTGCGCGAGGACCACCACTCGTCGCCCCGAGCGGCGCGTCGCTACGGTCTAGCGCCCGCCTGGCGACTACTGTCACGAACGGGGCATGTGCGGCCGTCCAGCGCCCGCCTGGCGAGCACCCGCCACAGAAGGGGTGCGCTGCCGCTGAAAGGCGTGTCGCCGCCGCGCCAAAGGGGTCAGACGGAGGCCGGCGCCTCCTGCTCGACTTCGGGCGCGCGCAGGCCGGCCTCGTCGGCCAGCAGGGCGGCCATGTCGGTCCGCTCCCAGGGCAGGTCGAGGTCGGGCCGGCCGAAGTGGCCGTAGGCGGCCGTCTGGCGGTAGATCGGCCGGCGCAGTCCGAGGCGGTCGATGATGGCCGCCGGGCGCAGGTCGAAGTGTCGCTCGATGAGGCCCAGGATGCGTTCGTCGGGGATGCGTCCCGTGTCGAAGGTCTCGATCGAGATCGACAGCGGCCGGGCGACGCCGATGGCGTAGGCCAGCTCGATCTCGAAACGGTCGGCGATGCCCGCCGCGACCACGTTCTTGGCCACCCAGCGGGCGGCATAGGCGGCCGAGCGATCGACCTTCGAGGGGTCCTTGCCGCTGAAGGCGCCGCCCCCGTGGCGCGCCATCCCGCCGTAGGTGTCGACGATGATCTTGCGCCCGGTGAGCCCGGCGTCGCCCATCGGCCCGCCGATGACGAAGCGGCCGGTGGGGTTGACGTAGATGGCGGGATCGACCCGGCGCAGGTCGCGCGGGATGACCGGCCGGATGACGGACTCGATGACATCGTCGCGCAGGCGGTCCGAGGAGACCTCCTCGTCGTGCTGCGCAGCGACCACGACCGTGGCCACCGACGCGGGCAGGCCCTGCTCGTACTGGACCGTGACCTGGCTCTTGCCGTCCGGCCGCAGGTAGGGCAGCGTGCCGTCCTTGCGCACCTCCGCCAGGCGCCGCGTCAGACGGTGCGCCAGGGCGATGGGTAGCGGCATCAGCTCCGGCGTCTCCCGGCAGGCGAAGCCGAACATCATGCCCTGGTCGCCGGCACCCTGGTCGTGCGTGTCGCCCTTGCCCCGCGTCTCGAGCGCCTCGTCGACGCCGCGGCTGATGTCGGGCGACTGCTCGTGCACGGCGACGAGGGTGCCGCAGGTGCGGAAGTCGAAGCCGTAACGCGCGTCCGTGTAGCCGATCTCGCGGATCGTCTCGCGCACCACGTTCTGGAACTCGACGTAGGTCGAGGTGGTGATCTCGCCCAGCACGAAGACGACGCCGGTGGTGGTCGCGGCCTCGCAGGCGACGCGCGCCTCGGGGTCCTCGCGCAGGATGGCATCGAGGATCGCGTCCGAGATCTGGTCACACATCTTGTCCGGGTGACCCTCGGTCACCGACTCGGACGTGAAGAGGTAGTTGGCGGCACGAAGGATGGTCGTCATGGGACTCCCTGAGGCGGGCGACGGGGTCCCGGAGAGGGTAGCACGGGCCGACCGTCGGCTGGTATGGTTTTGACACCACCGCCAGTGGTACACTTCGGCCGCCGTGGCGCTGCTCGCACCACGGGTCTGCCCACTCATATCGTTTCGGGGAGGCTTTCCGGATGCAGCATCGACGCGTCCCGGCAGCGCTGCTCGCGCTCGCCCTGGCCCTGAGCGCCGCTCTCGGCGCTTCGGCCACCACCTTCGGCGGCTCGACCGCCACCCTGTCCGACACGCTCGCCGGCTGGCTCGGCCGTGCCGCTCCGAGCGACACCTTCCGGACCATCGTCACCTTCGACGATCGGGCCGGCATGGCACGTATCGACACGCTCGGCGTGGGCGCCACGAAGCTGCGCCGCCTGCCCATCGCCTTCGCCACGCTCAGCGCGGAGCAGGTCCGCCGGGTGGCGTCATGGCCCGAGGCGCGCAGCCTGTGGCACGACCAGCGCAACGAGCCGGTGCTCGACGAGAGCGTGCCGCTCATCGGCGCCGACAAGGTCCAGGCCGGCACGGGCCTCAAGCGCCCATACACCGGCGCCGGCGTGGCGGTGGCGGTGATCGACACCGGCGTGGACTCGACCCACCCCGACCTGCCCGCCGCCAAGACGCACGCCTTCCAGGTCGCCGGCGACCCCTTCGAGCGGGAGCCGATGGTGGTCCAGGAAGGAGTCACCGTCGACACCTACGGCCACGGCACCCACGTCTCTTCGACCATCGCCGGCACCGGCGCTGCGAGCGGCGGCCGCTACAAGGGCGTCGCCCCCGGCGCCACCATCTACAGCTTCAAGACCGATGTCGGCGCGGTCCTGCTCGACTCCTGGATCCTCGCCTCGTTCGACTGGATCCTCGACCACCCCGAGGCCGGCATCAAGGTCAGCAGCAACTCGTGGGGCTGCTGCGATGGCTCCGACTACGACCCCGACGACCCGGTCAACTTGGCCACCAAGGCCCTCTACGACGCCGGCATCACGGTCGCCTTCGCGGCCAGCAACTCGGGCGGTCCCGACACGCTCAACCCGTACAGCGCCTCGCCCTGGGTGATCAGCGTCGCCGCCGGCACCAAGGACCGCGCGCTGGCCGACTTCAGTTCGCGCGGGCGCATCGGCGGCAACTGGGACCGCCGGGCGGCGCAGCGCAGCAACAGCGGCGTCTACCGGCCCACGGTGACCGCGCCCGGCCAGGAGATCGAGGCGGCCAAGTCGGCCCAGGCGACGCTGATGGCCACCGGCACCGACCCCGAGAACCCCTTCTACACCTACGCCGATGGCACCAGCATGGCCACGCCGCACGTCGCGGGCACCGTGGCACTGATGCTGGAGGCGCGGCCGAAGCTGGCACCCCAGCACGTGATCGACATCCTCGAGGGCACCGCCGACGACATGCCCGCCTACGAGATCTGGGAGGTCGGCATGGGCTACCTCGACGCCTACGGTGCGGTCGTCGCCGCGGAGAAGGGCAAGGTCACCTTCCCACCCGCCATCAACGGCAAGACGCCGCAGTTCACGCTCACCGGCAGCACGCCCTTCAGCGGCACCGTGGCCAGCGGCACCTGGCTCATCGCCGAGTGCCCCGACACGAGCGGCCTGCTCAGCCACCACGAGTTCACGGTCACCTCGGCCGACGTGGTCTACGCCGAGATCGAGTGGGCCGACCCCAACCAGCTCGTCTACCTGCGCCTCTACGACCCCAACTGCGAGGTGGCCGCGGAGTCGGCCGCCCTGCTCGACATCGGCTCGGTCAACCACCGGGCCGTGGCCGTCTCCAACCCCGCGCCGGGGACCTGGACGGTCGGCGTCTACGGCCGCATCAACATCCCGACCGACTACACCGGCAACTTCCAGACCTACGACAAGAACTGAGCTCCCCCACGGGGGTGTTCAAGCAGTCGTGCCTCGAGCGCGCCTTGTCCTCTTCGTACCGCCCATCAGCGGCCCAAAGGTGAAAGGAGTCGTCGAGCGCATCAACTGGACGGTCACCGAGTAGTCGTACGATGTGACCGACGCTGAGCCCGAGCTGGCCGCCTGCCAGGTCGGGTTGCGGGCCCGGGAGATCGTCTACAACACGATCCGTCCCGACCATGCCCTCGGCGGCCAAATACGTGGCGTCGGTCGGCATCGAGGTGTTACGGACGCACTGGACCAGTACAGAGCCTTGACGAGCAGTCCTGCCCCGGACTAGCGTCTGACCGAAACGCCCTCGTGTCGCGTCCCACAGAGACGTCAGGGGCAGCGACCCGAGGGAACCGAGGATGGCTGCGCATGTCCACTGAGCGACGGGGCGTGACGGTGACTCGCAAGTCGCTGGCGACAGCCGCCGCCTCGTTCTTGATTGGGGTCCTCCTGGTCGCCGCCGTCCCGAGCGTTGCGCTCGCGATGCCCGGCTGTACAGTCCCCAACACCGGGGCACCAGCGACCGGTAACGAGCGGGTGGCCAATGGCCAGACTGGCGTGTACGCGTTGGTCGAGGTCTTCAACCCGCTTCTCTGTGTCGGTGGTGATCCGAGCGCCGTCCGCAGTGGATCGTTTTCCTCGGTTCTGCTCGTTGGCGGTGACGCGGAAGCTTTCGAAGTCGGTTATGTCGATTGTGGGCCTGCCAACGGCTCTGTGTGCTCGACGAATGCGGGTATCCCCTATTACTACTATTACTACAGTCGCTGGGGTGGTGGAGGCTCCTGCGGATCGACGATCGTATCGACTGGAATTGTCAAGGCGCCCAAGGGCAACGTCGGCGCCACGCCTGTCTTTCATGACTTCGAGGTGTCGAAGGCTGCGGATGGCAACTACTACGCATACATCGACGAAGTGAGCCAATATGGTAAAGCCGGGTGGACGATCGACACATGCTGGCGTGACGGTGCGGGGGTACGGGCAGTCGAATGGGCCGGCATCACGCTAGACGAGAATGATCAGCTAGGTGGGACGATGAGCAATCACCAGCAGTATCAGAACGTACAGTACAAGACGTCAACGGGATGGCACCAAGTCAATCGGGTGCCATCGAGCGTGTGCGACTTCGCCTACAACCCTGCCTTCCACAGGTGCTCTTGGGGTTCAACCTCCGGAACATTCTTCAATGTGTGGGACACGAGATCCCCGTAAGATGTCCATCCGACAGGCCGTCGTATATGCCGTAGCAGCCTCTTCTCTTTTCGCGACTTGCAACACGACAGGCGGCTACGACGTGCGGAGTGATAGGAACGCCGGTCATACTCCGGCGACCGCGGAATGGCATGCAAAGTCCGAGGCGGCGAGTACATCCGCGGGTGCTGCCGAATCCAGCCTACCAGCGGATCCGGATGTCGTGCCCGTCTCACTCTCGAATCTCACTGACGAAGCGGCTCGGGTGCTGGAGCTTTGCCGAGTCGACCAGCAGGCGACCAGTCGGGTGGCTGGGATCGGGCAGATAGCGCGCGCGCGTGACAGTTGGCACTACGTCCGACTTGGATCGGCACCGGAGTTGCAATCCGATCTCCCCGCCTGGATCGTCCAAATCCGGGGAGAAGTCGGGGTACACCCAACGATGGTCATGGTGGACCCGACCTGCGTCGTGGTAGGGAGTGAGGCCCTGTTCTTCGGAACGGGCCCGGTGCGCGTGTCTCAACGAGATGGCAGTACGGTGACCGTCACTCCGATGCCCGTCGCGCAGGAACCAGATCGAGCACTCCCTGCCCTCGCACCATAGTCCTCGCGGCATGGTCAGCGAAGGGCAGCCCCGGTCCCGTCGCCTCGTAGTGGGACCACCGGGGGAGCGTCAGCGCGGCAGCGCCTCCCAGATGCCGAGCTCGTTGCCCTCGCTGTCGGCGACGACCGCGTACCAGCCCTGGCCCTGCACCTCGGCCTTGGGCTCGATGATGCGTCCGCCGAGGCCCTCGACCTTGGCCAACGGCGCCTCGACCGAGTCGACCGTGACGTAGTTGCGCAGGCTGGCGCCGGCCGTCTGGCCGCGGATACCCATGCCGCCGCCGACGGCGTCGGCACCACCCGGCGTCTCGTAGAGCAGGTAGCCCGGGAAGTCGCCCATGGTGCGGAACGACCAGCCGAACAGCCCCTCGTCGAAGGCGCGCGCCCGCTCGAGGTCGTCGGTCGGGAACTCGATGTGACTGAAGTCGCCGTGACCCATCGCCTCCTCCTCTCGCCGTCGGGCAGGGTGCACAGGCTACGCCGTCCACGACCGACCGGCTAGTGTTGCGCCATGGTCGTCGGACCCGTCAGCGTGCGCCACGCCGAGCTCATCGCGTACCGCGACGAGTTCCCCCTGCTGTCGAGTTGCACCTACCTCAACACCTGCTCGCTGGGAGCGCTCTCGGTCCGCTCCCGCCAGCGTCTCGAGGTCTTCCTGGGCCAGTGGGACCGACTCGGGGCGCGCGCCTGGTACAAGCACTGGCTCGACGAGCTGGCCGGGCTTCGCGAGGACTTCGGCTGGGCCATCGGCCGGCCGGGTGCGGAGATCGCCCTGGCACCCAACGTCTCCGTCGCGCTGGGCGCCATCGCCTCTGCCTTGGAGCCTGTGCATCGCGGCGACCCCGCCGCGCTCGGACGACTGCGCGACATCGGGTTGCCGGCGGGCGAACGGCCGCGCACCCGCGTCATCACCACCGAGCTCGACTTCCCGACCGACGGCCACCAGTGGCTGGCCCGGGCACCCCTGGGTGTCGAGGTGGCGGTGCTCCCCTCCCCGGACCGCCTGAGCGTGCCGCTCGACGCGTTCGCGGCTGCGGTGGACGAACGCACGGCGCTCGTGGTCACCGGCCAGGTGTACTTCACCACCGGTGCCGTGCAGGACCTGCCGGCGCTGGCGCGCATCTGCCACGCAGCGGGGGCGCTGCTGGTGACCGACGCCTACCAGTCCACGGGCCTGCTGCCGACCGACGCGCTGGCGCTCGGCGTCGACGGCTACGTCTCGGGCACCCTCAAGTGGCTCTTCGGCGGTCCCGGCAACGCCTTCCTCTGGCTGCGGCCCGAGATCGCCGCGGCGCTGGAGCCGACGACCACGGGCTGGTTCTCCAGCGCCCGACAGTTCGCCTTCGACGTGACCAGTCTGGAGTTCGCACCCGACGGCCGCAAGTGGGAGGCGGGCACGCCCGCCGTGCCCTCGGCCGCCATCGCCCGCGGGGGCCTGGAGCTCGTGCGCGAGATCGGCATCGAGCGGCTCCACCAGCGCACCCTGGACCTCGGCGCCTACACCATCCGCGCCGCCGAGGCGGCCGGCCTGCGCGTGCGCGCGGTCCGCGACGACGAGCAGCGGGGCGGTATCGTCGCCGTCGAGGTCGCCCAGCCCAAGCCGGTCGTGGACGCGCTGGCGGCGCGCGGCATCATCACCGACTTCCGGCCCGGCCTGGTCCGCCTCTCGCCCGCCTTCTACAACACCGAGCAGGAGGTGGAGGAGGTCGTGGCGGCGCTGGAGGAGCTGGTGCCGTCGGCCGACCGCGCAGCGTGACGCAGCCCACCGCGTCGGCCGACGCCGAGCCCATCCGGACGAGCATCGTCCGCGCCAACGGCATCGCCATGCGCCTCCTCGAGTCGGGTCCGGCGGAGGCAGCCCAGGCGATCCTCTTCCTGCACGGCGGGCCCGGCACTGCGGAGCGCCACTGGGCGGCGCAGCTGCGCGACTTCGCGGCGCGCGGCTACCGCTGCCTCGCGCCCGACCTGCGCGGCCATGGCGGGACGGGCAACGACCGCGACGGGCTGGACCAGGCGCTGATGGCCGAGGACGCCCGGGCGCTGCTGGACGTACTGGGCGTCGCACGGGCCCACCTGGTGGGCTTTTCCGTCGGCGGCGTCATCGGGCTCTACCTGGCCCTCGCCGAGCCGGAGCGGTTGGCCAGCCTGACCACGATCGGCTCGCACATGACGGTGGACGAGCACGTCCTGGCCTCGAACCGGACCATCGACCCGGTCACCGTGGAGCGTGACCCCGATCGCGCCGAGCGCCTCTCCCGGCTGCACGGCGTCGTCCACGGCCCCGCGCATTGGCGTCGACTCTGCGTCTGGCTGATGGAGACCTGGGCACGCCAGCCGGACTGGAGCGATGCAGATCTGGCGCGCGTGCGCGTGCCGGCGCTCATCGGGCGCGGCGAGCTGGACGACCGGGTGACGCAGGCGCAGGTGGACCGGATGGTCGCCGCCATCCCGGGCGCGCGCGGCTTCGTGGTGCCCGGCGCGGGCCACTACTTCCACACCACGTCCCCGGGCCGTGAGGCCCTCGACGCCATCCTGCGCGGCTTCCTGCCGCCCGCCTGACGGTGGCCCTCCGCGGCGGCCTGCCGCCACTCGACCGGAACGGACGCCTGCTCGTGGCGGGCAAGCTGGTGCGCTCCTTCGCCTTCGGCCTCGGCTCGGTCGTGCTCGGGCTGCACCTGGCGGAGCTGCGCCTGAGCGGTCCACAGATCGGGGCCGTGCTCTCGGCGGCGCTGCTGGGCACGATGCTGCTGACGCTGCTCATCACGCTGCGCGGCGACCGCATCGGCCGGCGCCGGCTGCTGCTCGCGGGAAGCCTGCTGATGGTCCTCGTGGGGCTGCTCCCGCTGGCCGGTGCCGAGCCGATGCTGCTGATGCTCATCGGCCTGAGCGGGGTCGTGGCCGTCAACCCGAGCGACTCCACCGGCCTCCAGACACTCGACCAGGCCGCCCTGCCCTCGACCGTCGAGCCGCGCCATCGCACGGCCGCATTCGGGTTGTACGGCCTTATCGGCACCGGGGCCGCGGCCGCCGGCGGGCTGGTGGTCGGCCCGCTGGCCGCGCTGGGGGAGCTACTCGGCACGCCGCTCGGCTCGCGTTACCTACCCGCCTTCCTGGTCTATGCCGCGGCGGGGCTCGTGGCGGCCGTGCTCGCCTGGCGTCTGGACGCGCGGGTCGAGTCGGCGACCCGGCCGCCCGGGCGCCTCGGGCTCCACCGCTCGCGCCGGCCGGTGGCCGTGCTGGCGGGACTCTTCGGCCTCGACTCGCTGGCCAGCGGCTTCGCCGTCCAGTCGTTCCTGGCGCTCTGGTTCGAGACGCGCTTCGGGCTCGGCCCGGCGCTTCTGGGCCTCCTCTTCGGTGCCTCGAACGTCCTCTCGGCGCTCTCTTTCCCCGTCGCGGCCTGGCTCGCCGGTCGCATCGGGCTGGTGCGCACGATGGTCTTCAGCCATATCCCCGCCAACCTGCTGCTCATCGCCGTGGCGCTGGTGCCATGGGGCTGGCTGGCGGCCGCGCTCTACCTCGGCCGCTCCTTCCTCAGCTCGATGGACGTGCCGGCGCGCCAGTCCTACCTGATGGCCATCGTGGAGCAGGACGAGCGAACCGCCGCGGCGGGGCTGACCAACCTGGCCAAATCGATCGCCAACAGCGCCGGCCCGGTGCTCGCCGGCAGCCTGCTCGTGCCGCTTGGCCTGGGTGTGCCGCTGGTCGCCTGTGGCCTCCTCAAGACCGCCTACGATCTCTCGCTCTTCGCGCTCTTCTCGAGCCGCCCGGCACCGGAGGAGACGGCCGGCCCCTAGCGGTGCGCGAACGCACCGCAGGTCATACGTAGCCGGCATGCAGGCGCGCCCGCGACGCGGTACCGTGCGCCAGAGTCTTGAGCCACCCCAGGCCTGCCCGCCCGGATGCCCTCCGAGCACGCCGGGCTCAACGGAGGAACGGCGTCATGAGACCCAGCTCCGCCTTCGTGCGCGCCGCGGTCGCGCTGGCCGCTGCGGCCATCGCCACGGCCGCGCTCATCCCCAGCACCGTCCTGGCCGAGGACATCGCCGAGTCGAAGGGCTTCCGCAAGGCGGTCACGCTGGCCGGCGTGCGCGCCCACCAGGCGGCCCTCCACGAGATCGCCGACGACAACGCGGGCACCCGCGCCTCGGGCACGGCAGGCTACGAGGCGTCGGTGGACTATGTCGTCGACCGCCTCGAGGATGCCGGCTACGACCCGGTCGTGCAGTCCTTCCCGTTCGCCTTCTACCGCCAGCTGGCGCCATCCATCTTCCAGCGCGTCTCACCCGATCCAGAGACATATGTCGAGGGATCGTCCGCCGAGTACACGCCCATGACCTACTCGGGCTCGGGGGACGTGACCGCGCCCGTGACGCACGTCCTGCCATCGGGCACGGGGGCAGGCTGCAATTCGGCCGACTTCGCTGGCTTCCCCGCTGGGAACATCGCGCTCATCCAGCGCGGCACCTGCACCTTCAAGACCAAGGCGATCAACGCGCAGAACGCAGGTGCGAGCGCCGTGGTCATCTACAACAATGCCGCCGGCCCCTTGAACGGCACCCTCGGTTCGCCGGGTCAGAACATCCCGGTCATCGGGACCCTCCAGGCCATCGGGCAGGAGACGGTGACGCTGCTCGGGAGCGGGCCGGTGACGTTCCGCGTGAAGACGGTCACCGAGAGCGAGATCCGGACGTCATGGAACGTGATCGCCGAAACGGCCAGCGGCGACCCGCACAACGTCGTCGTCGTCGGGGCGCACCTCGACAGCCGCATCGAGGGCCCCGGCATCAACGACAACGGCAGCGGCTCGGCGGCCATCCTGGAGATCGCCGAGACGTTCGCCGCGCAGGGTCGCACGGCGCGCAACAAGCTCCGCTTCATCTGGTTCGGCGCGGAGGAACTCGGCCTGGTCGGCTCCAACTACTACGTCGCCAACCTCACCGCCGCCCAGAAGGCCGACATCATGCTGATGCTCAACTTCGACATGGTCGGCTCGCCGAACTACGTCCGCTTCGTCTACGACGGTGACAACTCGTCCTTCCCCGTCGGCCCAGGGGCCGCAGCCGGGCCCCCGGGCTCCGCCTTCATCGAGCAGGTCTTCCTCGACTACTTCGAGAGCCAGGGCCTGGCCGCCGACCCGACCGCCTTCAGCGGACGCTCGGATTACGGACCGTTCATCGCCGCCAGCGTAGGCATCCCGGCCGGTGGCCTCTTCACTGGCGCCGAGGGCATCAAGACCGCTGCCCAGGCCGTGACCTACGGCGGCACGCCCGGCATCGCGTACGACATCTGCTACCACCAGGCCTGTGACGACTACGACAACGTCAATCTCGATGGCCTCCACGAGATGACCGACGCGGCGGCGCACGCGGTCCACTTCTTCTCACGCACCAAGGTCGACATCGCGGCGCCGGCCGCGGCCGTCGAGGCGCAGCGCACCTCGGGCAGCCCGGCACGGCCGGACTTCGCGCCCCACCCGGAGGACGATCGCGCCACCGAGTGACGGGCGATCGACGAGATGTGAGGGGCCGGCCGCGATGCCGGCCCCTCACGATTCGTGGACCTGGCGAGGCGGTCAGGAAGCCTCCGAGCGGAAGCGCAGCCGGGCGGCCAGACCGGAGCAGCGCTCCAGGATCGACTCGGCTGGCTCGCCGTGGACGATCTCGACCTCGGCAGCCGAGGCGAGGGTGCGCTCGATGGCGCGCTCGACGAGATCGGCCACCGCCGCCGTCATCGCGCCGCACTGCGCGCACGCTCCCGGCGCGAGCGCCAGCCAGCCGCAGGCCGGGCACTCGGCGCCGTTCAACTCGAGGGCCTCTGCGACGACGAGCGTGCGGACCTGGTCGTGCCACAGGGCAGCGAGCGTGGCCTCGGGCCCGCAAACGGCGTCGCCGCCGGGCGCCGCGGCATCGAGGATGGCCTCCACCAGGCGACGCTCGGCGTCGCGTTCGGAGCGCTCGACGAGCTCGAGCGCCCGGGCGCGGATCTCCTCGCTGCTCGCGAAGAGCTCCTCCGCGAAGCTGCCCGCCAGCCGCTCGGCGAGCGGCCTGGGCAGCAGTCGGACCAGCTCCGTGGTCGCCTCCTCCGGGCCCGCCACCAGGATGCGGTCGTAGCGCGCCCGGCGGTCGGAGCGCTCGAGGGACTCGACCACGCGACGAAGGTGCTCCCGGACGTGCTCGTCGTGCCGGCGCTGCAGGTTGGCCTGCGACCACTCCCCCTGGGCATGGCGACCGGGTACCGCATCGTGCAGGGTCTCCTCCTCGTGCAGCTCGCCCAGCTCCAGGGCGAAGAGGCGTGCCTTCTCCTTGTCCGTCAGCAGCACGGCCACGCGCTCGTGCTCGTCGGCGATGTCGAGCAGCGGTCGGAGGTACGGTCGTGGCCCCCAGCGGACCGCGTCCTCCACTGGCACGCGCAGCTCGAGCTCGCGCCAGAGGCCGCAGGCACTGGCGAAGATGGCCGCGCCCAGCGCCTGCGGCGGCGCTTCGGCGAGGCGCCCGCGGACCCGCTCGGCGAGGGAGTCGAGCGTCTCGCGCTGTGCGTCGTCGAGGCCAGCGCCAGCGTGACGCACGCCGTCCGCGAAGGCCACCAGGAAGCTGCGCCGCGCCTGGCGCTCGGGCGACAGGTCGAGATAGGCGCTGAGCGTGCCGGCCGGGCAGTCGTGACCGGCCAGCGTCTGGAGCGAGGCGTGGTCCAGGCGTGGTGCGTTGCGGCGGTCGGCGGGTGCGTCGGGCAGGGTCGCACGCGACATCAGCGTCCTCCTCGGGCTGGCTGGCTGCCGAAGAGCGGCGCTCGCGGGACCATGGGCGGCGACTAGGTGCCGGCCTCCCAGGAGCGCACGTAGCGCGCCTGCTCCTCGGTCATGCTGTCGATGGTCACCCCGATGGCGGCCAGCTTGAGCCGGGCCACCTCGCGGTCGATCTCGTCGGGCACGGTATAGACGCGGGGCTCGAGCTCCTCGTGGTGGCGCGCGATCCACTCAGCCGAGAGCGCCTGGTTGGCGAAGCTCATGTCCATCACCGCCGCAGGGTGGCCCTCGGCCGCGCTCAGGTTGACGAGGCGGCCCTCGGCCACCACGTAGAGGCGCCGGTCGCCGAGGTCGTATTCCTCCACGTCGCGCCGCGCCTCCCTGACCGAGCGCGCCAGGCGGCGCAGGGCGGGCAGCTCGATCTCGGCGTCGAAGTGGCCGCTGTTGGCGAGGATGGCGCCGTCGCGCATGCGCCCGAAGTGCTCCTCGCGGATGACGTTGAGGTTGCCCGTGGCCGTGATGAAGAGGTCGCCCCAGGCAGCGGCCTCGGCCATGGGCATGACCAGGAAGCCGTCCATGAGGGCCTCGATGGCCTCGATCGGCTCGACCTCGACCACGGCCACCTGGGCGCCCATGCCCCGGAAGCGGGAGGCGATGCCCTT
>DASSPM010000086.1:0-4805 GCA_035699625.1 Candidatus Limnocylindrales bacterium | reverse complement strand
GCCGTCATAGCCGAGCTCGGCGAGGCGTGCGCGCGCCGCGGCGGCCAGCTCCTCGTCGCGCTCGATGCCGACCACCTCCGCACCAAGCGCACGCAGGACGGCCGCCTGGTAGCCCGAGCCCGTGCCCACGTCGAGCACGCGGTACGGCTCGTCGAGATGAGCCGCGCGCCAGTCCGGCAGGTGGAGGGCCTCGGTCATGCGCGCCACGATGTAGGGCTGCGAGATGGTCTGGCCACGCCCGATGCCGAGCGCGCCGTCGTCGTAGGCGCGCGTCCGTAGCTCCTCCGGCACGAATGCCTCGCGCGGCACGCTGCCCATCGCCTCGAGCACGGCGGGATCGCGCACACCACGGCGGCGCAGTTGGTCCTCGACCATTGCCGCGCGGAGGCGGGTCAGGCGTTCCGCGTCATCGGCCGGACGCACCGCTCCCCCCGCACCGTTCGTCCGGTCCCGGCGCACCGCTCGTCTCGCGCGGTCAGCTCGTCGGCGACGGGCTGGCGGGAGTCGGGCTGGCCGGACTCGGGGAGACGGGACTCGGGCTGGGCGACGCGCTGGGGCTGACCGTCGCGCCCGGCGAGGGGCTGACCGTCGCGCTCGGCGTCGGCGAGGGTGGCGGGGTCCGGGTCAGGAAGCCGCCGTTGCCCAGGAAGACGGCGTTCAGGAAGATGAGCGCGAAGGCGGCCACGACGAAGGCGACCCAGAGCTTCGAGAAGCGGTCGTCTACGTAGGGCAGCGTTTCCGGGCGTGCGGCCGGGGCGGCGGTCGTCGTCGTTGCCTTCTGGCCCTTGGCGGGCACGGCCTTCGCGGCGGCTTCGGCAGCCACGGCGGCGGCGGTCGCCTCGAGCTCGGCCTCTTTCCGCTCGGCCTCCTCGGCCGCGTCCTCGTCCTCGAAGTCCTCGGCCGGCGGCTCCTCGAATGAGCCGACCTCCTCCATGGCAGCCGCCTCGTCGACGTCGGGCTCGGGCGCGGGCTCGGGCTCGGCGGCTGGTTCGGACTCCTCCTCGGCGCTCGCCTGTTCGGCGATCGGTTCGGCCACGGGCTCGGGCTCCGCCTCGGCCTCCTCGATGGCCTCGGTCACGGCGGCGCTCTCGGCGGCAGCCAGGTCGGCCTCGCGTGGGTCGCGCTGGTCGTCGTCCGGTCGGTTCGGGTCCGTCATTCGTGCTCCGTCAGTCTCGTTCGGTCGCCAGTCGGTCTCGGGGACGTGTCGGCCGTTCGTCCAGCTGCTGGTCCAGCCGCCGCAGTGAGGCTCGCCATCCGACTACCGCATCTTCGGCGGCCAGGGTGCGCCGGCGCAGGTCGCTGAGGCTGCGCAGGAGGTCGGGTCGCCCCTGGTCGAGTGCCTGGCTTGCGTCGCGTGCCGCGCGCGCGGCCCGCTCCAGGCGTCGGGTCGCGATCAGGATCAGTGCCACCGCCAGGACCGTGCTCGAGATCAGCAGCGGCACGAGCAGGATGGCCAGGCCCAGTTGCACGGCCGCCGCATTATCGCCGGGGCTCACGAGTCCCGCACGGCGGGCAGGAGCGCCGCGATGACCCCCGCCAGCACGGTCAGCAGGCCGAATGCGGCGATGACCAGGCCGGCGTCGATGCGCTCGGCGAGGCCGCTGGCGAGGAGCATCGCCCCGTTGAGGCTGCCGAAGACGATGGTCTGGCGCATGGCCACGACGCGACCCATCAGGTTGGGCGGCGTGAGCTCGCCGAAGATCGTCTGCGTGGGGATGATGTAGACGAGGTTGGCCACGCCGGTCACCCAAGCTGCGACGAGTGCCAGCAGGACGTTGCTGGAGAGACCCAGCAGGACGGTCGCCAGGCCGATGCTTAGCATGCCGCCGACGACCATGCGGCCCTTGCCGATGCGGGCGCCGATGACCCCGACCGCCAGGCCGCCGACGAGGTTGCCGACGCCCAGCACGGCTTCGAGGGCGGCGTAGTTCTGCGGATAGGGGATGAGGTTGCCGTCGAGGCTGTCGCGGGCGAAGACGACGGTCAGCGCGATGGTCGCCCCGAACGACGTCTGTGCCAGGGCGCTGACGAGTGTGTTGTGGAAGAGCGGCCGCGTGCGGCGCAGGAACCGCCAGCCCTCGCCCAGTTCGGCGATGAAGCGGCGGACGGCGTTCCCGGCGACCGGCACGGCGGCCCGGATGACCGGCGGGATGGAGAGGCCGAGGATGAGCAGGGCGCTGATCAGATAGCTCGCGGCGTCGATCCAGAAGGCCAGCGGGAGCGACGCGCCCAGGAAGGCCACGAAGAGCCCGGCCAGCGGGTAGCCGGCCACGTCCGCCAGCGCCTCGCCCGTCCAGGTGGCGCTGTTGGCGGCGAGGAGGTCCTGCTCGCGCACGATGCGCGGGAGCACGGCCGCCTTCGCCGGGCGGAAGAAGATGCTGACGGCGGTGATGGCGAAGACGATGGGATAGACGAGCCGGATGTCCTGCAGCGCGGCGATGGGCAGGAAGAGCACCAGCGCGGCGCGCAGGAGGTCGCTCACCACGAGCACCTGCTTGTGGTCCCAGCGGTCGACGAAGGTGCCGGCGATGGGTCCGAGCAGCAGGTTGGGCAACGTCGCGGCGACGAAGGTCAGGCCGGTCAGCAGGGGCGAGCCGGTCAGGGCGTAGACGAGCACGCCCAGGGCGACCTGGTGGAGACGGTCGCCGAAGAGGCTGATCACCTGGCCCAGCCAGAAGGCCGAGAAGCGGGCGTCGAGGGCGAGGCGGACGTATGGGTGCTGCCCGATGCGGGCGACGATGGGCGGCACGGTCGGGACCGGGAGGGCGGCCTCGCCCGCGGGGCTGGCGTAGGCCGAAGGGGAGGTGGCCCCGGCCGAGGTGCCGCCGAGCATCACCGGCCGGTCGAGTGCGATGGCGTCGGCATAGGCGTCCGGCGGCACGATGCCGGTCTCCGGCCGTACCGCCGCGCGGGAGAGTGCCGCGGCCAGCGGCCGCTGCAGGCGGACGCCGGTCGGTGCGGGGATGGGCTCTACCGGGGCCTCGCCGGTGATGCGCGTGTCGTCGCGTGGCCCGCCGGCCAGGAGCGTGCCGAAGACGAAGAGGCCGAGCCCGGCGGAGATGAAGACGTCGCCCACGCTGGCCACGTTCGTGATGAACGGCAGCGGCACCGGGATGATGTCGCCGAAGATGCCGGCCCGAAGCAGGAACTCGACGCCGATCTCGTCGGGCAGCAGCCGGTGGAAGGACGCGACGAGGTCGTCGGGCGTGAAGCCGGCCAGCTCGAGGGCGGGTCCCCAGACCGGCATCCAGCCGCCGTTGGCGACGATGGCCAGCAGGTTGCTGGCGGCGCCGGCGGCGGCGACGATGAGGCCCGGGCGGTCGCGGTTGACCCAGAGGCCGTAGATCAGCGCGCCGAAGGCGAGCGCGAAGAGCGGCAGACGCAGCTCGTCGACCAGTGGCATCCGCGAGCGAATGGCCATCTCGGTGCCGAAGCGCAGGATGACGGCCAGGAAGATGAGCCCGACGAGCCGCAGGCGGACCTCGATCAGCCGGTCGATGCGACCGCCCAGCAGGAGGCCCAGCACGAGGCCGACGACGATGCCGCTCAGCAGCATCGGTCAGGCCTGGCGGTGGCGGGGCGGATGGTGCGGTATGTGCGGCGTGACGCCGCCGAGCGGGGCGGGCGTCCGTGCCCTCGACTCTGCGTCCGACTCTGCATCGCGGCCATCATGCCCGAGCGTCGCGGCGGCGTGGCCGCCTTCGCGCTGCCGGCGGAGTGGCCGGGCCCGGCGCCCGACGTTCACGCCCGCAGCCCAACAGGCGGGGAACATGGCCGGATTGCAGTGGCAGTAACGCTGTGCGGCGTTTCGACGGCCTCAGGCCCCTCTCGAGGGAGATCGCGGGCACGATCGCGCCTCTCGCGAGCGTGGATGGCAGCTTCGGCGGGGCTGGCGGGGGCGCCGGGCGACCGGGCTTCAGCCGTAGCGTTACTCGGGTTGGAAATCGGACGGATAGTCGCGGGTGAGGTGGGCTGACTGCCTGGCCAGCCGGCCGCTCGGGCCTAGTAGTCGCCCGGCCCGCCCTGCGCTGCACCCGCACGGAGCGCAGCGGCCTGCGCCAGCAGCGGCACCGGCTTCGTCGTCGGCGGGCGGCCCGGGTCGGCCGCACCCGCGACCCACTCGGTCCGCGCGAAGGCGTCGAGCACCACGGGATCGAACTGGATGCCGGCGAACTTGCGCAACTCGGCGAGCGCCTGCTCAGCCGTCAGCGGTCGCATGCGATAGGGGCGCTGGCTGGTCATGGCCTCGAATGCGTCGGCTACATGGAGGATGCGCGCCAGCTTGGGGATCCCGTCGCCCTCGAGATGGTCTGGGTAGCCCGAGCCGTTGTACCACTCGTGGTGATGCCGGATGATCGGCAGCTCGGGCGCCAGGCGCTTGACCGGCTTGATGATCTCCTCGCCCTTGACCGGGTGCTGGTTCATGATGATCCGCTCCTCCCTGGTCAGGCGATCCTGCTTCAGGAGGACGGCGTCGGGCACGCCGATCTTGCCGATGTCGTGGAGCAGTCCGCCCCACTCCAGCGCTTCCAGCTCGGCCTCCGAGCAGCGCATCTGCCGCCCGATGTCGACCGCGATGCGCTGCACGCGCTCGCTGTGGCCGCTGGTGAACTTGTCCTTCGCATCGACCGCGCTGGCAAGGCTGCGCACGGTCTGCGTGAACATGTCACGGATCTCGACGACCTTCTGGTATGCCCCGCGCGTGCTGTACAGCGGCAGGGCAAAGAGCAGCGCCGCCCATGGCCCGATCGTCGAGTACGAGTGCGCCATCAGCCACGCCAGCGGCGCAAACGCAACCATGCTGA
>DASSPM010000085.1:0-9068 GCA_035699625.1 Candidatus Limnocylindrales bacterium | reverse complement strand
GCCTCCTTCGGTTCGCCGGCGGCGATGAAGTGGCGGCAGGCGGCCAGCCAGTCGGTCGCCTCGGCGGCGCGAGCGACGCGGCCGTGCATGGCGCGGATGGCGTCCTGCGAGGCCTCCATCTCGAGCTGTCGCCCCAGGAATTCGCGCAGCAGCGGATGGAAGCGGTGGCTGGTGCTCGTCTCCGCGCGCTTGCCCATCAGGCCCAGGCCGGCCGCCTCCTTGATCCAGCCCTCGATGACGGCATGTGGCGGGACCTCCCCGTCGGCCAGGATGGCGGCCACGTACTCGGGCACGATCCGTTCCAGGATCGAGGCCCGCACCATGAAGTCGCGCAGCGGCGCGGGCAGCTCGCGCAGCACCTCCTCGGCCAGGAAGTCGTAGAGCCTGCCCTCGGTCCCCGAGAGTGCGCGCACGAACTGCCGGATCTCCGCCTTGCTCCGGCCCCGGATGGATCGGTGCAGCAGCTGCAGGCTGGCGGCCCAGCCCTCCGTGCGCACGTCGATCTCGTCCAGCACCTCGGGCTCGAGCGGCTGGTGGTAGACCTCCTCGAAGAGGCGTTCCGTCTCTTCGCGCGAGAAGCGCAGGTCGTCCGTGCCGATCTCGACGACCTCTCCCTGGGCCGTCAGCCGTCCCAGCGAGAGTGACGGGCGCCGCCGGGTCAGCAGCACCAGGCTGACGGTCTCTGGCGCCTCGGCCAGCAGGCGGCGCGTGATCTCGCGCACGTCTGCGCTGTCGTCCACGAGGTGGAAGTCGTCCAGGATGAGCGCCGTCGGCTCGTCGCCCAGGGCCGCGAACTCGGCCATCAGCGTGCTCACGACCAGCTCGCGCGTCGGGCCCAGGCTGGCTGCCTGCGCCAGCAGCGCTTCGGTGTTCCTGCCGAAATCAGGATGGGCCTCGCGGCCGGCCGCGACCAGGTAGTCGCAGAAGCTGAGCCAGTCCCGGTCCGTCGGGTCGAGCTTGTACCAGAGGCAGCGCAGGAGGCCCCGCTGGCTGAAGTCGGCCAGCAGCGTGGTCTTGCCATAGCCGGCCTCGGCCACGACGAGGGTCAGGCGCCGGTTGACGCCCTCCCGCAGCCGGTCGATGAGGCGGTCGCGCCGCAGCGTCTCAGGGCGTAGCGGGACCGGCGTGATCTTGGTACGCGCAGTCGACTGGTCCACGTGTCGGTGCTTGGCACGTCCGGCGATGGGTGACTGGATCGGACCCGGCCCGACGGGGACGAAGGCACGCCCGCCCAGACCGCCCCCACCTTCGGTTCGACCCTCGCGGCCGCTTCGGGCAGGCCCGCCCGACGATATGGACGCGGCTCCCGTGCTGTCAATGGCCCCGGGGCGTTGCGGCATGCGGCGTTGCGGCATGCGCGGCAGTCTGCTCGGGCGGGCTTATCGGTGGCTTACCCCGCGCGGCCGGGCGACATCCGGCCCGCTGGGCGACTTCTCGACGCCGGTAGCCGTCCCGGTCGGTCAGCCCTCGTACTCGAAAGCGATCTTGAGCTCGACGCGGTACTCGACGATCTGGCCATCCTGCACCTGCGCCGTGGACTTGACCACTTCCACCGTACGGATGTTGCGCACCGTCTTGGCGGCTGTGGCCACCGCCTGGCGGGCGGCATCGCTCCACGAGCGGGGGCTCGTGCCGACCATCTCACGGATGATGATCACGCCCATCTCCAGCTCCTCCCATCGAATCGAGACGCCGGCCCGTGGCGGGCCGGCGTCGATCGTGCGTCTGGCCGGCTGGGGCCGGCTGGAGTCTAGGCCGTCGCGGTGGCGGCCGCCGGCTCCATGCGGACCACGTCGAAGCAGGAGCTGCAGTAGACGGGCCGGTCGTGCCGTGGGGCGAAGGGCACCATCGCCTGCTGCCCGCAGCGAGCGCAGACGGCGGCGTGGTACTCGCGCGGGGCCCCGACCGCGCGGCTGCGCTTGGCGGCCTGTCGGCAGCTGAAGCAGCGCTGGGGATCGTTCGTCAGCCCTTTGCTGGCGAAGAAGGCTTGTTCGCCGGCAGAGAAGACGAACTCATCGGCACATTCGCGGCAGGTAAGCGTCCGATCTTGGTACACCCTCTCCGTGTCCTCCGTGATCGAAACGGACGCCCCCCGTCGTCCTAGCCTTCCCGGGCTCCGGGTCGGACCAAGGCGCGCGGTCGCATGTCGGTCGCACGTGGCTCGGTTCGTGCTGGCGAGCCGGATTGAGGCGCGACTATAACCGCGGCTCCGGCGCCCTGGCAACACGCGATTCGCCGAAGTTATCCACAAATCGAGCGAGACTCGCACGGAGCGCAGGCTGGAACCGGAGCGGCTAGGCTGGCGTCCAGCGCGCCATGCCGAAACGACCCGACCCCAGCCGACCACGCCCAGCGCCCGGCCTCCTTGCCGTGGGCGCCCTCGCGGTGGTGCTCGCCGCATGCGCCAGCCCCGCGCCGAGCCGCCCGCCGGGCGGGAGCTCCTCCGGCGGCAGCCCCGCCAGCCCGAGCCCGACCCCGACGGCCGGAGCCATCGAGCATCCCACGGGCGCTGAGGACGTCGTGTTGCGCATGGAGCACACGGGCGGCCTGACGGGGGTCGCGATGGCGGCCACGCGCGTGCCTACCTTTACGCTCTACGGCGACGGCAGCGTCATCTACCTACCGCGTGACGTGAGCGAGCAGCCCGGCGGCGGCCCGGAACTGCCGCCGCTGCGCCGCGCCACGATGCCCGAGGAAGGCGTGCAGGCGCTGCTCCGCTTCGCGCTCGGGCAGGGACGCTTGCTCCAGGCGCGCGAGCAGTACCGGGCCGACAACGTCGCCGACGCCACGTCCACGGTGTTCAGCATCGATGCCGGCGGCGTGCGCAAGCAGGTCGACGTCTATGCCCTGGGCGAATCCGAACCGGAGGGTGCCGACCGCCAGGACCGTCTCGCCTTCCGCCAGCTCGCCGAGGTGCTGGGAGACTTCGGCGCCGAGGTGCAGCGGGGTCAGGCCACGGACGCCGGGGTCTACCGCGCGCCGGCGTACCGCGGTCTGCTGGAGCCGGCGCAGGGCGGCTTCGGCGAAGCGCGCGATTGGCCCTTCCAGACGCTCTCGCCGGAGGACTTCACGCCGGCCCCGGACTTCCAGCGGCCGGTGGCGCTCCTGCCGGAGGCCGAGGCGCTGCGCGTCTCCGACACGGCCTACGGCGGCGTCATCGGCGTGGTGCTCTTGGGGCCCGACCGGGCCCCGTACTACTTCTCGATGCGGCCGCTGCTGCCCGACGAGCTGCCCTGACCGTCCAGCCGGGAGTTGCTCAGGCGTAGGCCTCCTCGGCGTAGCGCTCGCTCTCGGCGTAGGACACGAAGCGCGTCTGACGCTTCTTGAACCAGAGCTTGATCTCGCCCGTGGGGCCGTTGCGGTGCTTGGCCAGCTTGAGGTTGATGACCTCGCCGTCGTCGGCGCCGTCGTCGGCGCCGCGCTCCTTCTCGCGCCACAGGAAGAGCACCAGGTCGGAGTCCTGCTCGATGCTGCCCGACTCGCGCAGGTCCGACAGCCGCGGCTCCTTCGACTCGCGCATCTCCGCCTGGCGGGAGAGCTGCGAGAGGGCGACCACCGGCACCTGCAGCTCGCGCGCGAGGGCCTTCAACCCGCGCGAGATCTCCGACACCTCCTGGACGCGGTTGGCGTCGCGCGAGACGCTGGTGGCCTGCATCAGCTGGAGGTAGTCGACGATGAGCAGGTCGAGGCCGGATTCGGCCTGCAGGCGGCGCGCCTTGGTGCGCAGCTCCATGGTCGTGATGTTGGGCGTGTCGTCGATGTAGACGGGCGCTTCGGAGAGGGCGTTCATGGCGGGCGCCAGGCGGGTGAAGTCGAGCTCCTCGAGGAAGCCCGTGCGCAGCCGCTGCGAGTCGATGTTGGCGACCGAGCTGAGCAGGCGCAGCACCAACTGCTCCTTGCTCATCTCGAGGCTGAAGACGCCCACCGTCTTGCCTTCCTTGACGGCAGCGTGCTCGGCGATGTTGAGCGCGAGGCTCGTCTTGCCGATGGAGGGCCGCGCGGCGATGATCACCAGGTCCGACTTCTGGAGACCGGTGGTCAGCTGGTCGAGGTCCTTGAAGCCGGTCCGGACGCCGCTCACCTCGCCGCGATGCTGGTGCAGGTAGTCGAGCCGGTCGTAGGCGGCGTGGAGCAGCTGCTTGAGGTGGCTGAAGCCCGCGTCGACGCGGTGCTGGCTGACCGCGAAGAGCTCCTGCTCGGCCTTGTCGATGGCCTCGGCCACGTCGGGCTCGTCGGCGTAACCGATGCCGGCGATCTTGCCCGCGGCCGAGATGAGGTTGCGCAGCACCGCCTTGCGCTCGACGATGCGGGCGTAGTAGACGGCGTTGACCGCCGTCGGCGTCAGGTTGATGAGGCTGGTCAGGTACGCCGAGCCGCCCACCTGCTCCAGCTGGCCGGTTCGCTCCAGTGCCTCGCTGACGGTGACCAGGTCGATCGGTTCGCGCCGCTCGTAGAGCTCGAGCACGGCCGCGTAGATCGTGCCGTGGTGGTTGCGGTAGAAATCCTCCGGGCGGAGGAACTCGGCCACCTCGATGATCGCGTCGCGGTCGATGAGCAGGGCGCCGAGGACCGACTGTTCGGCCTCGATCGATTGCGGCGGCAGGCGGTCGATGGACACGGCGACTCCGGGCGGGTGCTCTCTGGACGGGCCGAATCGTCGCCGCTCGGGCGGCGCGGGCCAACCGGCTTATCCCCGGCTCTCGTCAACGAGTTGTGCGGCGGCTGTGGATGATGTGGACGGTCGGTGCCGAGGCTGGGCCGTTGTCCACAGCCCCGGAGGGGCCGCTCAGTCGAGGCGGCGGATGACCCCGATGAGCTTTCCCTGGATGCGCACATCCTGGTAGAACTGCGGCGGGTAGGCCTCGTTGGCGGGCTGCAGGCGGACGCGGCCCTGCTCCTTGAAGAAGCGCTTGAGGGTGACCGCGTTCTCCTCGACCTGGGCGACCACGATGTCCCCGTTGCGCGCCGTCTGCTGCGGCCGGATGACCACGAAGTCGCCGTCCTGGATGTGGGCGTCGATCATCGAGTCGCCGCGCACCTTGAGCACGTAGGCGTCGCCGCTCGGGGCGAGCATCTCCGGCACGGAGAGCGTCTCGCTGGCGTCCTGGTAGGCCTCGATGGGGCCGCCGGCGGCGATCTCACCGACGACCGGCAGAAGGTGGCTCTCCTGCGCCGGGACCTGCGGCAACAGCTCGCTCGAGAGGCCGGCGCGCAGTGCGGCGGTGGGCGTCAGGCGCAGGGCTCGCGAGCGGGTGGCGCCTCGCTCGAGGAAGCCGTCGCGCTCGAGCGACTCCAGGTGGTGGTGGACGGCCGAGGTCGACGCGAGGCCGACGGCCTGCCCGATCTCGCGAACGGACGGCGGATAGCCGCGCGCGCGGAGCGTGGCCGCGATGTACTCGATGATGCGTTGCCTGCGGCCGGCGTCGTGCTTGGTCAAGCTGGGCGCCCTCCTTCGCCGGCGATGCTACCGAACGCCTGTTCGATTGTCAAGCCGTCGTAGCCGGCATGCCAGCCGTTGTCGTCGGTGGTCCGTCGTCAGACGGAGCGCAGTGTCCCGGAGGCGGCAGCCGTGCGCGGCGGAGGCGGCAGGCCGTGCGCGGCAGAGGCGGCAGGCCGTGTGCGCGGGAGGCGCCGCTATACTGCCCGCCGGATGTCCCCACGCAAGCGGTCCCGTGGCCCGACCGGCCTGATCCGCACCCTCAACTACATGGCCTTCGCGCCGCTCGTGCTGCGCCTGCCGACCTATGGCCGGCTGCTCCTGGCACTGCTGCGCGACGACCGCGTGCCCGCCTCCGAGAAGGCGGTGCTGGGCATGGCCGTGGCCTACCTGGCCCTGCCCATCGACCTCATCCCCGAGGCGATCCCCATCCTCGGCGCGCTCGACGACGTGGCCGTGGCCGTGCTGGCCGTGGACGTCTTCCTGGAGCGCATCTCGCCGGCGCTGCTCGACGAGAAGCTGCAGGAGCTGGACATCGACCGGCGCGAGCTCGACCGGGACCTGGAGCAGGTCCGTCGCGTCGTGCCCCGCCCCATCCGCCGCGCTGCCGCCCGCCTGCCGGGCCTGGCCAGCGGCATCGCCGACCTGGCGGCGCGCAGCGGCCTCGGGTCGCGCCTGCGTGCCTGGATCAAGGAGGAACGCCCCGCGTGAAGGTCATCCTGACCACCGACGTCGACAAGATCGGCAAGTCGGGCGAGCTCAAGGACGTCGCCGACGGCTTCGCCCGCAACTTCCTCATCCCGCGCAAGCTGGCCGTGCCCGCGGCGGGCGGTGCCTACCGCGCCTGGCAGCACGACATCGCCAGCCGCGAGGAGAAGCGCAAGCGCGAGCGCGAGGAGGCCGAGGTCGCCGCGCAGCGCATCGGCAGCACGACCCTGACCATGGGCGTCAAGGTGGGCGAGGGCGGCAAGCTCTACGGCTCGATCACGGCCAAGGACATCGCCGACGCGCTGGCGCGCCGTGGCATCGACGTGGACCGGCACAAGGTCGACCTGGAGGAGCCGCTCAAGTCGCTGGGCACCTACAAGGTGGCGGTCAAGGTGTACGCGGGCATGACGCCCGAGGTGACGGTCGTCGTCGAGCCCAAGGGCTAACGGCCTACCGGGGGGCGGGGCGGCGGTGCCCGGGCCGGGCCGCGAGGTGCCGTGAGGGGCCGTCTGGGCCGTTGGGCGGCCAGCCGATCATCTCGCGACGGGACGGCGGACGCGCCGGGTACTCGGTTTCTGCCGTCCATGCACCACGTGACTCGAAACGGCGGATCAGGCTCGCACCACGGTCATCCATTCATCCCTGGACTCGTGGCGGGTTCGGGGCCCGTCAGGTGGGCCGGACCGGCCCGCCGTGTGCGCGTATCGAGCGTGCCTGAGCGTGGGTTTGGCGTCCGCGTGCCGCTTGGGGAGCCCGGCGGCTGTCAGGACGCTACCTACGAGTCCCTCCATGCATGGATGCCAAGGGACGCGGGGCGGCTGCCAGCGGACCGGATTGCCGCGGACCGGGGGGGACGGACGGGGGGCGGCCGACGGCTGCCGGTGGACCGATGCAAGCGGACGGGGACGGGGGACGGGGACGGGGGACGGGGACGGCGGACGGCTGCCGGCGGACGGCTGCCGGCGGGCGGAGGCCAGCGGACGGGGGGCGGCGGACCGATGGCGCGGGCGGAGGCGGGGACGGCGGACGGATGCCACCCGACGCGGACGCCTCCGTGACGCTTCACCGCCCCGACTAGACTCGGCCGGATGGCCGCTCAGCAACGACCGGCGCGCGGGACGGACCGAGGCGACACCGACGCCCGTGTCGGTACCCTGCTCGGCCTCGGCGTCTTCGGCCTGCTGCTACTCGCCGGCCGCGCCCAGGACCTGCTGCCCTCACCGCAGCGCATGGTGCTCGTGCTGCTCTGGCCCGTCCTGGCGCTCGGAGCGCTACGGCTCGGCCCGCGGGTGGCGGCCGGCCTGACGGCCGGTTATCTCGTCGGCGGCGGCCTTCTCCTCCGCCTGGCCGACTTCCGCGGAGGCGGTCGGGCCTCCGACGTGCTGCTGGTCACCGACGAGGCGATCGGCCTCCTGCTCCGTGGCCAGAGCCCATACGGCCACGAGTACGCCTCGTCGCGGCCGCCCGGCGCGCCGATGCCCTACCCGCCCGTCCAGCTGCTGGTGCATCTGCCGGGCAGGCTCATGGCCGGCTTCGACGGCGTCGGCTTCACCGAGATCGTGGCCGCGGGCGTGATCATGGGCCTGTTCGCGCTGCTCGCCGCGCGCCTCAGCTGGCGCGCCGGCCTGCCGGCACTGGCGACCTACGCCGCGCTGCCCAACCTGGGCATCCTCACCCTCGACGGCAGCAACGACACGAGCACCGGCGCCGTGGCGCTGCTGGCGGTGCTGGCCACCGCCTGGGCCGGGCGAAACGGCTGGGCGGCACGACCCCTGACCGTGGCCGGCCTCGCGGGCGCGGCCGCCTTGGGCATGAAGCAGTCGACGCTGTTCATCGTGCTCACGCTCGCGGCGCACGTCTGGCACGCTGCCGGCTGGCGCGCGCTGCGAGGCTACGTACTGGCCGCCGCGAGCCTCCTCCTCGCCCTCTCGCTGCCCTTCCTGGCCATCGACCCGGTCGCCTACGTGACCGGCCTGGCGGCCTTCGCCGGCTTCCACAGCGACGTCTACGGCTGGAACGTGTGGGTCCTGGCGCGCGGCCTTGGCTGGCCACTGCCCGAGCTGGCGCGCATGACGCTGGTCAACGTCGCTGCCACCCTGGCGGCCCTGCTGCTCGTGACGGCGCGGCCGCTGACGAGCGTCGCCCAGGCCGCCCTGGCCGGGCTGATCGTGACACTGGTGCTGCTGCTGACGGCGTACTGGACGAGCTATGCCTACTTCGCGCTGGTGGCGCCCATCGCCCTCGTGCTGCCGCTGCTGGCGACCTGGCCGCCGGCGGTGCCGAGCAGCCCGCCGCCGGCCGCCGCGGATCAGCGACCGGGCGACCCGGACCGATGACCGAGCGGACCATCCTGCACGTCGACCTGGACGCCTTCTTCGCCGCGGTCGAGCAGCGCGACCGGCCCGAGCTGCGTGGGCGTCCCGTGGTCGTCGGCATCGGCGGGCCGGGTGACCGCGGGGTCGTCAGCGCGGCCTCCTACGAGGCGCGCCGCTTCGGGGTCCACTCGGCGATGCCCATCCGGACGGCCCGGGCACTCTGCCCCGAGTGCGTCTTCGTGCCCGTCAACGGCAGCCGCTACGCCGAGGTGAGCCGCCAGGTGATGGCCATCCTGCGCCGCTACACGCCGCGCATCGAGCCGGTCTCCATCGACGAGGCCTTCCTCGACGTGACCGGCTCGCTCGCGCTCTTCGGCTCGGGCGAGTCGATCGCACGCGCCATCAAGCAGGCCATCCGCGCCGAACTCGAGCTGACCGCCTCGGTGGGCGTGGCCCGCACCAAGCTCGTGGCCAAGGTCGCCTCCGACCTGCGCAAGCCCGATGGGCTGGTGGTCGTGTCGCCCGGCGAGGAGGCCGCCTTCCTGGCGCCGCTGCCCATCGAGCGGCTGTGGGGTGTCGGGGCCCAGACGCGCAAGGCGCTGGCCGAC
>DASSPM010000084.1:0-5062 GCA_035699625.1 Candidatus Limnocylindrales bacterium | reverse complement strand
CGGGCACGCCGGCCTTGCCCAGCGAGCCGAGCGGCGCCCCGTTGAGCGTGAAGAAGGTGGCGCCCGAGGAGCCGGTGCGGACCTCGACCGAGCGCTGCGCCGTGAACTCCACGCTCTTGCCCGGCTGGAGCGTCACGCCTGCCTCGTAGCCGGGAGCGACGACGCCGTCCACCCAGACCTTGATCCAGGCGCGGCTGTTGCGGATCTCGACGACCAGGTTCACGCCCGTGAAGGCGACGCTGATGGTGCGCGTCTCGGTCGTCTGCTTCTGCTGCGCACCGGTGGCCGTGATGGTCAGCTGCCAGCGCCCCGGGGCGAGCTGGTAGGAGTCGGAGAAGCGGCCGTCCTCGCCGACGGCGATCTCCTTCGCCGGTGGCACGACGGGCGGCATGGGCGAGGCCTGACCCGGCGCCGGCGAGGCCACCGGGCCCTGGTAGGCGGCGCTGACGGTGATGCTGCGCGCATTGGTCGAGCCCTGCACAGGGATCGCCCCGTTGGTGAAGCCGGTGCCCTCGTTGGGACTGTCGACGGCGAGCGTCGGCGCTTCGGGTCCCTGTGGGATGGGCACCGTCACGATGAGGTTGATGGGCGCTGACTCCTTGGCCGTGACCGGGTCGGTGGCGCGCACCGTGAAGTCGTTGCGGCCCTTGTTGAGCGGCACCTCGCGCGACCAGGCGCCGTCGGCGCCGGCCTCGAAGCGGAAGACCTGCTGGCCGGGGGCCTGGATGGTGATGGTCGCCTTGGGGTCGCTGCGGCCGCTGATGAGGAAGGTCTCCGCCTCAGCCTGGGCCTTGGTCACGGCCGGCTGGTCGACGGCCAGCACGGGCGGCTGGGCGAAGCGCAGCAGCTGCAGCGTGATGTAACCGGCGAAGGCGAGCACGCCCAGCGTGAGCACGGCGGCGACGACGATGCCGGGCGTGAAGGTGAGGCCTCCGCGCGGCGCCTCGAGCGGCCGGGGCGCGATGATGATCGGCTCGCTGACGGGGCGGCTGGCGCCGATCTCGGCCTTCCAGCGCTCCAGCACATCGTCCGGGTCGAGGCCCAGGTAGAGCGCGTAGTTGCGCAGGAAGCCCTTGGTGTAGACGGCGCCGGGCAGCTCCTTGAAGTCGCTCCGCTCGAGCGCGGCCAGGAAGCGGGCGCGGATCTTGGTGTCGCGCTCCGCGCGGTAGAGGTCGACGCCCTTGCGCTCGCGGGCGGCGAGGAGCAGCTCCCCGAGGCGCGGCGCCGGTACAGCGTCGAACGCGGCGCGCTCGCGTTCCGCGAGGCGCCGTCGCTCGCCGAGCCTCGCGTCGTCGCGGGCGGTCATGGGCTGGTCAGGTCCTTCGTCATGGGCATCACCGTGCGCGTGCCCCGACCACGCGCCGCTGACAGGATACGCGCTCTTCGCCATCACCTCCGAGGACGATGGTCCTAGCCGTGATGGCTCTTCGGGGCAGCCCCAGCGGCTTCAATCGCCCGGGTCGTCCACGTCGTCGAGGCTGCGCAGCCAGTTATCGGGCCCGTAGACGGCGCGCGGCGTGGCCGGATTGCGTGGGTCCTGTGGACCGACGACGCCGTAGCGCTCGAGTTCGTCCATCAGCCGGCTGGCCCGGTTGAAGCCGACCTTGAGCTTGGTCTGGAGCATCGAGGTGCTGGCCTTGCCGGTCTGGGCGACCAGCTCGGCGGCCCGCGCGGTCATCTCGTCCTCGGCCATCTTGGCCAGCCAGGCGAACTGGCCGCCGGCACCGTTCTCGCTGTCGGCATAGGCCACCACGGCCGGGTCGTAGTGCGGCTCGGGGGCCTGCTCGCGCCAGTGATCGGTCACCGCGTGCACCTCGGCGTCGCTGACGTAGACGCCCTGCAGGCGCACCGGCCGGGGCAGGTCCGCAGGCTGGTAGAGCATGTCGCCGCGGCCGATGAGGTCCTCCGCGCCGGGCTGGTCGAGGACGGTGCGCGAGTCGATGTTGGAGGCCATGGCGAAGGCGATGCGGCTGGGCACGTTGGCCTTGATCAGGCCGGTCACCACGTTCACGCTCGGGCGCTGCGTCGCCAGCACCAGGTGGATGCCCACGGCGCGCGCCTTCTGGGCCAGCTTGACGATGGGCTCCTCGACCTTGCGACCCTCACGCATCATCAGGTCGGCCAGCTCGTCGATGACGACGACGATGTACGGCAGGCGCTCCTCGGGCTCCACCCGCGGACTCGCGTTGTACGCGGCGATGTTGCGTTCGGTGCGCTCGGCGAGGGCCTTGTAGCGCTCCTCCATCTGCGCCACTGCCCAGTGCAGCGCCGCCTTCGCCTCGCCCGGCTCGACGATGACGTCGGTGAGCAGGTGGGGCAGGCCGCCGTAGGCCGACAGCTCGACTCTTTTGAGGTCGACCAGGATGAGCCGCACCTCGTCCGGCCGGGCGCGCATCAGCAGGCTGGTGATGAGCGCGTTGACGCAGACGCTCTTGCCCGAGCCGGTGGCGCCGGCGATGAGCAGGTGGGGCATCTTGGCCAGGTCCACGGCGTAGGCCCCGCCGGAGACGTCGCGGCCCAGGGCGAAGGTCAGGCGGCTGGTGGCGGCGAGCATGTTGGCGTCGTCGATGAGGCCGCGGAAGGAGACGATCTCGCTGCTGTGGTTGGGGATCTCGATGCCCACCACGTCCTTACCCGGGATGGGCGCCTCGATGCGGATGGAGCGCGCAGCGAGGGCCATGGCCAGGTCGTCGGCGAGACCCTCGATGCGCGACAACTTGATGCGCGCGTCCGGCCGCACCTCGTATTGGGTGACCACCGGCCCCGTGTTGGTGCCGGTGACCGTGGCCGGGATCTGGAAGCTGCGCAGCTTCTCTTCGATGATGCGGATGTTGCGCTCGTGGTCGAGGCGCGCGCCGGTGGGCGCCGGCCGCGGCAGGTCGAGCAGCGTCAGGGGCGGCAGGCTCCAGGTCCGGTCGTGCAGCGGCCGGGGTGCGTCCTCGGCCGCCAGCAGGCCGTCCTCCTCGGGGCTGGCGGCGACGGCCACCGCCGTCCGCACATCCTCGGTCCCGGGCGCTCCGGCGGCCGGTGGCGCGGCGGCGACGGCACCCCGTTCGCGGGCGCCCGCCCAGACGGTCTGGCTCATGGGCGCCGGGCTGGGCGTGGGCGTGGGCAGGTCGGCCGGGGGCTCGTCCGCGGTCGCCTCGCGTGCCCGTCCGCGCTCGCGCTCTCGCTCGCCGCGCGGGGCGGCCTGCTCGGGCGGCCGTTCGGTCCGCTCGACGAGCAGCGCCCCGAGGCCCATCGCCCAGCGGCTGAAGGGGCTGACCAGCGTGCGTAGCGACGTGTCGAGGGCGAGCAGCAGGCCCGCCACGGTCAGCGCGACCAGGCTGACGAAGGCGCCGGGCGGCGTCACGAGCGTGGAGAGCACGCCGGCCAGGAAGCGGCCGATGTGGCCGCCGGAGCCCTCGAAGATGTGGGTCAGCTGGACCAGCCCGAGCAGGCCGACGTAGGTCACCAGCAGGCCGACCAGCGTCAGCTGCCAGGCGGTCGTGCCGCGCCGCGCTCGCTCCAGGTAGACGCCTGTGCCGAGCAGCAGGAAGGGCAGCAGCCAGCGGCCGGTGCCGACCCACGGAGCGATCCGATCGCGCCACCAGTCGGTGAGCGCGCCGCGCCCCGGCAGGGCCAGCGCGATGAGCGTCACGGCGCCCAGCGCCAGCAACGTCACGCCGAGCAACGAGCGGGCGGTGTCCGGAGAGACCTGCAGTCCGAGGCCCGGCCGGCCCCGCTTTCGCCGCCCGTTGCGCGCGGGGGCGCGCGTGCCGGTGCGTCGTCGCTGGGCCATGCTCAGACCTCGACCACCACGGGGAAGACCATCGGCCGGCGCTTGGTCTGCTCGTAGAGGTAGCGCGACAGGGCGTTCTTGATCATCTCCTTGTAGAGCGCCACCTCGCTCACGTGGTCGCCCGGCGTCTGCAGCGCGGCGGCGACCCGATCGGCGGCGCCCGAGATGAGTGGGTCGCGATCGTCCGTCAGGAAGCCGTGGGTCACGACCTGTGGCCGGCCGATGACCGAGCCGGTCTGCTTGTCCACGGTGACCACCACCAGGAACATGCCGTCGTTGGCCAGGGCGCGCCGGTCGCGCAGCACGATGTCGCCCACTTCGCCCACGGTCAGCCCGTCCACGAAGAGGTAGCCCGCGGTCACCGGCGCGGCCCGCCGGGCCGAGCCGTCGGCCAGGAACTCGATGGGCTGGCCGTTCTCGATGATGAAGATGTTCTCCGGTGAGACGCCCGTCTCGATGGCCAGCCGGCCGTGCTGGACCTGCATCCGGAACTCCCCGTGGATGGGGATGAAGTGCTTCGGCTTGGTCAGGCCGAGCATCAGCTTCAGCTCTTCCTGGCTCGCATGACCGGAGACGTGGGCGCGCTTGATGGTGTGGTAATAGACGTTGGCGCCGTTCTTGAAGAGGTTGTCGATGGTGCGCGAGACGTACTCCTCGTTGCCCGGGATGGGACTGGCGCTGACGATGACCGTGTCGCCGGGCTGGATCTCGACGAAGCGGTGGTCGCGATTGGCCATGCGCGCCAGGCCGGCCATCGGCTCGCCTTGGGCGCCGGTCGTGGCGATCACCAGCTGGTCATGGGGGATCTCGCCGATGCGGTCCTTGGGCACGATCTGCTGCGGGGCGTACTTCAGGTAGCCCAGGTCGCTGGCGATGCGGAAGTTCTGCTCCATCGAGCGGCCGATGACGGCCACCTTGCGCTCCATCTCCGCCGCGGCGTCGAGCACCTGCTGCAGGCGGGCGATGTTGCTGGCGAAGGTGGCCACGATGACCCGGCCTTCGAGCGGCTCCATGATCTCGCGGAACGCCTCGCCGACGGTCCTTTCCGAGGGCGTGTAGCCCGGGTTCTCGGCGCGCGTCGAGTCGGATAGGAGACAGAGCACGCCTTCGGCGCCCACCTTGGCCAGCAGGTGGAAGTCGGAGAGCTTGCCGTCGACCGGGGTGTGATCGAACTTGAAGTCGCCGGTGTGGACGATCGTGCCGACCGGCGTCTTGAGCGCGATGCCCATGGCGTCCGGGATGGAGTGGCCGACGCGGAACGGGATGACGGTGAACGGCCCG
>DASSPM010000083.1:0-10819 GCA_035699625.1 Candidatus Limnocylindrales bacterium | reverse complement strand
CGCCCCAACCGGAACCGCTCCGGGTGGCGGTAGAGGAAGGGCGTGACGTGCTCGCGCCAGGCGGGATCGGTGTCCTCCGCCCAGGCGGTCGCCAGGGCGGCCCGGGTGAAGGCTTCCGCATCGAGCCCGTGCGGCCAGGTGCGCGGCTCCAACGTGTTGCTGGCGTAGTCGTAGCCACCGCGCCCAAGCAGCGCGATCACCTCGCCCACGAGTGCCGGGTCGAGCAGCGGGCAGTCGCCGGTGACGCGGACCACGACCTCGGCGTCGTGCGCGGCCGCCGCGCGTTCGTATCGGTCGAGCAGGTCCGTCGCGCTGCCGCGCTCGCAGGGCCAGCCCGACTCCGCACAGAGCCCGGCGATGGCATCGTCCTCCGGGAGGACGCTGGTGGCGACCACGACCTCGTCCACGCCGGGCGCGGCCCGTGCGCGCTCCACCACGTGGGCCAGCATCGGCCGACCGCCGATCCTCGCCAGCACCTTGCCCGGCAGCCGCGTGCTGCCCGTGCGGGCCTGTACGATGGCGACGGTCCTCATCGCAGCATGGGCGGGGTATGGTCGACAGGGAAGCGGAGCGACTCGAGCGGCTCTGGGCGGGCGAATTCGGGGACGCGTACGTCGATCGCAACCTGGCCGCCTACGAAGAGCGGCGAGACTTCTGGGAACGCCTGCTGACCGAGCATACCTGCAGCAGCGCACTCGAGATCGGCTGCAACGTCGGCGGCAACCTGCGCTGGATCGCCCGGCACGTCGCGCACGCTGCCGGCCTCGACGTCAACGCGCACGCCGTCGACCTGCTCCGTCAGCGGCTGCCCGGTGTGCGCGCCGTGGTCGGCTCGGCCACCGAGTTGCCCTTCCCGGATGGCGAGTTCGATCTCGTGCTGACCATGGGCGTGCTCATCCACCTGCCCGACTCGATCCTGGGACGGGTCATGGACGAGATGGTGCGCTGCTCGCGGCGGTACCTCCTGTGCGGCGAGTACTTCGCGCACGAGCCGGTCGAAGTGCCTTACCGAGGCCATCGGGGCGCGCTCTTCAAGCGGGACTACGGCCGGCTGTTCGCCGAGCGCTTCCCGGAGCTGGCGCTGCTCGAGACCGGCTTCCTCTCGCGCGACGAGGGCTTCGACGACGTGACCTGGTGGCTCTTCGAGCGGACCGTGCCCAGCGTCGCTTCGACGGATGAGCGCACGGCAGCGACGACACGCTCCACGTCCTCGTCCGACATGGCTGGGTAGAGCGGGATGGCGAGGATGCGCGCGTAGAGATCCTCGGCCGCAGGGCACAGGCCGGCGGGGTAGCCGAGATCCTCGTAGTAGGGATGCCGGTAGACCGGCAGGTAGTGCACCTGGCAACCGATGCCGCGCGCCTGGAGGGCCTCGAAGAGCGCCCGGCGCCGCCGCGCTGGGTCCGGGCCGCTGACGCGCAGCACGTAGAGGTGCCAGGCGGGCACGGTGCCCGGCCGGACGGCTGGGGTCATCAGCCGCTCGTCCGCCCCGAACGCATCGTCGTAGCGCGCGGCGATCTCGCGACGCCGCGCCAGGAAGGCGGGCAGCCGGCGCAGCTGGCTGAGGCCCAGGGCGCAGGCCACGTCCGTGATGCGGTAGTTGTAGCCGAGCGCCTGCATCTCGTGGTACCAGGGCCCGTCGTGGCGCCGCAGGCGGGTCGCATCGCGCACCATGCCGTGCGAGCGGAACTCGGTCACGCGCCGCTGGAGCGCGGCGTCCCCGGTCAGGACCGCGCCGCCCTCCATGGTCGTGATGTGCTTGACGGGGTGGAAGGAGAGCATGGTCGCGTCGGCCAGGGTGCCCACGGCGCGGCCGCGCTCGGTCGCGCCGAGCGAGTGCGCCGCGTCCGCCACGAGGGCCAGGCGGTGGCGGCGGCAGATGTCGCGCAGCGCGTCGTAGTCGGCCGGCTGGCCGGCATAGTCCACGGCCACGATGGCTCGAGTGCGGGATGTGATGGCGGCCTCGGCGGCGCGCGGATCGAGCAGGCCCGTGGCCGGGTCCACGTCGGCGAAGACCGGCCGGGCGCCCACGTAGAGCGCGGCGTTGGCCGTCGCCGCGAAGGTCAGCGGCGAGGTCACGATCTCGTCGCCCGGCCCGATGCCGAGGCCGGCGTAGATGGCGTGCAGCGCCGAGGTCCCCGAGTTGAGTGCCGCCGCGTGCGCCGCGCCCGTCGCCTCGCAGAGCGCCGCCTCGAACGCCCCCACGCGCGGCCCGGTGGTCAAGAACTCGTCGCGCAGCGCCTCGCTGACGGCGGCGATATCGCTCTCGTCGATCGACTGCCGCCCGTAGGGCAGGCGGTCAGAGGGCATCGACCATCGCGCGCAGCTGGTCCACGGTGAGCCACTCGTCGTTGGTGTCGCTGGTGTAGCGGAAGCCCTCCGGCAGCGGACGGGCCTCCGCCCAATGCGCGGGATCCCACCACTCGGCATCTGGCTGCATCACGAAGTGACCGCCGGCGTCGAGCGTCCGGCGCGCATCGTCGAGGCTGATCATCTCCTCGTGCAGCTTCTCGCCCGGGCGGATGCCCACGACCTCGAGGCGCGCCTGGGGCGCCATCGCGCGCGCCAGGTCGACCACGCGCATGCTGGGGATCTTGGGCACGAAGAGCTCGCCGCCGCGCATCGCGGCCAGCATCTCGATGACGAAGTGAACGCCCTGGTCGAGGGTGATCCAGAAGCGGGTCATGCGCTCGTCCGTGATGGGGATCGTGCCGCTCGACGCGAGGCGGCGGAAGAGCGGCACCACGCTGCCGCGGCTGCCCACGACGTTGCCGTAGCGGACGACCGAGAAGCGCGTGCGATGCGAGCCGGCGTAGGCGTTGGCGGCCGTGAACAGCTTGTCGCTGACGAGCTTGGTGGCGCCGTAGAGGTTGATCGGGCTGGAGGCCTTGTCCGTGCTCAGCGCGATGACCCGCTCGACGCCGCGGTCGAGCGCGGCCTCGATCACGTTCTGCGCGCCGTTGATGTTGGTCTTCGTCGCTTCGAAGGGGTTGTACTCGGCCGCCGGGACCTGCTTGAGCGCTGCCGCGTGGACCACGATGTCCACCTCGTCGAAGGCACGCCACAGCCGCTCGCGCTCGCGCACGTCGCCGATGAAGAAGCGCACCCGGCGGTCGTCCCCGAGCTCGGCCCGGAACTCGTATTGCTTCAGCTCGTCGCGGCTGAGGATGACGATGCGCCGCGGCTCATGCTCAGCCAGGACGGTGCGTACGAAGCGCCGCCCGAATGAGCCGGTGCCGCCGGTGACCAGGATCGACTTGCCGCTCAGGTGGTCGGTGGTTGCTGTCAGCGGGACCTCCCATGGCTTCGCCGTGCTCAGCGGGCCCGGAAAGGATAGCCGCAGCGTCCGCCTGCCATGCCGGTCGCTGCCTGCCAGACCCGGCCCCCACTGCGTGGTCGCTCCCCGAGCGCATGACAGCGCCCCGGCGAAGGGTTGCAGATCGATGGCATACTGACCGGGTCAGGGTGACGCCTCCGCTTCAGGACGGAGGCACGACAACCGAACAGCCGCCGCATCACGGCAGCCGCCGCCCCCAGCGTGCGGACCCGGGACCCCCAGTCCGAGTCCGTTCGTCGTCGACCCCCAGCCCCTGACGTCGCACCCCGTCGCGATCCTCGCCGCGCTCTCGTGCGGCAGGCTCGCGCCGTCGCGCTCCCGACTGTCGTGATGGCTGGCACCCAGCCCGCGTCGCCGTGCCTCGTGACGGCGACCAGCCCGCGTCGCCGTGCGTTGACCACGGTGTTCCGGTAGAGAGGAGGCAACGTTTTGACGTTGAGCGCCAGAGGCGCCCAGAGGGCGTCTTCCCAGACCTCGATCGAGCCGCACGGACGTCACCCGGCGGCCAGACCGAGCCGATCACTGCGGGCGCACGCCCTGCGCCGTTTGCTGCCCGCCCTGGCGCTGGTCCTGCTGGCCTTCAACGCCACCGTCCCCGGGGCCGCCGCCACCTACACCAACGACTCCTACGAGGTCAAGCTGGCCGATTACATCAACGACTACCGACAGGCCAGGGGCCTGGCCCGACTGCCCCTCTCGACGGCCTACTCCTACTGGGCCAACTGGCGCTCCTACGACATGTGCAAGCGGCGCTACTTCTCGCACACCATCCCGGCCACCTCCAACTGGCCCGGCGGCGGCAACCTGCTGGACTACTGGCGCTACCGCAAGCTCTGGGCGGGTGGCGCTTACCGCTTCGGCGAGATCATCGCCTACAACTCCTACACGTCGGGCTGGCTCTACACGCTTTTCAAGCAGTGGAAGTACAGCTCGATCCACAACTCGATGATGCTCAGCTACAACGGCAAGTACGACCGCATCGGGGTGGGCGTCTACAACTGCGGCAACGGCCGCCACTACGCCACGGTCGTCTTCGTCAACCGCTGACGCGCACCCCCAGCCCCTCCAGCAGGGTCACGCCGAGCAGGGCCACGTCGAGCACGATGACCAGGCCGATGCAGGCGACCGCCAGTAGGTTGCGGCGCCGACCGTTGGTGTGGGCGCCGAGGAGGCGCCGGTCGTTGACCAGGCGCAGCATGAAGAGCAACACGATCGGCAGCAGCAGGCCCTGCAGGTTCTGGCTGGCCACGATGACGCCGATCAGGTCGCGCCCGGCGATGAGCAGCACGCTCGCCGCGCCGACGGCCAGCACAAAGGTGTAGAGGCCGAAGAAGGCCGGCGCGTCGCGGAAGGGCTTGCCCACGCCCGACTCCCAGCCGAAGGCCTCGCTGATGACGTAGGCCGTGCTGAGCGGCATGATCGTCGCCGCCAGCACGCTCGCGCCGAAGAGGCCGAGGGCGAAGAGGGCGCTGGACAGCTCGCCCGCGACCGGGGAGAGAGCAAGGGCGGCGTCGGCGGCGCTCTCCACGGTGGCGCCCGAGGCGAAAAGCACCTGCGCCGTGGCGACCACGATGAAGATGGCCACCACGTTGGTCCAGATGGCGCCGCCCACGGCATCGGCCTGCTCGAGCCTGAGTTCCTCCTCGTCGATGCCCTTCTCGGCCACGGCCGACTGCAGGTAGAACTGCATGTAGGGCGTGATGGTCGTGCCCACCAGGGCCACCATCAGCAGCAGGCTGGTGCCCGAGAGGTCGAGCTCGGGCGTGACCAGCGAGCGCGCCACCATGCCCCAGTCGGGCCCGGCCAGGATGGCCGAGGCGATGTAGGCCAGGAAGACCAGCATGACCGACAGGAAGACCCGTTCGACGGTGCGGTAGCTGGCGAAGAGCACGAGCGCCCAGATCGCCACCGCCACCACCGGCACGGTCAACCAGCGCGGCACGCCGAAGATCTCCAGGGCAGCCGCGGCACCGGCGAACTCGGCCACGGTGTTGGCCAGGTTGGCCACCAGCAGGACGACCATGGCGAAGAGCGTCCAGCGCACGCCGAAGCGGTCGCGGATGAGATCCGACAGGCCCTGCCCGGTGACCACCCCGAGCCGGGCGGCCATCTCCTGGACCACGGCCAGGATGACGATGGTGATGGGGAAGAGCCAGAGCAGCCGGAAGCCGGTCTCGGCACCGAGCACGGAGTAGGTGGTGATGCCGCCGGCGTCGTTGCCGGCGATACCGGCGATCAGCCCTGGCCCCATGACGGCCAGGAAGGCCAGCAGGCCGCGGCGCCGGAAGCGCGTGCGCAGGCGGAGCCACTCGCCGGCCACGATGCGGTCGCGCAGCCGGGCCAGGGGAGCGATGCGCGGCGGCGGCGGCAGGCGCCGCACCAGGCTCGCCGGACGCTTCACCCGCCGCTCCGGCTGAAGAGCTTGGGCAGGCGCCGCTTCCAGGCCGTGGGCAGCACGGTGTCGATGGCGTCGTCCACGGTGACGATGCCCACCAGGCGGCCGTCATCGTCCACGACCGGCACGGCCAGCAGGTTGTAGCGCGCCACGACCTGCGCCACTTCCGCCTGGTCGGCGAGCGTCGGCACGGCCACCGGCTCGGGGTGCATGAAGTCCCGAACCAGGGTGTCGGGCCGCGCTACGATCAGGTCGCGCAGGGAGATGACGCCGGCGAGCCGGCCCTCCTCGTCGGTGACGTAGATGTAGTAGACGGTCTCGGCGTCCGGTTCGAGCTCCCGTAGGCGCTCGATGGTCTCGGCCGCCGTGAGCGTGGCCGGGAGGGCGATGTAGGCCGTGGTCATGATGCCGCCGGCCGTGTCCTCCGGATAGCCGAGCAGGCCGCGCACCTCCTCGGCCTCGTCGCTCTCCATGAGCGGCAGGATCTCGGCGCGGGCGGCCTCCGAGAGGTCGGCGATCAGGTCGGCCGCGTCGTCGGGGCTCATCTCCTCGAGGATGTCGGCGGCCCGCTCGGGTGCCAGGTCTTCGAGCACCTCGACCTGCGTCTCGGGTTCCATCTCCTCGATGGCGTCGGCGGCGGCCTCGTCGTCGAGGGCGGCCAGGATGCCGGCCCGGTCGCGCGGCGCCAATTCATCGATGATCGAGGCCAGGTCCGCCGGATGGAGCTCGCGCAGGCCGGCGTGGGGCACGCGCAGGCGGATCGAGGCGATCGACGACTCGAGCGGGTCGACATCCTCCCAGTCGATGTAGCGCTCGGGCAGCGGCAGGTTGAGGTTGCGGGCGATGGTCCGGAAGGGCCCCTCGACGCCGAGCCGGCGCAGCAGCCCGGCGGCGCCCACGTCCACCGCCACCAGGTGCAGGCGACCCTCGATCTCGTCGAGCCGAAGGTCGTTGACGCGGACGACCTTGCGGCCGTCGATGTCGACGATCTGCTTGTCCTGCAGGTCCGCCTGGAGGCCGAGCTCGTTGGGCCGCTGGCGGAAGCGCTCGATATCGATGGTGCGTGTGCTGAGCACGGCCCCGGAGGCGTCGAAGCGCTCCACGTCCGACCAGGGCAGGAAGATGCGCCGTCGCCGGTCCGTGGCCACGACCAGCCCGGTGACTGGCGGATAGCGGCCGCCGAGCGCGACGATCAGGTCGGCGACCCTGCCGATCGGCTCGCCCTCCCGGTCGCGGACCGGGCGGCCGATCACCTGGCTCAGGTAGAGCTGCATCTGCCACCTCGCTGCCGGGCCGTCCGCCCGGGGAGGTGGCGCGCGTCAGTGGGACGCGGCCGCCGCTACGGGACGGGTGGGACCGGGTCGGGAGTGCCGGCGCGTTGCGCGCCGGGGGTACTGGGTCCGTTCTCCACCGCGGGAGTCGTCCTCCGAAGCTGCGCTGGTTCGCTCCGGCAGGCTGCCCTCGGGCGCGTGCCGGTGCTCGGGGGAGTGTAGTCCGCGCGGTGGTGACGGGGCAACCGCGTGGGTCCCTCGGCAGGCCCGCGTCGCGTCGGCACCACTGCACGTTCTCGGCCGGCCCTGCGGCGTCCTCAGCCGGCCCGTGTTGCATCCTCAGCCGGCCCGTGCTGCATACAACAACCCGATGCAACCAAGCTGCCCGTCGGCACGCTCTCAGCCGGCCCGTGTTACATCCAACGACCCAACGCGACCAAGCAGGCGGTGAACCGCGGCCACCCGTGCATCGAGTGGAACGAGTCGACGCGCGGTCCGTCCCTTTGATGCATCCCGCGCATCATCAGGCCGCTGAGGCCCTCACTCGTTGCATCTGATGTACCAAGCGGGCGATCAGCCGGGCGCGGATGTATCCGTTGGGTCATCTGATGCAACACCGGGCCGCCGATTCGCCATTTCGTTGCATCGAGTGCAATTTCGTGCCGGTTTCGACCGTCGGGTGCCCCGCCGCCGCCGCGGCCGCTCCGCCGTTGCGGCCGCCGCCGTTGCGGCCGCCGCCGAACGAGGGTCGCCCGTAGCACAGCCCGGCCGCGCAGCCCGGCCGCGCAGCCCGGCCGCGCCGGCTGCCTCGGCGCGGTCAAGCCCCGTGCCTCGTTGACCTGCCCGTGCGGCCCGCCGATACTCGGGAGCGTCACGCCGGGGGCCGAGGAGGAGGGGAGCACGCGGCGATGCCCATCTTCAAGTTCCTGCACATCGCGACCATGTTCATGGCCGTGGCCCTGGCGCTCGGGCCGGCGCTGCTGTTGCACCGCGTCGCACCCGACGCGGACGTCCGCCTGGTGCGCGGCCTCTTCGGTGCAGCCGACCGCCTCGGCCGCTTCATCCCGCTGCTCTTCACGGCCGGCCTCGTCTTCGGCCTGATCACCGCTTGGACGGGTCGCTTCGACTTCTTCGCCCCGTGGCTGCTCATCGCCTACGCGCTCTTCATCGTGGCCTCGATCACGGGTGCCGGGTTCACCGCGCCCTGGATCAAGCGGGTCGCGGCGCTGGCCGAGTCGAGCCCGGATGGTCCGGCCACGGGCGAGCTGGCCGCGGCCCTGGCAGATCGCCGCGCGCACGCCCTCTTCTGGCTCGACGTGGTCATCATCGTCGGCTTCGTCTTCGACATGGTGGTCAAGCCCTTCAGCTGACGCGCAAAAGGTGACGCACCGGACTTGTCGCGCGACTCACGGCGCGATCGACGCGACCGATGCGCCCGGTCGGGCACCGTCGCCGGGGCGTCGGCGCGACGCACGGCGCGATCGACGCGCGATCGACAAGACCGATGCGCCCGGTCGGGCACCGGCGTCGGGGCGTCGGCGCAACGCGGACTCCGCGTCGGTCGCCGAGATGCCTTCCGCTGCGTTCGTTCACCGGCTACCCTGACGTCCGTACCAGGACCATCGGAGAGGGGAACGCCGCCGTGTCACGTCACCGGGGTCGCGCCAGGATGCGCGTCCTGCTCATCATGCTCAGCCTCGTGGCGGCGTCCACGATGGTCGCTCCGAGCGCGTCGGCACTCACCGTCCGCCGCACGTGGAACGCCTCGGTCGGCACCTCGGGTGCCAACGGCACGGCCAAGCTCCTCGGCTACGTCGAGGGCATCGGCTGGATGCACGCCTACCTCAAGCGGCTGCGCGCCAACACGGCCTACCGGCCGTACGTGTTCAAGGGCAAGTGCGGCGCGTTGGGCACGCTCATCACCACGTTGCCATCGTTCAGAAGCACTGCCACGGGGACGTTCGACTACCACGTCGGCATCTCGGGCACCAAGATGAACGCCATCTGGAAGGTCGCCCGTTACGGCCCGATCGCCGTCCGCTTCGGGACGGGCACGCTGGCACGCTGCGGCACGCTGCGCCACGTCCTCTCGACGCGCGTGGTCATCGGCGCCTACGGCATCGACCTGCCCGTCGTCCGCCCGCCGGGCGGCAGCAGCGGCTACCCCCTCTGCAACGTGGCCATGTTCATGCAAGAGCTCTACCAGCCGCCCGAGCCCGGCGTGACGATGCTCTACGCGCACGCGCGGACGGGCATGTTCCTCAAGCTGCTGCAGCAGTCGAAGATCAACAACGGCGCCGGCATGCTGGGCAAGATCGTCAAGGTCTACACCAGCAACAACAAGCTCTACACGTACAAGATCACCCGGGTGCGACGCCACATCACCTCGATCCTGAGCGCCTTCTCCATCAACAGCCGTCAGCTCTGGCTCCAGACGTCGGAGGGCTACCAGACGCCCTACAAGCTCGTGATCGTGGCCAAGCCGGTGGCCGTCTACAACACCACCTACGCTGCGGCGCACCCGACCCCGCGCCCGGTGCGCTGCTAGCCGACGCCATCCGCTCCATCCGTCGGGCGTCCCCCGAGGACGACACGCGGCCGGCGCCCGAGCGCACCGCGATCGTGCCGGCAACAGCTCCGCCGCCGCCCAGGCATCTGGACAAGCGACCCCGCAGGGCCCCATCCTGAAGGCACGTGAGCCGCCATCCCCGCTCCCTGATCGAGCGCGCCGTCCAGGACGGCGACGAACGGAGCGTCAGTCGCGGTCGAGTCGTCGTGGCCTGCCTCGCCGCGCTCCTGGTGGCCGCCACGACGCTCGAGCTGCTCCTTCCGCCGGCCGACCTGGGCGAGCTGGTGCGTGCCGTCGTCGCCGGGGCGCTCGTCGCCGCGCTCGTGGCGCACGATCAAGTCGAGCGGCGGCTGGCACTCCGTCGCGCCGCCGAGGCCGAGGGCTTCACGCGCATCCTCCAGGGCCTCTCGCGGTCCGTTTCGCCGGAAGCGGTCGTGGCGGCCATCGTCGAGGAGCTGCGCGTCACCTCCGGCGCGGATCACATCGTCGTCGCCCGGCTGCGGCCCGAGGAGCGGGTCGTCGAGGCGACGCTGGTCTCCGCGGGAGCCGGCACGCCGGCCTCCACGACGCGCTTCCCGGCCACCTTGCTGGAGCCGGAGGGCCGTGGCCTGAGTCGGGCGCCGGTGCCCGTGATGGCGGACGCCGTGCGGCCGCTGGCGACCATCGGCCCGGCCGCCTCGGGGCGCCTGGCGGTCGGCACGGCGGAGACGGCCGGACTGGCGGTGGCCCAGGCGCAGGGCATGGCGCCGGCCCCGGGCACGGCGGAGACGGCCGGCCTGGCGGTGGCCCAGGCGCAGGGCATGGCGCCGGCCCCGGGCACGGCGGCGGCGCCGGGCACCCCGGCCACGGCTCCCGCCGGCGCGTTGCCCGTGTCCGCCGGTGCCGGCGCCGGCCGGGCAGTGACGGCGGCCGCGACGACCGAGCAGGCGGCCGCCCTGGAGATCGCCGAGCGCATCGCCGAGCGGGTGGGCGTGGCCTACGGCCTGCGCCACACGCTCGCCGCGCCGTTGCAGGCCGACCGGCGGACCGTCGGGGCGCTTGTCCTGTCGCGTCGCACGGGCGAGCCCTGGACGGTCGGCTCGCGCCGGCTGCTGGAGGCGGCTGCGCAGGAGGTCTCGGCGGCGCTCGAGCGCGCCTACGCGCACGCGGAGGCCGAGGCGGGCGCCAAGCTCGACGCCCTCACCGGTCTGCCCAACCGGCGCCACTTCGACGAACTGGCCACGCTCCTTGCCCACGGCCGCCGCGAG
>DASSPM010000082.1:0-9953 GCA_035699625.1 Candidatus Limnocylindrales bacterium | reverse complement strand
CTCATGCGCCGGGCGGTGCAGGGTTTCCACCCTCACATCGCCGGCCGCGGAAGCCTACCTTCCGAGATGGGTCGCAACGACCGTCAGCGCCACCATCCGGGCACCACCGGTGGAGAGGCGCCGACGCCGGCCCGGAGGTGGACCTGATGACCGTTCAAGAGCAGCACACCGTGGTGACAGAAGCGCCGGCCACCGCCCATGGCGCGGTCAGCAGCCGGACGACCACGAGCGCGACCACAACAGCCAGCCCCGGTGCCTCCGAGATGACGCGACGCATCGTCGTGCTCGTCTTCGGTCTGATCCAGGTCGTCATCGGCGCGCGCATCGCGCTGCTCTTGCTCGACGCCAGGGAAGGCAACGCGCTGGTCTCGGGCATCCTCGGCATGAGCCAGCTGTTCGTGGCGCCGTTCGAGGGCATCCTGCGCACGGACGCCCTGCGGGTGGCCGGGTCGGTGCTCGACATCAGCGCCATCGTCGCCTTCGTCGGCTGGACCATCCTGGAGCTGATCGTGCTCTGGGCAGTGGGCATCTTCCGGCGGCAGCCGGTCTGAGCGCGATACGGGAAGGGAAGGTCTGATGGGCTTCATCGCCTGGATCGTGGTCGGCGCCATCGCCGGCTTCCTGGCCAGCAAGATCGTGGGGTCCCGCGAGGGCCTCTTGATGATGGTCGTGCTCGGCATCGTCGGCGGTCTGGTGGGCGGGTTCGTGGCCACCAGCCTGCTCAAGATCGGCTCGGTCGACGGCGTCAACGTCGAGAGCATCTTCATCGCCACGCTCGGCGCCATCGGCGTCCTCGTGGTGGCGTCGTTCGCGACCGGCTCGCGGCGCCGGCTTGGCCGCGGCTAGGCGACCAGCGAGGTCCTGCCGCGCCGGCTTCTCAGCTGCCTGAGGACGGGCTCGGCGACGCTCCGACATCCTCCACTGGGGTCGCCTGGTCGCGGATGCCGACGGCATTGACCAGCGCGCCCGCCGCGAGGAAGCCCGCGGCGATGACCATGGCCAGGCGGAAGGCGTCGGTGGACGCGTCGCGCGCCGCGCGGGCCTCGTCCGGCGCCACGCCCGGCGCCGGGGGTGACATCGGCGGCAGGCTGGCGCGCACCTCCGGTCGCGTGACGTCCACGCCGGGGAGTCGAGCCGCCAGCTGACCGTAGAAGGTGGCCGTGATGGCCACGAAGACGACCGCGCCGACGAGCTGTGGCCCGACGCGCGAGACGGCATTGTTGACCGCCGAGGCCACGCCCGAGTTGCGCACGGGGACCGAGGTCATGAGCGCCGTCGTGAGCGGCGCGACCATGACCATCAGACCGATGCCGAAGAGCAGCGAGCCGGGCAGGAAGTCGATCCAGAAGCCCAGCGGTGGCGCCGCGGCGGCGAGCGAGGCACCGGGCTCGCCCGAGAGCAGGCGCTCGAGCGGCGCCCGCAGAGGCCAGGCCCCACTCTCGCGCGGGAAGCGGGCGAACCAGAGGATGCCCAGGGCCATGATGGCCGGCCCGGCGGCCATGAAGCGGCGCGGGCCGTGGCGAGCCGCGAGCCGCCCGAACCAGGTCGAGCCGAACACCAGACAGGCCGAGCTGGGCAAGGTGGCCAGGGTGTAGGCCACCTCGTCGTAGCCGAGCACGCCGATGAGGAAGAGCGCCTGGTACTGGAGCTGGACGTAAAGCGCGCCGTAGATGAGCAGCGTCGAGAGGTTGGTGACCGAGAAGTTGCGCGAGCGGAAGAGCTCCAGCGGCACGAGCGGATGCGGGCGGCGCGCCATCAGCAGCGGCAGGGCGATGGCGCAGGCCGCGCCGACGGCCAAGGCCGCGAAGGCAAGCGGGTCCCGCCAGTCGCGCGACTGGCCACGGATGACGCCGAACGAGAGGCCGCCGACGGCCAGGGCAACGACCGCCGCGCCGAGCCAGTCGAAGGCGCCCGAGGCGTGCTCGTCGCGGCTCTCGCGCAGGTGACGCCAGGTCGCCCACAGCGCCATCGCCACCAGCGGCACGTTGATTAGGAAGACCAGCCTCCAGGAGGCGATGTTGACCAGCAGACCGCCCACGATCGGTCCGACGACGGCAGCCACGCCCGACGCTCCCGCCCAGATGCCGAAGGCCCGGCTGCGCTCCTCGCCCTCGAAGGTCGCCGTCAGGATCGACAGCGAGCCCGGCACCAGCAGGGCGCCGGCGGCGCCCTGGGCCATCCGGGCGACGATGAGCAGCTCCATGTTCGGCGCCAGGCCGCACAGCGCGGAGGTCGCGCCGAAGCCGGCCAGGCCGAGCGCGAAGACGCGCCGGCGGCCGTAGAAGTCGTTCAGGGCGCCGGCCAGCACGAGCAACGCGCTGAGCGTCAGCAGGTAGCCGTAGTAGACGTAGTTGAGCGCCTCGAGCCGGGCGAAGAAGCTGCTCGGCAGGTCCTCACCGATGGCCTTCTGGGCGACGACCACGACCGACGAGTCGAGGAAGACGATGCCCGACCCGAGGATGGCTGCCAGGAGCGCCCAGCTCTTGTGCGACATGGCCGCCATCTTCGCCGTTCATCCGCCGGCGCGGCAACCGCGCTCGCAGCCGCTGTGCGGTCGTCGTGGCCGAGGCCTGACGTCGCCCGAACGGCTCGCCATGGCGCCCGACGGCCGACCGCGGCGTCGTAGGATGCCGACGTGCCCTACACGCCCAGCCCGCCCTACCTGGACGCCGAACTGTCACTGGCCGTGGAAGCCGCCCGCGACGCGGGTCGCATCCAGCTCGACCGTTACGAGCGCCTCGAGCGCATCGTGCACAAGAGCGAGCGCGACGTGGTCACCGAGGTCGACCACCTGTGCGAGGAATTGATCCTGGGACGCGTGCGCGAGGCGTTCCCCGACGACGCCATCCTGGCCGAGGAGTCGGGCGAGCACGTTTCCCACCGGGGTCGGGGGAGGGGCCCGGCGACCGGCGCCGAGCGGATCTGGGTCGTCGACCCGCTCGACGGCACGGTCAACTACGCCAACGGCATCCCCATCTTCTGCGTCAGCATCGGTCTCGTGGTGCGCGGCACGCCCGTGCTCGGGGTCATCTTCGACCCCGTGCGGGACGAGCTCTTCAGCGCCCTGGCCGGGCACGGCGCACGGCTCGACGGGCGGCCCATCCAGCACCCGGTCAAGGAAAAGCTCTCCGACCTGGTCGTCTCTCTCGCCCTGCCCTGGCGCGGCTGGCGGGGCCGGGAACGCCGCGTACGAAGTGTCATCCGCGTGGCGCGAACGCTGGGCAGTGCGTCGCTCTCCCTAGCCTACGTCGGCAACGGCCGTTTCGACGCCTTCATCCAGCCGCGGGGTCTCTCCAACTGGGACGTGGCAGCAGCCGGGGTCATCGCCGCCGAGGGCGGTGCCGTGGTCACCGACGCCGCCGGCGGTCCCTGGCTCGACATGGCCCGCCCGAGCCGGAAGGTCGGCATCCTCGCCGCCGCGCGTCAGCACCACGCGGAGTTGCTCCGCCTCCTGGCCAGCGAGCCGGGCTCGCGCAGTGGGGCTGCGCGACCGTTACGTCGCCTTCATCGCCCGGCACGAGGTCGCCTGGGAGATGACCATGGCCGCCCTGGCGGTGGTCTTCGTCGTGGTCGGCTTCGCGGTGGACGACGCTCCGGCCGCTTCGCGCGGGGCGTTGCAGGCGCTGGATGACCTGCTGACCGTGCTCTTCGTGGCGGAGTTCGGCTCCCGCTTCATCGCCAGTCGGGACCGGCGGGCGTACCTTCGCGGCCACTGGATCGACCTCGTCGCGCTTATCCCGTCCATCCGCGGCGTGCGCGTGCTGCGACTGCTGAGGCTGCTGCGACTCGTCCGCGCCTTCGCGGGTCTCCACCGCGCGCTGGGCCATCTCGAGAGGATGGTCGGTCACCGCGGGCTGGGCATGCTCGTCGTCGCCTGGCTTGGCGTGATGGTCATCTGCTCGCTCGCGCTCTACGCAGCGGAGCAGGGAGTCAACGAGGCTGTCGGCTCACCGCTCGACGCGCTGTGGTGGGGCGTTGTCACGCTGACCACGGTCGGCTACGGCGACGTCTACCCGGTGACGCCGGAGGGCCGCCTGGCAGCCGCCGTGCTGATGCTGCTCGGCATCGGGCTCTTCGGGGCCATCACGGCGACGGTCACCAGTTTCATGCTGTCCTCGGGCGGGCACTCGAGCGCGTCAAGTCTGGACGCCATTCGCGCGCTCGGACAGCTGCGCGACGAGGGGCTGCTGACGCCGGAGGAGTTCGAGTCCAAGAAGCGGGAGTTGCTCGAGCGGATATAGCCGGTGCGCGCTGCTCGCGTCCGCGGGTGCGTGCAGCCGCATCCTGGCCCGTCACCACAGCCAGGCGATGCGCCCCTCGCGTCGCCGTGCTTTTCGCCACGGACACTGCCCGTGCCACGTACGCAAGAATGCCGTGGCCACCAACGGCCCTGGCGCGCCCGACGCCTCGCGTCAGGCAGGTGGGCCACGCTCGGCGAGTGCCGGAGGTGCGACTTCGCCGTCCGCGCGAGGGCATCGCCCGTGCCGAAGTCTCACCAGCGATAGCGGTGGCGAGAACCGGCCGGCTGTGAGCAGACGCCGCGCTGTCAGCCCCCTGCCCAGCGGGGCGCGCGGCCGAGCAGGTGCTGGGCGCCCAGCCGCTGCACCAGCGACTCGAAGGCGCCGCGTGGCACGCCCTTCCAGCGCAGATCCTCCAGCTCGCCCGGCACCGGCGCGTCTACGCGGATGGTGGCCAGCGTTCGGAAGAGCAGCGCCTGCGCGCGGTGCTCGCGCAGCGATGCGGCCAGCGCGGGCGCGCCGCGCACGGCGAGGTCCCACATCGAGGCACGCTCGGGGATCTCCTCGAGGTGCGGATAGCGGGCCAGCACCGCCGCGGCCGACTTGGGGCCCCAACCCGGGATGCCCGGGTAGCCGTCGGCGCTGTCGCCGACGAGCGCCAGCCAGTCGGGGATGCTGGCGGGCGAGACGCCGAACTTGGCGCGCACCGCATCGGCGTCGACGAAGAGGCCCTTGCGCCGGTCGAAGCAGACCACCCGCCCGTCCTCGCGCACGCACTGGCTCATGTCCTTGTCGGGCGTCAGGATGACCACGCGGTCGACCCGCGGGTCGTCGGCCCAGCGGGCGGCGGCGGCACCAAGGCCGTCGTCGGCCTCGAACTCGACCATCGGCCAGACGACCACGCCGATCGCGCGCAGCGCATCCTCGGCCAGGGGGAACTGCGCCAGCAGCTCGGGTGGCATGCCGGCCTCGGTCTTGTAGCCCGGCCAGAGGTCGTTGCGGAAGGAGCGGATGACGTGGTCGGTGGCAGCCCCGACGTGTGTCACGCCCGGCTCGCGCAGGAGCGAGAAGGTGCTCTCGATGAGGCCCACGGTGGCGCCCACCGTGCCACCGTGCGGGTCGAGCGCGGGCGGCCGTCCGAAGTGCGCCCGGAAGAGCTCGTAGGTGGCATCGAGGAGGTGCAGCTGCACGCGCCGACCCTAGCAGGCCGCTGGGTGCACGCGCCGGACAGGGCAAGATGTGCGCGTGGAGTGGCTGACCGGCCTGCTCGCCGCCATCGCGCTCCTGGTGGCCGTCTGGCTGGTCGCCGTCGGGCTGGTCTGGCTGCATCGACCGTCGCGCGAGCTGGCGCTGCCGGCGCTGCGCCTGCTGCCCGACCTGCTGCGGCTGGTGCGCGCCCTGCTGGCCGACGGTGACACGCCCCGGCCGGCGCGCCTCGCGCTCCTCTTCCTGCTGGCCTGGATCCTGAGCCCGATCGACCTGCTGCCCGAGTTCCTGCCGGGCATCGGGCCACTGGACGACATCGTGGTCGCGGCGATCGTCCTGCGCTGGGTGGGGCGGCGCCTCGGGCCGGAGCGGCTGCGCGCGCGGTGGAGCGGCTCCGACGAGGGCTTCGCGCTGCTGCTGCGGCTGCTGGGGCTGCCCGCGGCGCCGGGTTAGCCGGCAGCGTCGGTCAGCCGGCGACCGGCTGCGGCGATGACACGCCCGCCGCCGGCGCGGAGAGCGCCGCCACGTTGGCGCCGGCCAGTGCGGCGCCCGCGATGCCGGCGTTTTGGCGCAGGCGTGCGGGCACGATCGTGGCCCGGCTGCGGAGGAGATGGCTGAACTGGTCGAGCGCCCGGCTGACGCCACCGCCGAGCACGATCAGGTCGGGCCAAAAGTAGCGTTCGATGAGCGCCAGATAGGCGTTGAAGTCGACGGCCCAGGCCTCCCAGTCGAGCCCCCGCCGCTCGCGCGCCGCGCCGCTCACGAGCGTCTCCGCATCCTCGCCGCGCAGCTCGATGTGGCCGAGTTCGGTATTGGGCACGAGCACGCCGTCGATGAAGAGCGCCGAGCCGATGCCCGTGCCGATGGTCAGCAGCATGACCGTGCCGCCCCGCCCTGCACCGACGCCGTAGGTCATCTCGGCCAGCCCCGCGGCGTCGGCATCGTTGAGCGCCAGCACGGGCCGGCCAAGCCGCTCGGCAAGGGCCGCCTGGGCCGGGAAGCCGATCCAGCCGCGGTCGATATTGGCGGCCGTCATGGGCCGTCCTTCTTTGATCACCACCGGCAGGCCGCAGCCGGCGGGCATGCCGGGCACGACCAGCCCGGCCGAGACGAGCCCGCCGACGACGCCGTGCACCACCTCGATGACCGCCTCCGGCGTGGCCGGCCGTGGCGTGGGCCGCTCGGCGGGATCATCTGCGCCGGGCGGCAGCACCAGCTCGCCGGTCTCCAGGTCGACGACGGCCGCCTTGACGCTCGTGCCGCCCACGTCGATGCCGAGGGCGCGGCCGGGCAGCCGGGTGCCGGCGGGCGGCAGGGTCGGATCGTCGGATGGCCGGAGACGCTCGTGCGGACCGGCCGCGGTCTCGTTCGCGTCGGGCATGGCGCGCAGGATACCCGGCCGGCGGGCCCGGGCCGCTCGGGCGAGTTCGCCCCACTCAGGCCCGATCGGCGCCGCCTCGCCCGAAACTCAGAAGGGCTTGGCCATCATCAGCCAGGTCAGGACGACCACGCCGCTGATGCCGAGGGTGATCACCAGCAGCGGCTTGGGCGAGGCGAGGAGGCGTGCCAGCTCCTCGTCGCTCGCCTCTGTCGCCGGTGGCGGATCCTTGCCCACCGGCAGCCCGACCGCCGTCCGGATGGCGTTGAGGTGAAGGCGGCCGAAGGGCGTCATCAGGCCGCCGACGACGATGACCAGCACGAGCGAGGCCCAGATCCAGAGCCGGCCACTCGTCCAGTAGCCGCCGAAGATGCCGGCGAGGATGCCGCTGAAGAAGGCCACCGTGAAGACGGCCAGCCCCTTGTCGACGAAGCTGCCCGAGAGCTCCAGCAGCGTGCGGATGCGGGTCCGGTCCCGTTCGCTGCGCAGCCTCCAGGCCACGGCGGCCGATACGCCGTGCATCAGCAGGAAGATGAGCACCGAGAGCACATGCACGAAGGCCATCGGCCGGGTCAGCCAGGAAAGTTCCATCAGGCAGGCCCTCCCGTGGTCGCGAGGGCGGAGCCGGTGCCCCAGGGCGGCGCCACGTAGGCGCGCGCCGCTCTGGCCAAGCCGATGGCCAGGAGCAGCAGCAGGAAGCCGTTGACCGGGTGGAGCGCGGCCACCGCCGGCGCGCTCGACTTGAAAAGGATGAAGACCGACTGCAGCGCCATCAGCACCAGCGTCAGCGCGCTCCAGCCGATGAGTCGGCGTGGCAGGCCGGCGACCGCCGCCAGGACGATCAGGATGAGCGTCAGCCAGCCGAAGAGGTAGGCGAACTGCCGATGCGTCTCGAAGTTCTCGTAGCCGGCGAAGACGCCCAGGCCGGCCAGGAAGACCTGCCCCAGGAGGCAGGCCACGAAGAGCCAGGCGGCGCCAAGGTAGACGCCGCGCGCATAGGTACGGACCATCGCTTGCCTCACCCTCTCCCGCCCCTCGGCCGCGCTGCCCGGCACGGCTAGCGACAGGCTAGCGAACGGCGTCGGCGACGTCCAGACGCTTGTGACCCGTGGCGCTCGATGGACCGGCGCGGCGCCTCCTTCCCCCGGCGCCTACACTTGGGGCGGCATGTTCGACCAGTACGGCGAGTTCAAGCGCCAGCTGCCCGATCGCGACCCCCAGGAGACCCAGGAGTGGCTGGACTCCCTGGACGCCGTCGTCGAGCACGAGGGCCCCGACCGGGGCCAGTTCCTGCTCTACAAGGTCCTCAAGCGGGCTCGCCAGCTGCAGCTGGGCCTGCCGCCGCTGACGCAGACGCGCTACATCAACACCATCAGCCCGGAGCAGGAGCCCGGCTTCCCGGGCGACGAGGCGATGGAGCTGCGTATCCGGCGCATGGTGCGCTGGAACGCCGTGGCCATGGTCCTGCGGGCCAACATCGTCTCACCCGGCATCGGCGGCCACCTGGCCACGTATGCCTCCGCGGCCAGCCTCTACGAGGTGGGCTTCAACCACTTCTTCCGCGGCAAGGACGCGCCCGGAATGGGCGATCAGGTCTTCTTCCAGGGCCACGCCGCGCCGGGCATCTACGCCCGTGCCTTCCTCGAGGGGCGGCTGACCGAGCGTCAGCTCGACCACTTCCGCCAGGAGGTGGTGCCCGGCGAGGGCCTCAGTTCGTACCCGCATCCGCGCCTGATGCCCGACTTCTGGGAGTTCCCCACGGTCTCCATGGGCCTCAGCCCGCTGGCCGCCATCTACCAGGCCCGCTTCAACCGCTACCTGCATGCGCGGGGCATCAAGGACACGACTGCCAACCACGTCTGGTGCTTCGTGGGCGACGGCGAGACCGACGAGCCCGAGACGCTCGGCTCGCTCTCCATCGCCGCGCGGGAGGGTCTCGACAACCTGACCTTCGTGGTCAACTGCAATCTCCAGCGCCTCGACGGCCCGGTACGTGGCAACGGCAAGATCATCCAGGAGCTCGAGGCCGTCTTCCGGGGCGCCGGCTGGAACGTCATCAAGGTCATCTGGGCGCGCGAGTGGGACGAGCTGCTGGCCAAGGACGTGGACGGCGTGCTGGTGCAGCAGATGGGCGAGACGCTCGACGGCGAGTACCAGAAGTTCTCGGTCGAGTCGGGCGCCTACATCCGGGAGCACTTCTTCGGACCCGACCCCCGCCTCCAGGCCCTGGTGGCCGACAAGAGCGACGACGAGCTCAAGAAGCTGCGCCGGGGCGGCCACGACTACCAGAAGGTGTACGCGGCGTACTCGGCGGCCCTCTCGCACAAGGGCGCGCCGACGGCCATCCTGGCCAAGACGGTCAAGGGCTGGACGCTCGGGCCGGGTGTCGAGGCACGCAACATCACGCACCAGGCCAAGAAGCTCTCCGAGGCCGAGCTCAAGGTCTTCCGCGACCGGCTCCAGCTCGACATCCCCGACGAGCACCTCAAGGAGGCGCCCTACTACCACCCCGGCGAGAAGGCACCGGAGATCGAGTACCTCATGGAGCGCCGCGCGGCGCTGGGCGGCCCGATGCCGCGCCGGGTGGTGCTGACCAAGACGTTGGAGCTGCCGGGCGACCCGGTCTACGCCGAGTTCATGGCTGGCTCGGGCAGCCAGGAGGCCTCGACCACGATGGCCTTCGCCAAGCTGCTGCGCAACCTGCTGCGCGACCCGGGCATCGGCCAGCGCATCGTGCCCATCATCCCCGACGAGGCGCGCACCTTCGGCATGGATCCACTCTTCAAAGAGGTGGGCATCTACTCCGCGCTCGGGCAGCGCTATGAGCCGGTCGACTCGAACCTGGTCCTCTCCTACCGCGAGGCGACCGACGGCCAGGTGCTCGAGGAGGGCATCACCGAGGCGGGCTCGTCGGCATCGTTCCAGGCCGCGGGCACCAGCTACGCCACGCACGCTGAACCGATGATCCCCTTCTACATCTTCTACTCGATGTTCGGCTTCCAGCGCACGGGGGACGAGTTCTGGGCCTTCGGCGATGCCCGCGGCCGGGGCTTCCTGCTGGGTGCCACGGCCGGCCGCACCACGCTCAACGGGGAGGGGCTGCAGCACGAGGACGGGCACAGCCTGCTGCT
>DASSPM010000081.1:0-5895 GCA_035699625.1 Candidatus Limnocylindrales bacterium | reverse complement strand
AGACGCCGCCGCTGGCGAACTTCCAGAGGCCGCGCTTGCCGGGGAACTTCTGGAGGTCGAAGAAGTCGGCCCAGCCGGCTGGCTCGGCGCCGCCGAACTTGTCGGTGCGGTAGGCCATGACCACGCCGTAGATGATGTCGGCGATGCGGTAGGTGCCCTTGAACTGGGGCGGGAAATCGCCGCAGGGCACCACGTTGCAGTCGATCGGCTCGAGGATGTCCTTGTTGCGCTCGAGGCCGAAGTCGCTGCCCACGTCGACCACGTCCCAGGTGACGTTCTTGGCCTGCACCATCGCCTGGAGCTTGGCGTACTCGGTCGGCTCCTCCTCCTTGAAGGTGATGTTCGGGTTCGCCTTGGCGTACGGCTCGAGCCAGCCCTTGCGCTGTGCCTCCTGGTATGCGCCGCCGTAGCTGACGAAGGTGAGCGTGACGGGGCCCCCTCCCCCGCCGGGCTGGCAGGCGGCGAGCAGTGTCGGACCGGCGGCCACCATGACGCCGGCGGCGCCCGCGCGGCGAAGGAGCTCCCGCCGCGTGATCGGGTCGTCGGGGATGCGCGGGAACCGCTGGTCGCTCATGTCGCCTCCTCCGTGGCGGCGCGGCGTGCAGGACCCGTCGCCTCCCCAAGGTCCACGCCGCGGGACGAACCTGGTCGGCTGATGGTAGCAGCGCCGCACGTGGGCGGAGCGGCGATTTTCCGGGTGTGGCGGGTCGGGCGGCGGGCGGCGCAAGGGGGCGGCGCGACCGTCACCAGTCGAGCATCACGCAGGGCTCGTCGCCGACCACCCACGCCCGGTGGCCGGGCTCGATGACGAGGTGCTCCCCGGGGCCGGCCACGTGCTCCGTGCCGTCATCCATCAGGTAGCGGATGCGGCCGGAGATGACGTACTCGCGGTGCACCATGGGGCAGCTCGTGGCTCCTTCGGCATAGGGCTTGATGTCCTCGTCCCAGCTCCAGCCGGGCCGCAGCTCGGAACGCCACAGCTCCGACTCGCCCACCTGCACGCCGAGCGATCGGCCGTGCTCGAAGTCCATCACGGCCTCGGGTTGGTCGAGGCTCTTCCAGGTCAGACCGGCCATGGGTCCATCACTCCTGCATCGACTCGCCGGGCGTGGCTGGGCCCGGGCGGGCAGTCCCCTCGAGGCGATGGTGGCAGGCCGGTCAAGGGGTGGGCCTGCCCGGCCCGCGGCTCGCTCGATCCGGGCCCGGGATGCGTGGTGCGTGCGGTCAGGGGCTCCTCGTTCGCGGACTGCGGTTTTCCCGGTCGAGCCCGCCGGCCTGTCCGGTATGCATCGGCGGACTCGTATCGCCCGTTCGCGGCCGCGGGCCTGTCCGATATGCATCGGCGGACTCGTATCCGGGGCGGCCGACGGTCCGAACGCTCGGAGGCAGGCCAGGATGCTCCCGCCGATCGTGCGCCGAGCGCGGACGCACGCCGACGCGGGCGCGCGCATGCACCGGCCGAGGCAGAGCCCTGCCTAAGAGTCCGCCCGTGACTAAGCGACAAGAGTGGCGCGGCCCCAGGCAGGAGGAGCGCTGCGACCACAGGGGACAGGGGTGGCGCGGCCCCGAGCGACAAGAGTGGCGCGACCCCAGGCAGCAGGAGTGGCGCGGCCCCAGGCAGCAGGAGCGTCGCGGCCCCGAGCGACCGATGTGTCGAGGCGCTACAGCGTCAAGACCCGCCCCAGCAGATCGAGCAGGGCGCCGAGCACGACCGCCACAACAAGCAGGGCGCCGGCGAGGATCGTGAGCGCGACCGCCACGAAGAGCCACTGCTCGCGTGTGCTTGCGTCCGGGTCGTCGGCGAAGCGCTGCAACAGGCGCAGGTTGCGCGTGTTGGACTTGTAGACGAAATCGAAGGCATCGCCCAGGAGCGGGATCGCGCCCACGGTCAGGTCGAGCAGGCTGTTGACGAGCATGCGCCCCACGACCACCCTGGGCAGGCCCGCCCTCGCGCCCTCGACGACGATCCAGAGGCCGAAGGCGGCCGAGACGAGGTCGCCCAGCCAGGGCACCAGCCCGACGACCGGCTCGAGACCGAAGCGCAGCCGCGTGCCGGGCACGCCGAAGGCGTCGTCGAGCAGCCAGGTCATGCCCTCGACGCGGCGCGCGGCACGGCGCAGGCGCTCACGTCGCCGCTCCCGGGCCTCCGCGCGAGCGTCAGCGGAGGAGCGCATCGCTCAACTGGGCCGGATCGCGCATCGCCGAGCCAGGCGAGCCGCACGAGGTGCGCAGACCGTGCCGCAGCCGTCGGCGGCGCTGGCGCGGGAGGGGTCGCGGGGACGGATCGCGAGCGTCACCCTCGCCCGGCGTTGCCGATGCCGACCGAGGAGCGCATCTGCCGCCACATCTCGCGCGCCTCCTCGACCGAGCCCTCGTCCTCGATGGTGGTCACGTCGCCCGGGTCCTGGTCGAGCACGACCGCCTTGAGCACGCGGCGCATGATCTTGCCGCTGCGGGTCTTGGGCAGCATCTCCACGAAGGCGACGTCCGAGATGACCGCCACCGGCCCGAGCTCCGCTCGGGCCGTCTGCAGCAGCTCGCCGCGCAGTGCCTCCGATGGCTCGTGCCCCTGGCGCAGCACGACGAAGGCGCTGATGGTCTCGCCCCGCAGCTCGTCCGGGCGGCCAGTCACACCGACCTCGGCCACGGCCGGATGCTTCAGCAGCGCCGTCTCCACCTCGATGGTGCCGATGCGGTGTCCGGCGATCTTGATGATCTCGTCGGCCCGGCCGGCGAACCAGACGTAGCCGTCCTCGTCGACGTGGGCCGAGTCGCCCGTCCAGTAGCGGCCCGGCAGGCGGCCCCAATAGTCGCTGCCGTAGCGCTCCGGCTCACCCCAGAGCGTGGCGATGAGCCCGGGGAAGGGTCGCTCGATGACCATGATGCCCTTCTCGCCGGGGCCGCAGGGCTGGCCGTCCGGCGTCACCACTCTGGCCTCCACGCCGGCCAGCGGGATGCCGGCCGAGCCGGGTTTGATGGGCAGCATGGCGACGCCGTACGGGTTGCCGAAGACAGGGCCGCCGGTCTCCGTCTGCCACATGTGGTCGATGACCGGCACCCGGTCGCCCAGGGCCTCCTCTTGGAGCCACTGCCAGGCGGGCGAGTTGAGCACCTCACCGGCGCAGAAGACCCGTTCGAGAGAGCGCAGATCATGCCGTCTCGGGGCCTCGCTGCCATAGCGCATCAGGAGCCGCACGGCTGTCGGGGAGGTGAAGAGCCCGGTCACGCCGAAGCGCTCGACGATGCGCCACGGTGCGTCGGCGTCCGGTTGGTCGAGAGCGCCCTCGTAGGCGATGGTGGTGCAGCCGGCGATGAGCGGCGCGTAGACGATGTAGCTGTGGCCGACGATCCAGCCGATGTCGGAGGTCGACCACCAGACGTCGCCGGGGCGCAGCCCGAAACACCAGCGCCCCTGGCTGTCGATCCAGACCTGGTAGCCGCCGTGGGTGTGAACGGCGAGCTTGGGCTTGGCCGTCGTGCCCGACGTGGCCAGGATGAAGGCCGGCTCGTTCGCCTCCATCTCGACGTGGCCGCCCGGCTGGCCCTCGCCACGGGCCAGGAACGCCTCCCAGTCGAGGTCGCGCCCCTCGGTCCAGGGCGGCGGTTCGTCGCCCCGTCTGAGGACGACCACGTGGTCGACCATTCCGGCGCTCCGGACGGCTTCATCCACGATGGGCTTGAGCGGCACCGATCTGCCCTTGCGCCAGGTCACGTCGGCGGTCAGCACCAGCCGGGAGCCGCTGGCCTCGATGCGGCCGCCGAGTGCCCCAGCTCCGAAGCCGGCGAAGACGACGCAGTGGATGGCCCCGATGCGCACGGTCGCCAGCATGGCCACGATGGCCTCCGGGCAGGTCGGCATGTAGATCGTCACCCGGTCGCCCTTCTGCACGCCCATGCCGCGCAGGGCCGCCGCCACCCGCTCCACCTCGTGCCGCAGCTGGGCGTAGCTGAAGAGCCGCTCGCCGCCGCGCTCGTCGAGCGCGACGAGGGCGGTCCGACCGCCGTCGCCCGCGGCGACGTGGCGGTCCAGGGCGTTGTAGGCGAGGTTGGTGCGGCCGCCCGAGAACCAGCGGAAGGAGGGAGCGTCGGCCTCGAAGACGCTGTCCCAGCGGCGGAACCAGTGCAGCCGCTCGGCGGCCCGCGCCCAGAACCCGTCGCGGTCGTCCCGTGCATCCTGCAGCCAGCGACCCACGACGGGATTGATCAGCTCCACGGCGCGCATCCTACGTCGCGGGCGGGTCCCATGTCGGCGGGGACTCGTGCGCCGCGAGCTCGGGAAAGGCACGCACCACGCCGACCAGCCCGAGCAGGCAGAGGAGACCGCCCGAGAGCGCCGAAAGCGCCGGCCCGATGACCGACGCGGCCGCCGCCGCCTCCAGGTCGCCGGCCCGCGGCCCGCCCGTCACGACGAGGATGTGCAGCGCGGAGACGCGTCCGCGCAGGGCGTCGGGCGTCTCCTGCTGCAGGATCGTCGAGCGGAAGACGGCCGAAAGCACGTCGGCCGCTCCGGCCAGGGCGAGGCAGGCCAGTGCGGCCAGGAAGGCCAGCAGGCCGGCCACGGGTGCCACCAGCGCGGCAACACCGAAACCGACGATGCCGAGGCCCCACACGGCGACCGAGCGGATGACCGCCAGCCCACGCCGGCGCACCCGCCCCACCCAGCCGGAGAGGAGGGCGCCGAGAAGGGCGCCGCCGCCGAACGCCGCGGCGAGCAGGCCGAGCCCGGCGGGGCCGACGCGGAAGACGTCGAGCGCGAGCGCGGGGAAGAGCGACATGGGCATGCCGAAGATCATCGCGTCGAGGTCGATGACGAAGGTCGAGAGGAGCAGGCGGTGGCCGAGCGCGAAGCGCAGGCCCTCGCGCACGGCCTCGAGGCCGGGGCGCACGGCGTCGGCCAGCGGCGGCAGCGGGCGCATGGCGAGGAGGGCCACGATGGCGGCGGCGAAGCTGGCCACGTCCACCAGGTAGGCGCCGGCCACGCCGACCAGCGCGATGAGCACGCCGCCGAGAGCCGGCCCTGCGACCGAGGAGACCTGGAAGTTGAGCTGGCCGAGGGCGATGGCAGCCGGCAGCCGCTCCGGAGGCACCAGCCGCGGCACCGAGGCGGTCCGGGCGGGGTGGTCCACGCTCGACAGACCGGCATGCACGAAGGCCAGCGCGAAGATGCCCCACAGCGGCGCCGCCGGCGTGAGTGCCAGGCCGGCCAGCGCCAGGCTGCTCAGGGCGAGCCCGACCTGCGTCACGATCAGCAGCCGGCGCCGGTCGACGGCGTCGGCCAGCGCGCCGGCACCGAGCGCGAAGAGCAGGATGGGCACCAGCTGCACCAGCGTCAGCACGCCCACCGCGAGCGTCGAGCCGGTCAGCACGTAGACCTGGTAGGGCAGCGCCAGGCGCGTCACCTGCGAGCCGATGCCCGAGACGACCTGGCCGCTGAAGAGAAGGCGGTAGTCGCGGTCGAGGCGGAGCGGCGAGACGTCGATCAGGGCGCCGCGCACGCGGCCGAACCGCCCGACCGGAGACGGGGCGCCCGACGTCGAGCCCGCGCTCACCGCCCGGCAGGTGGTCGGCTGCCCGTGTGGCCTACTTGTCGCGCTCCGCGGCGGAGGTGAGCGCCGCCTGAGCCGCCGCCAGCCGCGCCACCGGCACGCGGTAGGGCGAGCAGGAGACGTAGTCGAGCCCGAGGCGCTCGCAGAAGGCGATCGAGGCCGGGTCGCCGCCGTGCTCGCCGCAGATGCCCACCTCGAGATCCGGCCGGGCGGCGCGGCCCTTGGTCACGGCGATCTGCATCAGCTGGCCGACGCCGGTCACGTCGAGCGTCTGGAAGGGGTTGTCGGGCAGGATCTTGCGCTCGACATAGTCGAGCAGGAAGCCGCCCTCGGCGTCGTCGCGACTGAA
>DASSPM010000080.1:0-12629 GCA_035699625.1 Candidatus Limnocylindrales bacterium | reverse complement strand
TCGACGCGACGAGACGGCTGCGAGTCCTCGTCTTCGGAGCCATCGGCTCGCGGCGAGCGGGATCGTCTCGATGACTCGGGACGAGCTCGCGGAGGCGGAGCAGCAGTGGCGCCTGCCCGGGGTTGATGCGACGAAGCGCCTCCTCGAGCGGGAACCACTCGACGCGATCGACCTCGGGGAAGCTGGCCCGGCGCCCGGAGCCTGGCGGCCATTCCATCTCGAAGGTGTTGCTGACGGACACGGCTGGATCGAGGTCGCCCTCCAGGCCCCAGGCACGGACGAGCTTGCCGGAGCGCTGGCGTGCCTCGCCCAGATCGATGGCCGGGCCGGGCGGCGGCTCCTGGCCGGTCTCTTCGCGGAACTCCCGCCGCGCGACGTCGGCCGGCTCCTCCCCGTCGCCCACCTCGCCTTTGGGGATCGACCAGGCGCCAGCGTCCCTGCGCGCCCAGAACGGCCCGCCGGGATGCGCCAGCAGGACCTCGAGCGTGGCGCCCCGCCAGCGGTAGAGGAGAAGGCCGGCACTGGTCGAGCGACTCATCCCAGCTTGCGTGCCTTCCAGACGTCTTCGCTCGCCCAGCGGCGGGCCCAGTCGGGTGTCACGTCCGGGTAGCGCGTCACGGCGCCCTCGGGCGCCTGGAGCTCGATCAGCTCCTCGACCTCGAAGCCGCTGCCGCGCAGGAGCCGGATCCAGTCCCCGTGCGCCAGGTGGAACTCGACGCCTGGATCGCCGGGCCACTCGAAGCGGTGCATGCCGAAGGCGGGCCGCAGCAGGCGCTCGCCGGCCGGGTCGCCGCCCTGGTCGGGCACGCACAGCATGAGCACGAAGCCGTTGGTCAGGAAGACGAGCCGTCCGCCCGGGCGCAGCAGGCGCGCCGCCTCGGGCACCCAGGCGTACGGGTCGGCCCAGAGGCAGGCACCGTACTCCGAGATGGCCAGGTCGAAGGAGGCGTCGGGCAGTGGCACGCGCTCGGCGTTGCCGAGGAGCAGCGGGAAGTCGAGGCCGTGCTCGCGCTGGAGTCGCTGCGCCGTCGCCAGCTGGGCGGGCGAGTTGTCGATGCCCACCACCCTCGCACCGCGCCGCGCCAGCCAGGCCGAGACGTAGGCGGTGCCGCAACCCAGCTCGATGACGTCAAGGCCCTCGAGCTCCGGCGGCAGTAGCCGGACTTGCGCCTCGGGGATACTCCAGATGCCCCAGCTCGGCTCGCCTTCCGCCCAGGCGCGTTCACCCGCCGCGGCGTATTGGGCGGCGTAGCCGTCCCAGAGCGCGCGGTTGCGACGGACGTGGTCGGGCAGGTCGTCAGGATCCCCGGGCGCGGACGGCGGCGTCATGGACATGGGGGCATGATGCCGGGTCGCGGTCTGTCGGCGCCATCTCGACCTCGCGAGATGAGGCTTCGGCGGCCTGTCCCGCGGCTCGGCTACCCTCCTCGGCCATGGACACCTGGCAGGCCATCGAGACGGTCCGCGCGGTGCGCGAGTTCGAGCCGCGGCCGCTCGAGGAGGCACACCTGCGACGCATCCTGCATGCCGCCCGGCGGACGGCGAGCTCGAAGAACCGCCAGCGCTGGGCGTTCATCGTCGTGCGTGACCGCGAGATGCTTCGGCGACTGGCCGACGTGGGGCCGTACGCCGGCCACCTGGCCGGAGCAGCGACGGCGGTGGCGCAGCTCTGCCCGGCCGGCGACAGCCACTGGGACCTCGGGCGGGCGGCCCAGGACATGGTCCTGGCGGCCTGGGAGCTCGGCATCGGCAGCTGCCCGGCGACCGTCTACCAGCCGGACCTGGCCCGCTCCTTGCTTGGGTATCCCGATGAGTGGGAGTGTCCGTACCTGCTGTCGTTCGGCTACCCGGCCGACCCCGCCCTGCTTAGCCGACCCAACCTGCCCGGCAGACGCAAGTCCCTCGCCGAGGTCGTGCGCGAGGGGCACTGGTGAGCGGCCTCAGGCGCAGTGAACCGCGGCATGGCGCAAGCCCGGGCGCGGCGCCCCCTGGTGCGCGCCCGGGGGCGCGCTTCCCGGCAGATGTGCTGGCGCTCCTCGAGCGCGAAGTCGAGGTGACCATGGAGACGCAGGCCGGCGACGGCAGCCGGCGCCGGCGGGTCACCATCTGGGTGGTCGTCGAGGATGGGGAGGTCTTCGTGCGCTCCTACCGGGGAGAGGCCGGCCGCTGGTACCGCGACCTCCTCGCGTGGCCCGAAGCCGTGCTTGTGGCGGCCGGCCGCCGGTTTGCCGTCCGTGCCGTGCGGGCTGCCGACCCAGGCTCCATCGAGCGCTGCAGCCGGGCACTGCGCGCCAAGTACCGTCCGAGCGCATCCCTCGCGGCGATGCTCCTGGCGGAGGTGCAGGGGACGACGCTGCGCCTCGTGCCTGCCTGATCGACGGGCCGGCTCCCCTTACGCCTCGGCGCCCGCCGTCGAGGCGCCAGGGCCGTGCGGCGCGAAGGCGAATGGCCGCAGCAGCGATGTCGCCGCCAGCACCACCAGGACGAACGCGGCCAGGACCGCGAAGCCGGCCGCGAAGTCGCCCGTCAGGTCGAGCAGTGCTCCGACGATGGGCGGCGCCACGACGGCGGTCATCGTGCCGCCCCAGCCCACGACCGCCTGGGCCGTGGCCGGGCTCTCGGGCACGCTCGCCGCGGCGCCGTTGAAGACGGCCGCGTAGGGCAGGCCGACGCCGATCCCGGCCGTCAGCACGGCGGCCAGCGCGACCAGCAGCGACGGCGCCACGGCCAGCACGGCCATGCCGCCGGCCGCCAGCGCGAGCGCGATGCGGATGAGGCGCAAGGGCGGCACACCACGCTCGAGGATGGCGCCGCCCAGCGAGCGGCCGGCGATGCCGGTCACCAGCACGAGCGAGCCAAGGGCCCCGGCGGTCCCGAGGGAGAGCGCGAAGTCGTCGGCCAGGTAGGTCGTGACCCAGGTGCCGAGGACCATGGCCATGCCGAAGCCGCACATGTGGCAGAGCGCCAGCAGCCAGCTGTTCGGCGCCCGGAAGGCAGGTGCGAGGCTGGCCGTGCCTGTCGAGCCGAGCAGGCAGGGCGGCGCCAGCCGCCACCAGGCGAGCCACGCCAGCACGACGCCCAGCCCGGCCACGAGGTACGCCCGGCGCCAGTCGCCGTCGGCACCTGCGAGCAGCGGCATGAAGACGAGCGGCGCGCCCGAGCCGAGCAGGAACGAGGCCCCGTAGAGGCCCTGAGCGAAGTGCCGGCCACGTCCCTCGAAGACGCCGCGCGTGTAGGCGGCGCCCGCGGCGAAGGCGAAGCCGCCGCCCATGCCGCCGATGAACCGCCAGGCCAGCAGCGCCGGGTAACTCGGCGAGAAGAGCGGCAGGAGCAGGTTGCTCAGGGCCGCCACGGCGAAGCCGAGGGTGACGATGCGCCGCGGCCCCAGGCGGTCGGCGGTGAGGCCGCCGAAGAGCATCACCACGGCAGCGCCGCCGAAGAAGGCGGTGGCCAGGGCGCCGGCATCGGCCGCGCTCAGGCCGAACTCGGCCCGGATGAGACCGAGCACGGGCCCGTGGTTGGTGTAGAGCGTCGAGACCGCCACGGCGAAGAGGCAGATGAGCACGAGCGCTCGGCGGGTGTCGGGCATGGCGGGACTCTAGCGCTAGACTCGTCGCCCCAACGCGCCTCGCACGAGGCAGAGATGCTCACCCTGCGCGACACGCCCGACCTGCCCGATCCGAATATCCAGCCGCCCACCACCGCCGAGCCGGGCGACCCGTTCGCCACGCTGCGCGTGGTGCACCTGCTGGCGCGCATCCCGCGCGGCCGGCCGGTCCGCCTGCGCGACCTGGTCGATCGCCTCAACGCTGACTACGTCGACTGGTCGTTCTCGCGGCCGGTGGTCGCGGCGGCCGTGGTGCAGTTGCAGGCCAACTGGATGGCCGACTACCGCTCGGCGGAGGGCATCCTGCTTGGCGAGGACCCGACCGGACCGACGGTCACGCTGGAGGACAGCAGCCGCGTGGACCCGTGGATCACGCGCCAGGTCGAGCGCCTGGCGGCCGAGTGCCACGAGCGGCTGCGCTCCTTCGCCGTGGAGGAAGGCGCCATCCCCTGAGCGGAGCCTGAGCGGCGCCGGGCGCGGCCGCAGCGGCCACGATCAGATCCTCGCCGGCATCCACGGACGGACTGCTGCGGCCCGCATCGGCCAGATCTCCCGTCGGATATGCATCCACGGACTCTTGGGCGGACGGGACCGGCCATCCGTGGCGTCGGCGCGCCCCCGACCGTCCGCACTCGAGCGTGGCCCGGGGTGCTCACCCGCGCCCGTGCGGCCGCGAGGGGGACGGAGACCCGGATACCAGTCCGAGGATGCATAAAGGAGAGGGACCCGATCGTCCTCGGGCCCGTCCGGCCCGGTCGGCGACCTGGTGGGCGCCGGACCCGGCCCGGCCGGAGCGCTCGCCGTGCCCATCGCCCGCACTCATCCCGGCGGCAAAACGGCTCCATAGACGGCCTGGATCACGGCGTCGCTGAGGAAGGGATCGGCGTCCCACTCGTTGCGCAGGAAGACCACCACGAGGTCGTGCTCAGGATCGACCAGGAGCATGGTGCCGGTCGCACCGCTGTGGCCGAAGGACCGCCCCGACGCGGGCAGGCCGCCGCCCAGACCCGGCAGCGCCCAGCCGAGGCCGTAGTTCGGGCGGCGCGGCGGCGTGCCCGGCTCGAGCAGGTCCGCCGTGTGGAGGCGGGTCATCAAGGCAACGGAGCTGGGCGCCAGCACGCGCGCGCCGTCGAGCTCACCGCCGCGCAGCATGGCCCGCCCGAAGCGCAGCAGGTCCTCGGCCGTGCCCCACAGCCCGCCGCCCGGCAGTTCAAGCGCGGCCAGGTAGTGCAGGCCCATCGCCAGCCGCTCGCCCTCGAGGCCGATGCCGCGCACCGGCGCGGTACGGGCACCGGCCCCGGAGGCATCGAAGCGCGTGTCCACCATCCCGAGCGGCTCGAAGAGACGCTCGCGCAGCTGGTCCGCGAAGGGCCGCCTGCCAAGCTGCTCGATGAGCTCCGCCAGCAGGTAGAAGGAGTTCGAGCCGTATTCGTAGCGCGTGCCCGGGACGAAGCGCAGCCGGCCCGTGCAGGCCCGTCGGAGGAGTTCCTGGCGGTCGGGCTGCTCCATCGCCAGCTGCTCCAGCGGCACGTCCTCCAGCCCGGAGGAGTGGGTCAGGATGTGCCACGTCGTGACCACCTCGGCGCCCGGCAGCCCGGGCTCGGCGGGCTCGGGCGAGAACGCGGGCAGGTATCGCTGGAGCGGCTCGGACAGGACGAGCCGGCCCTCCTCCACCAGCTGCATCACTGCCGTGGCCACGATGGGTTTGGTGATCGACGCCAGCAGGAAGAGGCTCTCGGGCTCGACCTTGATGCCCTCCGCGCCGAAGGCCTCGACCCGCAGCGTCCTGGCGGCGGTGGCGACGCCGAGCGCGGAGGCATGCGACCGCCCCTCCGCGACCTGGCCGGCGACCAGTGCGAAGGCGCGGTCGAGCCGGGAGGGGTCGAGCGGCATCGCCCGTATCATGCCGCGGATGCTGCCCTCGACACTTCCCGGCGCGCGGACGCTGCCCGGTCTGCTTCTCGAGCGACTCCCCTGGCTGGAGTCGACGCCGCCGGCCGAGGCGGCCGAGCGGCTGCGCCACCTGCCCGGCCTGCTGCTCATGGAGAGCGCGCGGCCCGGCCAGCGCTCGCGCTGGAGCTACCTCGCGGCCGACCCGCTGCTGACCCTCGCCGCGCCGGCGCCCGGCAGCGACCCGTTCGCCGAGGCACGGGCGGTGCTCGGCCGACTCGACCCGACGCCGCCCGGTGCTGCCGACGCGCCGCCCTTCGCCGGGGGCCTGGCGGGCCTCCTCTCCTACGACCTGGGGCGGCGGTTCGAGCGCCTACCCGCCATGGCGCTCGAGGACCAGCAGTTGCCGGAGCTGCGGCTCGGGCTCTACGACCTGGTCGTCGCCTGGGATCGCCGCACCGGCGCCGCATGGCTGGCCGGTCGAGCCCTGGACGGCGATCTCGACCGGCTCGCCCGCCGCCGGGAAGCGCTGCTGGCGCTGCTCACCGGCCGGGCCGCCGCGACACCGGCCAGCGCCGGAGCCTCGGGCGCCCCGCCGGCGCGCTTCCGCTCGAACCGCGACCGGCACGGCTTCGAGCGCATGGTCGGGCAGGTGCGCGAGGCGATCGCCACCGGCGAGCTCTACCAGGCCAACGTGGCCCGGCGGCTGGAGGCGTCCTTCGCCGGCGACCCCTGGCCGCTCTACCGCCGGCTGCGCATTGGCGACCCGGTGCCCTACGCGGCCTTCCTCGACCTGGGGCCCGACGAGGCCGGCCGACGGCGCGCCCTGCTCTCCGCGTCGCCCGAGCCCTTCCTGAGCGTCGAGCCGGGCGGGCGCGTCTCGACCGACCCGATCAAGGGCACCCGCCCGCGCGGCCGCAGCCCCGAGGCGGACCGCTGCCTCGCCGCGGAGCTGCTGGCCAGCGTCAAGGACCGAGCCGAGAACACCATGATCGTGGACGTGCTGCGCAATGACCTTGGCCGCGTCTGCCTGCCCGGCTCGGTGCGCGTGCCCCGCCTCTGCCGCCTCGAGCGGACCGCCGCAGTGCAGCACCTCGTCTCGACCGTGACAGGCCAGCTCACGCCCGGGCAGGACCCGCTCGACCTGCTCGCCGCCGCCTTCCCCGGCGGTTCGATCACCGGCGCGCCCAAGATCCGAGCCATGGAACTGATCGAGGCGCTCGAGCCGGTCCGCCGCGGGCCCTACACCGGCTCGCTGGTCTGGGTCGGCCCAGACGGCCGCCTCGGCTCGTCCATCCTCATCCGCACCTTCGTGGCCGACGGGACCCGCCTGACCCTGCACGTGGGCGGGGGCATCACCTGGCGTTCCGAGCCGACCGCCGAGTGGGAGGAGACGCGGACCAAGGCACGCGGGCCGCTCGCCGCCCTCGGCGCGGACGAGGCAGAGTGAGCCCGGCGGGCACGGGGGAGGGCTCGGGAGCCATGGACGCGCCGGGCCACGTCTGGTGCGACGGACGCCTCCTGCCGTCCGCTGGCCCGCACCTCTCTGCCTTCGACCGGGCATTCCAGCTGGGTGACGGCGTCTTCGAGACATTGCGCGCCGTCGCCGGAAGTCCGGTCGAGCTGGCCGCTCACGCCCGGCGCCTCGTGCGTTCGGCCGTCGGCCTGAGCATCCCTCTGCCGCTGGGCGCGAGCGACGCCGATGGGGTCGAGGTCATGCTCGCGTCGGCGATCGCCGAAGTGTTGGCCGCCGAGGGGCTCGATGCGCCGACGGGCGATGCCGCCATCCGCGTCACGCTCAGCCGGGGCGCGCCGGCGGTGCGCGGCCTGCTCGTGCCCGAGGGCACCACGCCGACGCTCGTGGTGCAGGCCTGGCCGACGGTCCCAGCCGCGGCCGCGCACCTGGAGCGGGGCCTCCACCTGGTGGTCAGCTCCGTGCGCCGGGACCCGGCACATCCGCTCACCGCGCTCAAGACGACCAGCCGGGCCGAGACCATCTTCGCCCGCCTGGAGGCCAAGGCCGCCGGCGCGGACGACGCCCTGCTGCTCACCCTCGATGGCCTCGCCTCGGAGTCGACCACGGCCAACCTCTTCATCGTCCGCGGCGACGAGCTCGCCACGCCGGCGCTCGACTGCGCCATCCTGCCCGGCACCACCCGCGACTGGCTGCTGGCCTGGGCGCCTGGCGTCGGCCTGCAGCCGGCCGAGACCTGGCTCCGGCCGCACGACGTGGAGCAGGCCGACGAGGCCTTCCTCTGCTCGAGCGTGGCCGGCGTGCTGCCCGTGACCCGGCTTGGCGACGTGCCCATCGGGGACGGCCTGCCCGGCCGGTGGAGCCGGCGCGCCCGCGCCGAGCGCGAGGCGCACGTGCGCGCCCTCGCCGGGGCGGACCGATGAAGCGCGCTGCGCTGGTGCGCGAGACGAGGCGGCTCATCGAGGAGGGGGAGCGTCTGCAGCGCTCGCCGACGCTGGGCGCCCTGCGGCTCTGGCTGCAGCTCTCGGACGACCTGCTGAGCGCCGCCTGGGGCTCGATGGATCGCTACCACCTGGCCTGGCTCTCGGTCGGTCGGCCCACCTGGGTGCCGCGCGGCCGGGCCATGACGGCCGAAGAGGAGGTGGCCTACGTGCGCGAGGTGGCCGAGCAGAAGACGGCCGCTCTGCGCATGAGCCTCAAGGCGGTCGAGGAGCAGGACATGCCCTTCCGCGGCGAGACCGGCGACGCGCTGGGCGGGCGCGGCAGTTGAGACCCGGGGAGTCGCCGGAGCGTGTGCGCCTGCCGGCGGTGGGCGGCGAACGGACGGTGCCGGCGCCGGACGAGCTCGCCCGCGACTACATCCTGCTCGGCCTTCGGCTCGATCAGCACCAGCCGGGGTTGGTCGACGCCTACTTCGGGCCGGCCGCACTGAAGGCTGAGGCGGAGACGGGCGCGCTGCCCGCGCCGGCCGCCCTGGCGGAGGCGGCGGAGTCGCTGCGCGCGCGCGTCGCGCGCAACGGCCAGCCGGCCGACCGCGCGCGCTGGCTCGACCGGCAGCTGATCGCCCTCCGGACGCACGCCGAGCGGCTCGCCGGCCAGACCATCGGCTACGTCGAGGAGGTGCGGCGCTGCTTCGACGCGGCCCCCACGGCCGCCGCGCCCGGCACCTACGCGGGGGCGCGCGCCGCCCTCGACCGACTGCTCCCCGGCCAGGGCGATCTCCACGCGCGGTTGGCGGCGTGGGACGAGCAGACGACGATCCCACCCGACCGGCTCGGTGCCGTCATCGATTCCGTCCTGCCCCGGTTGCGCGACGCGACGGCTGCGGTGCTGCCCATCCCGGACGGGGAGTCGCTGGGCACGTCGCTCGTGAGCGGTCAGCCCTGGGGCGCCTACAACTGGTACCTGGGCGGGTTGCGTTCGACCATCGACGTCAACACGGACCTGCCGATGCGCACCCGTGACCTGTTGCGCTTGCTTTCGCACGAGACGTTCCCGGGGCATCACCTGGAGCACGCCCTCAAGGAGCGCCACCTGGTCGAGGGCTCGGGCCGGCTGGAGGCGACGCTGCTGCTCATCGACACGCCCGAGTGCTACGTCAGCGAGGGCCTGGCCGACCTGGGCATCCGCTACGTGCTCGACGCGGCCGCCCAGGACGAGCTGCTGCGCGACATCCGCCGCCTGGCCGCGGTCGATGGCGCCGACGACAGGGAGGAGGCGGCCCGTGACCGGGCGATCGGCGACGCGCTGCACGGGCTGCGGGCTGCCACCGGGGACGCCGCCCTGCGCCTCCACGCCGCCGGCGAGTCGACCCAGAGCGTGCGCCGATTCCTCGAGCGCGAGGCGCTGCTGAGCCCCGAGCGCGCCGCGAAGCGCCTCGAGTTCATCCGACATCCGCTCTGGCGGACCTACGTCTTCAGCTACGCCGGCGGCGAGCGCCTCCTGCGCCGCTGGTGCGAGGCGGACGGTCCGGACCGCGCCGTGGCGCGCTTCCAGCGCCTGCTCACCGAGCAGCTCACACCGTCAGGGCTGGCCGCGGATGTCGCCGCCTGACTCGCGACCGACCACCTCGGTGTCGCCCGCGGGTCACGTCACCGGCACGGAGTCGAAGCGGGCGGACAGCGCGCGGCGCACGTCCGGATCGCGCAGGCTGTCGGCTGGCATGCCGCTCAGTTCGATGAACATGGCCTCGGCACCGCCGGGTGTCCACAGCGTCAGCAGCCGGCCCCCATCGGTGCCCGCCCGCATCAGGTGGCGCTTCCCGCGAGGGACCACGATGAAGCCGCCGGGCCCTACCTCTCGTTCCTCCTCCCCGAGCGTGAAGGTGAAGCGCCCGTCGAGGACGTAGAACGATTCCTCGGTCTGCCGGTGGATGTGGGGCACCGTCCAGGCGCCCTCGCCTCCCGAGAACTCGGCCAGGGCGAAGACGCCTCCGGTGCGAGGCGCGTCGGCCAGAAGGCGCATCGAGATCGTGCCGAGGGGGTACCGATCACCTTCGGCCCCCTCGAGCAGATGGGGCTTCGTCATCATCGTCGCGCTCCTCTCTGGTCCGTGGCTCCACCAGACCATCCGCCAGGGCCGTCTGCCGCGCAATCCCAGAAAATGAACTTGCGCCACGTCCCGACCCGGAGCAGACTCGGACGCGTGAAGCACTACGGCCAGTATTGCCCGGTCGCCCGCACCTCCGAGCTGCTCGCCGAGCGGTGGACGCCGATCATCATCCGGAACCTCCTCCAGGGCTGCACCTCCTTCGGCGAGCTCCTGGAGGGCGCGCCCGGCATCAGCAGGGCCCTTCTCGCTCAGCGCCTCGAGTCGCTGCGAGCTGCCAACGTCCTGACCGCGGAGCGACATCCCGCCGGGCGTGGCCGGACGTACCGTCTGACCGAGCGGGGGTACGAGCTCAAGGGCGTGATCGATGCGATGGGCTCGTGGGGTGCGCGCTGGCTCGAGCTGACAGCGCGCGATCTCGGCCCGGGCTACCTGCTCTGGGCGACCTGCCGACTGGCCGACGTGGCGCAGCTGCCCAGCACCGGCCTCATCGTGCGCATCGACCTCGCGGATCGCCCCGACGAGCGCTACTGGCTGCTGCTCCGCCGACCGCAGTCTGAGCTCTGCTCTCACCAGCCCGGCCAGCCCGAGGACCTCGTCGTCCAGACCGATACCGAGACGCTGGCGCGCTGGCACCTGCGGCAGGTGACGTACGACGCCGCCGTCGGATCCGGGCGGCTGCGATTGGATGGGCCGCGCGTTCGCGTCAGGGCATTCCTTCGCTGCCTCCGGCCCAGCCCGTTCGCGCAGCCGGCGCGCCTCCCGGAACTGGCATCACGCGTGCTGCCGGACGTCGCTCGTCAGCGGGCCGTGCGCCAGGCCAGAAGGGCGATGAGCGCCAGCTCGAGCGGCCCGAAGGGCAGGAAGGTCGCCGCCAGGTAGTCGCCGAAGGGCGTCGCCCGCATCCGCTCGGCCAGCGGCTGGGTGGCGCCGACGAGCACGAGCAGGCTCCAGACGTAGCCGAGGTATGCGCCGGCCAGCCAGGCCGCCCCGCCCAGCGCGGCCGCCAGCAAGCCGACTTGCTCCCGCGGCGGATGCGGCAGCTCGTACCAGGCGCCGTAGCGGACGGCGTAGCCGATGACCCAGCCGGCGGCCAGCGCCGCCACCAGCAGGCCGGCCTGCAGGTCGAGCACGCCGTCGGTCACGAACCAGGCGGCCACCACGGCCAGCGCCGCGGGCAGCCCGACGAGCAGGCCGCGCAGGAGGACCGGCTCGGATGCCGGCGCCTCTCCGATCGTCTCCTCCGGCGGCCCGTAGCGGGCGCCCGGCGGTTCAGGCAGCCGCGCGCCGCCGGGCCGGCCGGTCTCGCCGGGTGAGGGCCTGCTGCGCTGTTCGTCCATCGGCCAACTCTAGCCGCGCCGCCCGCTAGACTGTCGGCCGATGAGCCACCCCAGCCTGGGTCTCCCCCCGACCGCGGCCGACCCCGCTCGGGCTCGCGCGGCCGCCCGCCTGCGCGATCGGCGCACGCCCCTCGCCCGACGCGCGCTCGAGCGCGCCCTCGAGCTCGACCCGAAGCTGCGCGACCGCTACGACGAACTCGCCCTGCGACGCCTGCTCCGCGACTGCGAGCAGCACGTGCTGCAGCTGGCGCGCTCGCTCGAGAGCGGAGACGACAGCCACGTCGTCAACTACGGCGAGTGGCTGGTGCCCATCTACCGCCGCCGCGAGGTGCCGATGCGCGACTTCGCGACCGTCGTGCGCGGACTGCGCCGGGCGGTGGCCGACGTCCTCTCGCCCGAGGACGCGCGTCTCGCAGGCGAGCTGATCGAGCGCTGGCTGGCCAGGCTGAAGTTCCACGGTCGCCTGCCCGGGGACCACAAGGGCAATGCCATCGTGCGCTTCTTCTGGAAGGGCGCCGGCATCGCCGACGACTCGGTCGTCTGAGATGACCATCAAGTGGGTCAAGGTCGACCCCTTGGTCATGAACGGCGAGCCCTTCTGCTACAACACCCGGCTCACCGTGCGCAACCTGCTAGAGATGCGCGCCGCCGGCTACACCCCGGCACGGATGCTGGCCGAGAACCCCGAGCTGCGGCTGGTCGGCATCGCCGAGGCCTTCCGCTACGCTGCCGAGGCGCGCCCGCGCTACGCCGAGTTCTTCGCGCCCGACGGCACGCTCCGCGGGCCCGGCTTCTCGCCGCAGGAGGCGACTTCGCTGCCGGAGCACCTGCGCGGACTGCACGGTGTGGTCGTGACCGAACCGGTGACCGAGGCGAGCTCGACCTGACCGCCCCCGCCGAGGGTCGTCCCGGCACCCGGTGCTACGATGACCGGGCCATGACCGAGCAGCAGACGACCGACCCGATCACCACGGCGGCCACACCCAGGGATACCGATGCGCCCGCCTTCGACGCGCAGGCGCGGGCGACCGAGCTGGCCATCCTCGACTCGCTGCGCTCGGTGGTCGACCCCGAGATCGGCATGAACGTGGTCGAGCTGGCGCTGATCAAGCAGGTCATCCTCGGCCCGGACCAGACCGAGATCAAGATGATCCTGACCACGCCCTTCTGCCCCTACGCCGGCGCCATGGTCGAGCAGGTGCGCGAGGCGACCGAGGAGGTCGTCGGGCACGACGTCAAGGTGACCCTCCTCGCGGAGCGCTGGGACCCG
>DASSPM010000079.1:0-10923 GCA_035699625.1 Candidatus Limnocylindrales bacterium | reverse complement strand
GGGCGCGACCGGCCGGCGTGCCCGGCCGCCGACCGGGGCCGACCTGCGCTACGACCTCGAGTTGACCTTCGCCGAGTCGATCAGCGGGACCGAGAAGGAGATCGAGTTCACCGCCCTCGACCGCTGCGAGACCTGCCAGGGCAGCGGCGCCGAGCCCGGCACGGAACCGGTGACCTGCCCCCAGTGCGGCGGCAGCGGCGAGGTCCGCCAGGTGCGCGCCACGATGCTCGGCCAGATGGTCACCGCGACTCCCTGCCCGCGCTGCCAGGGCCAGGGCCGGATCATCGAGAAGCCCTGCCAGACCTGCCGCGGCGACGGCCGCACGGAGCGCAAGCGGCGGCTGGTGGTGACCGTGCCGGCGGGCATCGACGAGGGCCACCAGGTGCGGCTCTCCGGCGAGGGCGAGGCGGGTCCGCGCGGCGGGCCGCGGGGCAACCTCTACGTGGTCGTGCACGTGGCGCCCCATCCTCAGCTCCGCCGGCGCGAGACGGAGCTCTTCTACGAGCTGCCGGTGTCCATCGCGCAGGCAGCCCTCGGTGCCACATTGACCGTGCCCACCGCCGAGGGCGAGGAGCGCGTCGAGATCAAGCCCGGCACCCAGCCCGGCACGGAGGTCCGGCTGCGCGGCAGGGGCGTGCCGCACCTGCGCCGCCCGGGCGTGCGCGGCGACCTCCACGTCGTGGTCGACGTGCGCGTGCCGACGCGGCTGAGCAAGCGCCAGCGGGAGCTCTTGGAGGCCTTCGCTGCCGAGTCCGGCGAGACGGCCAACGGCCGCCAGCCGGGCATCCTGGGCAAGGTCAAGGACGCCATCACCTGACGGACGACCGACCGACCTGGCGCGGGGCTCCATCCGCAGACGCCCTCGAAGGCCTCTCCGCGGGCGGCACCTGGCTGGAGCTGTCGGTCGAGGCGGATGCCGAGGCGGTCGAGGCCGTGAGCGAGATTCTCTCCCGCGTCGCGCCGGGCGGCGTCAGCGCCGAGCCCGCCTTCGAACTGACCGACGAGGGACTCGGCGCCGAGGTCGACTGCTCACGGCCTGTCACGTTGCGGGCCTACCTACCGGGCATCGATGCGGCGGCGGCACGACGCGCCGCGGCCCAGGCAGAGGAGGCGCTCGGCCATCTCCAGGCCTTCGGACTGCGGCCCATCGGCGAGCTGCGCACGCGCGTGGTCCACGAGGAGGACTGGGCCGACGCCTGGAAGCGCCACTTCCCGGTGCTGCGCGTCGGACGGCGGCTGGTCGTGCGGCCTACCTGGCGCCGCCACCGGAAGCGGCCCGGCGACGTGGTCGTGGCGCTCGACCCGGGCATGGCCTTCGGCACGGGCCTCCACCCGACGACCCGGCTCTGCCTCGCGGGACTCGAACGCCTGGCCGACGAGGGCGTCGTGGCCGGCGCGCGCGTGCTGGACGTCGGCTGCGGCTCGGGCATCCTGGGACTCGCCGCCGCGCGGCTCGGCGCCGCGGAGGTGCTGGGCATCGACACCGACCCGATCGCGGTCGAGGCCACCATCGCCAACGCGCGGTGCAACCGGCTCGGGTCACGGGTCCGCGCCCGACAGGGCAGCCTGCCCGTGGCCGAGGGGCTCTTCGACGTGGTGCTGGCCAACCTGATCGCTTCCCTGCTGATCGACCTGGCGCTGCCACTCCACGAGGCCGTCCGACCCGGCCAGGGGAGCGCCGGCTCGGGCGGACGACTGCTGGCGAGTGGCATCTTCGCCGACCGCGAGCCGGAGGTTCGTCGCGCCTTCGCCGCCGCGGGTCTGCGCGTCCGCCACCGCGCACAGGAGGGCGACTGGGTCGCGCTAGAGACAGAGCGTCTGGACTAGGCCGATGGTCGTGGCTCTTCGTTGCGCCGGAAGACGCGGGCGCGGAACTTGCGGGAGAAGCCGTGCTCTGGCGACAGCTCGTGTTCCTCGACCTGGCGCATCCCCAGCGCCTCGAAGATGCGTCCGTAGTCCCGGGGGATATGGCGCCACGATGTGTTCTGCTCGTCTTCGATGGTCACCAGCACGGAATCGGTGACGCGGGCGATCTCGGCGAAGACCCACTCGCTGCTCGGGTGGATGTGCTCGAGCACCGCCATCGTGAACACGAGGTCGAAGGTTCGGTCACCGAACCGTGGCATGGCAGTCTCCGCCGAGGCGTTGATCAGGTGGCCGCGTTCCGCGAGCTCTGGATACGTGCGCCGCAGCAAGGCGAGAGCATCGGCACTGATCTCGATCCCGGTCAGGTCCTCGTAGCCGGCCTCCAGCAGATGCGCCAGGTTACGCCCGGCATTGCAGCCGATCTCGAGTGCCCGGGCGTCCCGGGGCACATGCGGGGCGACGAGCCGGACCAGGAAGCGACTGCGGGCGACATGCTCGAGGTAGCGCTCCGGCCGGTTGAGTTCGTCAGGTTCGCGCCAATAGGCGTGCAGCTCGTCCAGGCTGCGAATCTCGGGCGAGGAGGTCGTCGGGCGGGCATCCGGTGCCGCGGAGCGCTTGGCTCGACGAGATCGTCCGATGGGCACTCGCATCGTGGGCCCGATGGTACGTCACGCGGCGAGCGGGCCGTCGAGGCTGGGACCTGCCTGCCGGTCCGAGTGCCCGCTCCGCGTGGCGCACCCCGGCCATCAGAGCAGCGACACCCCGGTGCCTCCGGCGACCTCGAAGCGGGTCGCGGCCACGGCCGGGATGGGGACCGTACAATCGGCTCCGGCGCGCAGCCGCGCCGCCGTCCCGAGGTCGATCGTGCCGCTCTTCCCGTTGCTGCTCGCTGTGCATATCACGCTCGCCGTGTCGCTCTTCCTGCCGAGTCTGCTGCTGCCCTTCGCGCTCCGGGCGCGCGAGGCGGGCACGAGCGAGCACGGGCCGTTGGTGCGCATCCTGCTCGCCTTCCAGCGCCGCGGCAGCGGCCCGGTCGCGGCCGGGCTGGCCGTGACCGGGCTCGGGCTCGTGCTCCTGCTGGGCGCAGACCTGCTGGCCCAGCCCTGGCTCCTGGCCGCGCTCGGGCTCTACGTGGCCAACCTCGGCCTTGCCGCGGCCGTGCAGCGCCCGGCGCTGCGACGCCTCTTCGGCATGCGCGGCCCGCTCGCCGAGAGCGAGCGAACCAGGTGGGCAGAACGGGCCCGCCGCCAGAGGTACGTGAGCTACCTGATGGCCGGGCTCGTCGGCGCCATCGGCTTCCTGATGACCACCAAGCCGAAGCTCTGGTAAGGAGGGACCATGCCGGACGGAGCATGCCTCTTCTGTGGGATCGCCTCGGGCGAGGTGCCCGCCAAGCGCGCCCACGAGGACGACCAGGTGGTCGCCTTCCACGACATCGCCCCGCGGGCGCCGACGCACATCCTGCTCATCCCCAGGCGTCACATCGCCTCCGCCGCCGAGCTGACCGAGGAGGACGCGCCGCTGCTGGGGCGGCTCTTCGCCGTGGCCGCCGAGCTGGCGCGCGCGCACGGCATCGCCGATGACGGCTACCGGCTGGTGACCAACGTCGGGCGCTACGGGGGACAATCGGTGGCGCATCTCCACCTGCACCTGCTGGGCGGGCGGGCGATGTCGTGGCCGCCGGGCTGATGCGCCATGCGGCCGTGGCCGCGCTGCTGGTCGTGGTCCTCGTCGCGGCTGCCTGCGGTCCGCCGGGCGGGGGCTCGCCGGCACCCCGGACGCCCGCAGGCACGGACGACGCGCTGCGGCCGATGGCCAGCCTCACGCCCGTCGTGGCCGGCACCTTCGGCGCGCTGCGCAACGCGCTGGCGCCGGCCGGCTACCGCGTGCAGGTCCTGACCCGGCCGTATCGACCGGCCGAGCCACTGGAGCTGTCGCGCGTACCGCGGGCCGCGCTGCAGGTCGACGTGGGCGACCCCGACGCGGGCTTCGTGGTGATCTACGAGTTCGATGACGTTGCCACGGCCAGGGAGAGGGGCGGCGTCTTCGCCCGGTACCTGGGCAGTGGCTTCGGTCAGACCAACTTCCCGCTCGATGCCCAGTTCGCCGTGCAGCAGGTGGGCCCGACCATCGTCTTCAGCTGGTGGTCACGCGAGCTCTCGGCCGAGCCCGAGCGCGCGCGTGGCGCCTTCGACCTGATCTCGGCCTTCGGGCAGCCCATCGAGGTCCGCAAGTAAGACGGTCGGCTCAGCCGCCCCCGACCTCGCCCGACCCGCTGCGCACCGGCAGCGGCGCGTCGGCCGCCGCCCACGCGCGCACCTGGTCGCGCTTCACCTTGAGGGTGTGCGTGCGCGGGAAGTCGCCGCCCGGCCAGAGACGCCAGGCGGCCACCTTCTGGTGCATCGAGAGCGACGCGTTGGCCGTCTTCACCGCGGCGTCGATGGTGCGCCGCAGCTCGGCCGACTCCTCGGCCGTGCGCTCGCGACCCTCGGGCAGCGAACCATCGCCGCGCGGCATGACCGCCTGACCCGGCGGCAGCACGACCGCCTCGATGCGGCCGGGAGCCGTCTCGATGACCACCGTCTCACCCAAGCCCGCCATCTTGAGCGCGTTCTCGATGTCCTCGGGGAAGACGTTGAGCCCGTTGGGCAGCACGATGATGTTCTTGATGCGGCCGCTCAGGACCAGGTTGCCGCGCTCGTCGAAGCGGCCCACGTCGCCGGTGCGGTACCAGCCGTCGGCGGCCAGGGCGGCGGCCGTCGCCTGCGGATCGCGCCAGTAGCCGGCGAAGACGGTCGGGCCGCCGATCTGGATCTCGCCCTCCTCGCTCAGCCGCAGCTGCGTCGGCGGCGCGGGCCGGCCGACCGAGCCCACCGGGTGGTCGTCCACCGAGGTGGCGGAGGCGAAGCCACATTCGGTCGCGCCGTAGCCCTGCATGACGATGACGCCAACGTCCTCCCAGGCCTGCTGCAGGGCGGGCGGCAGGAAGGCGGCCGCCGAGACGAAGAGGCGCAGCTGGCCGCCGAGCTGGTCGTGCAGCCGCCGGAAGAGGAGGCGCCTTGCCCAGTACGGCAGGCGGCGCGCGATGCGCCGCAGCCGTTCGAAGAACGCAAGCTGGCCCTGCTTCTCGACTTCGCGCGTGATGGCCTGCCAGAAGAGCTCCAGGACCTGGGGCACGACGACCATGGTCGTCACGCGCTGGTTCCGCAGCGACTCGAAGATGACGCGCGGGTTGCGCGAACGGAGGTAGAGCACGTTCGCCCCGAGAAGCAGGACGTAGAGCAGCTCGAGCTGCCCGAAGAGGTGCGAGAGCGGGAGCAGCGAGACGATGCGGTGCTCCCAGGGCGGGATCAGCTTCGAGGTCGCCTCGAGCGTGGCCAGGATGTTGCCGTGGTCGAGCATCACGCCCTTCGGCTGGCCGGTCGTGCCCGAGGTGTAGACGATCTCGAAGAGGTCGTCGCGCGTCGGCCGGGGCCAGGCTGCCACCTGGGCCTCCCAGTCGGGCGGGAAGGTGGGGTCGAGGCCGCCTTCGTCGGTGCCGGCGGCGTTCTCGTGGGCCGGCTCCGCCGTGAGCCAGGCCATGGTGCGCGCGGGGAGGTGCTCGAGCCCGGCCTCGCGCGGTTCTGGCGCGTCGCGGCCCGTGCCCACGGCGAGCCAGGCTGCCTCGGCGCTGTGGCAGATGCGCTCGACCACCTCGGGCGTCATGCGCAGGTCGATGGGCACGACGGGCACGCCGGCCATCATCGCCCCGAAGTAGACGGCCGGCATCTCCGGCCCGGGCGGGCTCCAGGTCAGCAGCCGGTCCCCCGGCTGGATGCCGAGCGCGCGCAGGCGCCAGGCCACCAGTCGCGCGCGGTGGCGCAGCTCCAGGGCGGACCAGCTGTGCGCCGTGCCCTCGTCGCCGCGCTGCGACATGAGCGGCCGGTCGCCGTGGCGCGCCGCGGCGTCGTCGAGGATGTCGAGCAGGGACCCGTACCGCGCGGGGTCTGGGATGCTCACCCTGGCCATCGGTGCACCTTAGAACATGGATCGCTGCCCGGCACGAAGCGCGGACACCGGCGACCGTCACCATGGCGACGCGCGAGCGTCGCCCGCGTTGCGCACCGCCCCGCGACCGACCGCCGGGCGTTTGACCCGTCCGGCACCCTCGGCTATGCTCCGCCAGCCCTCGCGCGGGCGCGGCCATGGTGGTCGCGAGCGATCGGTCCGAGCGGATCGATCGGCCCGGTCCCGACCGGCCCAGCGCGCACGCCCGACCGGACCCCGGCCCCGGACCAGCGTGACGAGGCGAAGTCCTGCCGGTGGGAGGTGAAGACTCGATTGGCTGAAGTCCGTGTCGGTGAGAACGAGACCTTCGAGAGCGCGCTGCGACGCTTCAACAAGAAGATCCAGCAGAGCGGCATCCTCGCAGAGGCTCGGCGCCGCGAGCACTACGAGAAGCCGAGCGTCAAGCGCAAGCGCAAGGAAGCCAAGCGCAAGAAGGCCGCCGCCCGCTCGGCCTGACGGCCCCCGAGCCTCGAGGCTCGGGCCGCACGGCCGACCAGCCATACGGGTCGACCCCGTCGCGGGAGCGCCCAACCCGCGGAGGAACCCATCGGTGACCCTCCAGGAACGACTCCAGGCCGAGCTCACCTCGGCCATGCGCAGCCAGGACGCGCTCCGGCGCGACACCCTGCGTATGGCCGTGGCTGCCGCCTACAACGCCGAGAAAGCCGCCCGCCGACCGCTGTCGGAGGACGAGTTCGTCGGTGTCCTGGCGCGCGAGGTGAAGACGCGCCGCGAGTCGGTCGAGGCCTACCGCAGCGCGGGCCGCGAGGACCTCGCGGCCAAGGAGGAGGCCGAGCTGGCCATCCTGGCCGAGTTCCTGCCCCAGCAGCTCTCCGAGGAAGAGTTGCGCTCCATGGTGCTCGCCGCCATCGACGAGGCGGGCGCGACCTCCGCGCGCGACCTGGGCCGCATCATGGGCCTGCTCGCGCCGCGCACCCGCGGCCGCGCCGATGGCCGCGCCGTGAGCGCCATGGTCGCGCAGGAGCTGGCACGTCGGGACCTGGAGCGCCACGAGCACTCCGAGGCGGAGGCGTAGCCGTGCTGGCCCGTCGCCTGCCCACAAGCAGCGCCTTCACCCGCCGCGACGCGGCCCGCCTCGGCGTGGCCGCGGCGATCCTGGTGGGGGTCATGACGGCGATGCTCTCCGTGGACATCCTGCCCTCGGGCTTCAGTGCCCGCGTGGGCGACGTGGCACCGACCGACATCCGCGCCCCGCGCACCGATACCTTCACCAGCCAGGTCGAGACCGAGGCCGCGCGCGAGGAGGCGCGCAAGGCCGTGCCGCCCCAGTACGACTGGTCGCCCGAGCGCGGGCAGCTCACGGCCGCCCGTCAGGTTGCCGCCTTCGATCGGGCCATGCAGCCGGTGGACGCAGCGTTCGCCGCCGTGCTCGACGAGAAGGCGCGGGCCAAGGCCCTTGCCGGGGCGCTGCCGGGTCTCTCGACCGCCTCGCTGGAGACGCTGCAGGGCCTCTCCACCAGGGAGTGGCGCGACCTGCGCGCCGAGATGGAGCGCGCGCTGGAGGCGGCGCAGCGCGTCGAGGTGCGCGACACGCTGCTGCCGGCGGCGCGCGAAGCGCTCGGCGAGCGGCTCTCGCCGGAACTGGCGCCGGCGCAGCGCGCTCTGGCCGTGGAGATCCTCGGCCCGTACCTGGTGGCCAACTCGACCTACGACGCGGCCAAGCACGCGCAGGCCCGCGAGGAGGCCGCGCTGGCCGTGCCGCCGGTCAGCTACACCATCAAGCTGGGCGAGCTGATCGTGCAAAGCGGTCGCCGGCTGGAGGCCGTGGACATCGAGAAGATGGCCTTCTTCGGCCTGCTCGACCCGCAACCGGACGGCGTGAAGCTCATCGGCTGGCTGCTCCTCTCGACGCTCACCGTCGGCCTCCTGCTTGCCTGGGTGTGGCGTTTCCGGCCGATGTTCTGGCACCGCAACAACGCCCTGCTGCTGGTCGGCTTCCTGCTCGTCATGGCCACGCTCGCGCTGAAGGCCACGGGCGACCGCTCGGTGCTGCCCTTCTTCATGCCCATCGCCACGGCTGGCCTGCTCATCTCGATCCTGCTCGACGCGGGTGCCGCGGTCATCGTGCTGGCCGTGCTGGGCGTGCTGGCCAGCGTCATCACCGGCGCGGTCGAGCTCGGGGTCTTCGTCCTCATGGGCGGCACGGCCGGCATCGTCGCGCTCCGTCGCGGCGAGCGCCTGGGCAACTTCATCCAGGCCGGCGCGGTGATGGCGGCGGTCAACCTGGTCGTGGTGATCATCTTCGGCCTGCTCGGCGAGCACGACCTGACGTGGGTGCTGCAGCTCTCGGCCGCCTCGGTCGCCGCGGCGGTCGGCTCGGCCGTGGCCGCCGTGGGCACCTTCGCCCTGCTGGGCAACGTCTTCGGCATCACCACGTCCTTCCAGCTGCTCGAGCTGGCCAACCCGTCGCAGGCTCTGCTGCGGCGCCTGCTGCTCGAGACGCCCGGCACGTACCACCACTCGCTGATGGTGGGCAACCTCTCGGAGCGGGCGGCCGAGGCCATCGGCGCCGACCCGCTGCTGGCTCGCGTGGCGGCCTACTACCACGACATCGGCAAGCTGGCCAACCCGCTGGCCTTCATCGAGAACCAGGCCGGCATGGAGAACGTGCACGACGAGCTAACGCCCGAGCAGTCGGCGCAGGTGCTCAAGGCGCATGTCGCCAACGGCATCGACCTGGCCTACCAGTACCGCCTGCCCAAGGCCATCATCGCCTTCATCCCGCAGCATCACGGCACGGCGCTGATGAGCTTCTTCTACGCCCGGGCGAAGGAGCAGGCCGTCGAGGCGGCTGGCGCGCGGCCAGGGACGCCAGAGGCGGCCGCCGCCGAGGCCGCCGTCGATGCCGGGCGCTACCGCCACTCAGGCCCCAAGCCGCAGACGAAGGAGGCAGCCATCCTGATGCTGGCCGACGGGGTCGAAGCCGCCGTGCGCTCGCTCACCAGCCAGGAGGAGCCCGCCATCCGGGCCATGGTCGAGCGCATCTTCCGGGAGCGGCTCGAAGACGGCCAGTTCGACGAGTGCGATCTCACCCTGCGCGACCTGGAGCGCGTCCGCGAGGCGTTCGTGGCGCAGCTGCTGGGCATGTACCACCGGCGCATCGAATACCCGCAGAACAAGATCGTCGAGCTGGAGTCGCGCCGCGCGGCGGCGGGCGGCGGCGGCCCGGCCGGCTAGGCGGTGCCGACGCGCGTTCCGGGCGGCGCCGGCGGTGCGCGGCTCTACCTGCCCCCCTTCCGCTTCGACGTCGTGCTGCGCCCGCGCGTGCCACGCGTGGTGCCCTTGCACGGCCTGGCCGAGGTGGCACGCAGGGCGCTGCTCGCGGCCGGGGCGCCGGCACCCGCGACGGTCGGGCTCATCCTCTCCGACGATGCCGAGCTGACCCGATTGAACCGACAGGCGATGGGCGTCGAGGGCCCGACCGACGTGCTCTCCTTCCCGCTCTTGCCCGCGGCAGCCTTCCCGCCGCACGAGGGGCAGGCGGCCGCGCAGCTGGCAGGGACCGCGGGAGGCGCCGTGGCAGCCGGGCCGGCGGAGGGCTTCGTGCTGCCGCCGGGCACGCGGCCGCACCTGGGCGAGATCGTCGTCTCCGTCGAGCGCGCCATCACCCAGGCGGAGGCCGGCCGCGGCGGCCAGACCGGTGATGTGCGCTGGTCGCCGGCCGACGAGCTGCGCCTGCTGGTGGCGCACGGCGCGCTCCACCTGTGCGGCTGGGACCACGCGGCGCCCGCGGAGCAGGCGGCCATGCGCTCGCTCGAGCAGCGCATCCTCGAAGGAGCGCCGGCCTGACGCGAGGGCGCTGACGGATGCCCTGACCCGGGACCGCTCGACGCGGGCTGGACGGTCGGCTCGCGAGTCGTTCCCGGGGCTGGCCGCGTGGCCGGGGTACCATCGCCCTGGGCCACACCCGGCGCGGGTGCGGCCCTCTCGCCGTGCCCCCGGGCCGGGCGACGAGGCAGCCAGTTCCGCAGCGCAGGATGACGCGTGAAGATCGTCTTCGGGCTCGGCAACCCGGGCAGCCGCTACGCCGAGACCCGCCACAACATCGGCTGGATGGTCATCGACCGCCTGGCCGACCGCGCCGGCTGGGCCGGTCGCGGCAAGGAGCGCGACGCATCGGCTGTGACCTGGGGCCACTACCGGGACATCGATCTGATGCTGGTCAAGCCGCTGACCTTCATGAACGAGTCGGGCCTGGCCGTGCGCAAGGTGCTGGCGCGTCAGAAGGCGCCCCTCGAGGACGTGCTCGTGGTGGTCGACGACTTCGCCCTGCCCTTCGGGCGGTTGCGCCTCCGGGAGGGCGGCGGCGCCGGCGGCCACAACGGCCTGCGCTCGATCATCGGCGAGCTCGGCAACCAGCGCTTCGCGCGACTCCGCGTGGGCATCGGCGAACCGGACCGGGCGGCCGTCGACCACGTCCTGTCGCGCTTCTCGCTCGCGGAGCGCGCCCGACTCGACGCCCTGCTCGACGCCACGGCCGATGCCATCGAGGACTGGGCGCGCGACGGCGTCGCGCGCGCCGCCACCCGCTGGAACCCGTGGCAGCTCGACGGCACTTCGGGCGCACCCGAGGGAAACGCCGCGCCCGCCGCCGAGGCGTCCGCCTCCGACGGTCCTGCCGCGGGCGACGCCCGGAGCGGCGCAGCGGACGCCGACGGCATCGTGCGCCGCAGCACCGGCTGGCGGAAGCTGCTGCCACGTCGGGAGGAGCGCCGCTCGTGAGCGAGGCCACGACCCGTCTGCGGGGGCGGCGGGGCCAGGATCGCCGCCTGGCGGAGGCCTACGCCGAGGCGCAGGCACGGCGTCCGGGGACGGCCGCCGCGCCGGCGCCGGTGGTCGGTCACCGGCCGCGCATCGCCGACCTGGCCGCCCTGCCGGAGCTGCTCGCGGGCACCGCTGAGCTGCGCGCGCTGGCCGAGCGCTACCGCACCGTACGCGAGGGGCGTGTCGGGCGCGACCTGCGTCACGTCGTCTACGGCGGCCTGCCGC